>JBBSOB010000241.1:0-7761 GCA_038260205.1 Phormidesmidales cyanobacterium
TGTGGCGCTGTAGCCCGCGGAAGGTGAAAAATAGTTGAGCGAGTCGTAGCCCCAGTAGTTGCAAAGTCCCTTGCTGGCCAAATAGCCGGGCTGGCCGTGAAAGTGATGAATCGGCATCAGCTCTACGGCGGTGATGCCAAGGTTTTTCAAATGCTTGATAGCGGCTGGATGGGCGAGTCCGGCGTAGGTGCCGCGCAGGTCTTCAGGAATATCGGGATGCTGCTGGGTAAACCCTTTTACATGCATCTCGTAGATGATGGTTTTGTGCCAGGGGATGTTGAGCTGACGGTCTTTGCCCCAGTTGAACTTAGGGTCAACCACAATACATTTGGGAACTTGCTGAGCACTGTCTAGTTCGCTGTAGCTCAGGTCTGCTGCTTCGCTGTCCCATCGGTAGCTAAAGATCTTTTCGCTAGAGATAACGTCGCCTTCTATTGCGATCGCATAAGGATCAATCAGCAGCTTATGAGGATTAAACCGATGCCCGTTGGCCGGATCAAAAGGGCCATGAACTCGAAACCCATATCGCTGGCCTGGCCCCACCTCAGTTAAATAGGTGTGCCACACAAAGTTATAAACTTCCTGGAGTTCGTAGCGGCTTTCATGGCCATCGGCGTCGAACAGACACAGCACTACCTGGGTTGCGTTCTCAGAAAAAATCGCAAAGTTTGTGCCGTTGCCGTCCCAAGTGGCTCCCAAGTAGTTAGCGGTGCCAGGTAGTTGCCGAATATCCATAAAACCAAACGATCAGTCACAACAGCATAGCGCTATTGCTAAAGGCAAACAAAGATAGGTGCAGTCTCGCTTTGCTGACCTACTTATTGGCTAACTTCTTAACTAACCTCTTGGCTTGCTTGCTAGTTACCTGCTCGAATGCCTGACTAACTTTCTGACAGGCTTCCTGACTAGTTTTCTGACAACTTCCTGACTATATGGTTTCTGACTTGTAGGCGTTTGAGTTTTGTTTTTCGCCTTCTGGCGTCGGTCGATTAAGCTGAGCAGGCTCAGACTTTTTCATCTGCCACTGACCTAGACTAACCATAAGACTCAATACCCCTAAGATCGCTATCAGCACAAAAGTCTTTTTCTTGTTGGACTTACCTTTTTCTTGCTGTTTTTTTTCTTGCTGTCTTTTTAAGATCTCTTTTCTAAGCTGCTTCTCCAAAGTATCCGGCATAGAAGTATTCCAGAACGATTCCTGCGATAATTTAGTTTGATAACGGTTTGGAACGACTTCGGTAGCGGCGAACAATCAGCTCGGAAGTGAACGGTTTTACACCCGTTTTACAAAATAGTTTTCCAAAAACTGATGACCATCGCGCTCACAGTGTCTTTCGAAGGATGCAAACCCTGAGGGGTTCTCTATTCTAACGCTTTACTCTACCGTAATCTCAATTTTTTTTGATAGGACGGGACGGTCGTGTGGGACGTGGCTGTAGTTGCCTAGCAGTAGCTGTAGGGTGTGTTTTCCGGGCGATAGGTTAAGGGTTGTTTCAGTTTGGCCACCGCCGAAGTGTCTGATGTTTGCGGTTGCTGGCAGCGATTCGGTGAAATCAGGATCGGTATTTAAATCGATGAGCAGATGGTGATGGCCGGTGTTTGCTTTGTCCATACCGGCTGGGGCAATGCCCATTCCCACAAGGCCGAACTTGACGGCAAATTCTTCTGGCACGGTCTGGCCGTCGCTGGGTTCTATGATGTAGACGCGAGCGGTTTCGGGGGCGGGAGAAAGGTTGGCGGCGATCGCCTGAGAGGGCAAACTGGCAATTAATCCGATGACTGCTAATAGCAGAAAGAAGGCCCGTAGATTCCTCCTAATGATTTGAGTGCAATGATGCAGTGAAGCGGAAAAAGACATAGCAGATACTTTAATAACAGGATTCTTTTTATTTTATTCTTTTTATTTTACTCTTTCTATTTTATGGCTTAGCGGATTTTGCTTGGCTGTGTAGGGCAGCATGATTTGCATGGGCTAGATAAAAGTATGCTGTTAGGAACGTTCTTTGTCTAATTTTAGCTATTTATTTTTACCAATATCTTTACTGAGGTTTGCTGCGATCGCCTATGTTTAATGATTTGCTGGCTATTCAAAATAAGGCGCTGGTGACGCAGTTTTACAAATCGTTCGACCATCGACGACGCTCAGAAGGATTGGCGCTGCTTTCGCCCAACTTGATAGCGCATATCGCAGGCATAGAGCGGCCTCTATCTCATGCCGAATTTTCCTTAATGGGCCGTGAGATTTATGAGGCTTTCCCGGATGGACAGTATGTGTTTAATCAAATCATTGCGCATCGCGATCGGGTGACGACTAGCGGCTTTTTTACGGGGACTCATTTAGGCGAATTTAAGGGAATTCCGCCGACGAAAAAGTCGGTGCGCTTTGCAATTATGCATATCGATCGGGTGAGCTATAGCAAAATTGTGGAGCATTGGGAAATAGGCGATAGTTTGTCGATGGTGCAGCAGCTAGGGATGAAAGTGGTGCCAGGGCCGGGGACGCTGCTGAAGCTAGGCGTGAAGAAGGGACGACAGATTCAAGACAAAGTGTTTGATCGGATGAGTGCGATCGCTCAACCTGATTATGTGGTGCCGCAGTCTGCTGATTTGAGCGATTTAGGCTGATTTGAGGGATTTAGATAGATAGAGGTAGATCAACTATCTCATAAGGCATAAGTCGATCTATGTTCTCTCTGAAGATGGAGGAGCGGTTCGAGCGATCGCGGAATGATAGAGGAGAAAGCAACCTCACTATACAAAAGGAAAATTCCTCTGATGACTGATAGAACAAACCTCGCTAGCAAGCTGGCCGACCTCAAGCTTTTTCAAAAGGTGCTTTTAACCAGCGAACAAAAGCTAATGGCGGAAACAGACGATAGCAAGATTCGCGAGCGCCTAGAGAAAATGGTTTCTCAAGATCAAGAAAACATGGCGGATATTGATAAGGCGATCGCCAAGTTTGGCAGCGTTCCAGAGCCTCGCGACATCACTCAAAAGCACGCCAAAAAAGTGGGCGAAATGATGGCTGGCTCCGAGCTGACGACCTACGACAAGTTTTTTCAGCTAGAGTTACTCAAGCATCAACAAACGATGACCGGCCTTGTCTTGCACAAAGCTGCACAATCTTTAGATGACGATTTGCAAGATGCAATGGAGCCACTAAACAAAGTGAACTTCGAAAACCGCGCTCACCAGGAAGTGCTCAAAGGCGTCTTGTACTTTGTAGGCACCCGCGAGCTAGTGGGCAAAGAGCCTGATATGGGCATTTGGGGCAGCGTTGAGCAAGGCATTGCAGCTCTCAAAGGCGCGGTGGGTAGCGCGACTAGCTCCTCGTAAGCACTCCGATTCGCTCAGATGATGAAACAATAGATAAAAGCCCTGCGGCTCCGAGTACATGCTTGGAGCCGCAGGGCTTTTCAGAGCTAGGATAGAGATATTTTCTACACGCCTGTTCCTACCGGCATTTTCTCTCTTTGAGGATGAATGGACTCGCCTGTTTGCAATGCGGTATACAGCCTATTTAGCGCATGAATATAGGCATAGGCAGAAGCAACAATAATGTCTGTGTTAGCGGCGTGCCCAGAGTAAATTCGCTCTCCTTGTTGTAGACGAATGGTGACTTCTCCCATAGCGTCTATGCCTGCGGTGACCGATTGAACCGAATATTCAATCAGATCGTTTTCGATTTGCACCACTCGGTTAATAGCCCTATAGATAGCGTCTACTGGGCCAGTGCCGATGGCGGCGTCGGTCAGATCTTGACCGTCCGGCGTGCGGAGAGTGACCGTAGCCGTGGGCGTGGCGTTGCTGCCGCAGGAAACCTGAATGAGTTCTAGCTTGAAGTGTTCGGCAACTTGCAGCGATTCGTCATTAACGATGGCTTCTAGGTCGCGATCGCTAATCTCTTTCTTCTTATCGGCAACGTCTTTAAATCGCAAAAAGGCTTTATTCAAGTCCTGATCGCTCAGCTCGAAGCCCAGTTCGCTCAGCCGCGTTCGAAAAGCATTGCGACCAGAATGTTTGCCCAACACAATAAGATTGTCATTAAGCCCAATCAGCTGAGCGTCCATAATCTCGTAGGTGAGACGGTTTTTAAGGACGCCGTCTTGATGAATGCCGGATTCGTGAGCAAAGGCATTTGCGCCCACAATGGCTTTGTTGGGCTGTACCAACATGCCGGTGACGTTAGAGACGAGTCGAGAAGATTTGTACAGCTCTTTGGTGTTGATGTTGGTCAGCGGAGTCTCGGACTCTACGGGTAGGCCGAAGAAGGAATTGAAGTATTGGCGGCGAACGTGCAAGGCCATCACGAGTTCTTCTAGGGCGGCGTTACCGGCTCTTTCGCCAATGCCATTGATGGTGCATTCTAACTGGCGAGCACCGGCTTTAACGGCTTCTAGAAAGTTAGCGACCGCGAGGCCCAAGTCGTTGTGACCGTGGACGGAAATGACTACGCTATCAATATTGGGCACGTTTTGTTTAATGCCTCGGATGAGATCGCCAAACTCAGTGGGAGTGAGATAGCCAACGGTATCTGGGATGTTGAGGGTGGTTGCACCGGCAGCGATCGCGCGATCTAACACCTGATACAAAAACGCTGGCTCACTGCGGCCCGCATCTTCGGGCGAAAATTCGATGTCATCGGTGAAGCTTTTGGCATAGGCGACCATTTCGCTCGTCATACCCAGTACATCTGCTCGCGACTTCTTTAGCTTGTACTTCATGTGGATATCTGAAGTAGCCAGAAAGGTATGAATGCGGCCTTTGGCGGCAGGGGCTACCGCTTTGGCGGCGGCTTCGATATCGCCTTTGGTGGCTCTGGCCAATCCGCAAATCGTAGGGCCATCCGGTACGCCGACTTCTGCGGCAATGCGCTGGACAGCTTCAAAGTCGCCAGGGCTGGCAAAGGGAAATCCGGCTTCGATGATGTCTACTTTTAGTCGAGCGAGCTGTTTGGCAACGGCTAGCTTTTCGGCAACGTTCATCGTTGCACCGGGTGACTGCTCTCCGTCTCGCAGGGTGGTGTCAAAAATTAGCACTCTATCTGTATCTTGGGCTGTATTTCTGACGGTATCCTTAGCCATATCTTTGGCACCTGCCTCGCGCATTTTATTTGGGTTCTATCAGGTTCCATTTTAGAAGCGATCGCTCGAATAGTGGCAATAAATAAAATACGTAAAACAAAATACGCCAGGAATGCGTTTGGCTCTATCTATCCAGAGAAAATCTGTTAGGAGAAAAGCTATGCCGCCATTGGACAGCCTTCTTCAAACCCGTGATACTCGGGCTGAATGTCGGAGGCGAGCAGTTCTTTTAATTTGGGAATGGTGCCGCTGTTGTAAACGCGAAACTCGCTGTGTACGGTAGCGCTTTCGGTGCGTACGGCCTGATTGATAACCAGAGAACCTTCAGGGTCGGATTCGGAGCGATGGAAGGTGCCAGGTGGCAGTCTTAGAATATGACGGTTCGCGTCTAGACGGACGACGTGGTAAGGGTGCGTCCATTCAAAGTTGACAAGATGAAAAGTGCGACCGCCTGAAAGTGCTAGCAGGTTGTCTTGCTGGCGGGGATGAAGGTAAAACTGCCAGCTGGTATCTTTAGCGTTATTGGGGCTAATGGCAGGCCCTTTGTGAAACACTAGGTCGCGAGCTTTAGATTCTTGAACGGTAATATCAAAAAACTGAACGCTGGGGGTATCTCTAAATTTTTGAAAATTGAGTAGCTCAAACATGAAACCTGAGTTAATCGTTGCGCGGGGTTCTACAAAGCCTAACTTCATGTTTATTCAGGATCAAACCGCTCAGAGCGTTACATCTATGCGCAAAGCGAATAGAAGCTATTTATGAACATTTTTCAGCTTGAGATACTAGCGGCAGTGGTTAAATGCGGCACTTTTTCGGATGCGGCGATGCAGCTAGAAATTTCGCAATCGGCGGTGAGTCGGGCGATCGCATCTCTAGAGTCTGAGCTAGGGGTGCCGCTGCTTTCTCGGGGTCGGCTAGGCGCTAAATTAACCTCCGTGGGCGAGCGGCTCATGCCCCATGTGTGCGCCCTGTTAGACCTACGAGAGCAGATAGACTACGAGGTGAATTTAGAGAAGGGCCTTTACAATAGCCGCCTGCGAATTGCTTCTTTTCGCAGCGCAGCGACTCATCTGTTACCGGCGAATATTGCTCGCTTTAGAAATCGGTTTCCCCATGTAGAAGTGAGCCTAGCCGAACTCGATCCGGCAGGGGTAGAGCAGTCTTTGCGAGAGGGGAACACGGATGTGGGGCTGTTGCCGCTACCTCGCTCAGAAGAATTTAATACGGTAGAGATTATCCGAGATGAATATGTTGTTCTTCTGCCAAAGAAAGCGGTGCCACCTCCTAAAGATTTAACCTGGGAGGCGCTCTCTGCCTACTCGTTTATTCTCTTCAATTATGCGGAATGCACGAGCGCTGTTCGCAACCATTGGGATCAGTGCGGTCAGTCGTTCAAGGTGGGCTACGTGATTAAGGAAGATTCTACGATTGTGAGCATGGTGGCCCAGGGGCTAGGGGCGGCGGTGTTGCCCAAGCTAGCGGCAATCCCGATTCCTGATGATGTGTATGTGCGATCGCTCCCCATCCGACTCGATCGGATTATTGGGGCCGCGACGCTGGCAAATACGCCGCTAGCGCCTGCTACTAAGGCTTTCTTAGCCATCCTCACAACGTAGAGAACTGCTAAAACGATCAATAAAAAAGCTGCCGCAAGATATCCGACAGCTTCTCTCTTTTCTTCTCTTCTGGTCAAAAAAATACGTTGAGGATGCTTAGCCGCCTGCTACTGCTGGCACAATGCTAACTTCATCGCCATCTTTTAGCTCAGTTTCTTTGTTGTCTAGAAAGCGGATGTCTTCGCTGTTAACGTAGAAATTAACGAAGCGGCGTAGCTCTCCGCTATCGTCGCACAGGCGCTTTTTGATGCCAGGAAACTTGCTATCTAAAGTCTCCATTAAATCGACGATATTCTTGCCATCGCATTCAACGGTAGCTTCGTCTTTAGTGAACTTTTGCAGCGGAGTGGGAATGAGAACTTTTACGGGCATGTTTTTGAAGATTGACGAATGAACAATGGGTAAGAGAAGAAAAGATCTCCCCTTTTTAGACATTAAAAGGCTTAAGCATTAGCGCGCCTAAACATTAGAGCGCTTAGACATTAGACATTAAAGAGAATGAACAGCAGAGGCTGCCACTCAGCTTTATACCTGGTTTATACCTGGGTTTGCTGCCACTCTAAACGATTGAGCGTACTTGCTCTCTCCCAAGCGCGCTCAAAGCTGTCTAGCTTTGGCTCGATGGTTAGCGGCTCACCGATGTGGCTTTGTACCGACTCGGTGGTCTTCAGTCCGTTGCCGGTGATAAAGACCACAGTTTTCTCGTCGGGACTGATTTTACCGGCTTCTACCAGCTTTTTGAGCACTGCAATGGTGGTGCCACCTGCGGTCTCCGTGAAGATGCCTTCTGTTTCTGCCAAAAGCTTCATGCCTTCGATGATTTCAGCATCGGTAACGTCTTCGATGTTGCCGTTAGTTTTACGAGCGACTTCTAGGGCGTACATTCCGTCTGCGGGGTTGCCGATGGCAATGGATTTGGCGATGGTGTTGGGCTTAACCGGGGTGATAAAGTCGCGGCCTTCTTTAAATGCTTGAGAAATAGGAGAACAGCCTTCTGCCTGTGCGCCGCTGAATCGGACGGCTTTTTCTTCGACTAGTCCGGTTTTGACGAACTCGTTGAA
>JBBSOB010000242.1:0-7739 GCA_038260205.1 Phormidesmidales cyanobacterium
GTGCGCGCATTCCCTGGCGAGTGTGGCGTCAGCAAATGGGTTGGCTGCTGATGTTGGGAGCGCTTGTTACGGCACTGCTGCTGATTATGCCGGATGGAATTGCGGTGACGCAGCAGCCCAGGTTGCCGACCGCGCAGATGATTCAAGATTGGCCCGATGGGTTTATGCCGCCGGAGGTGCTGCCAGCGGTGCCGACGGTGACGGGCTATCGGTACAACATTGTGGATGTGGCTCTACCGCTGAATTTCAACCTGCTGGTGACGCAGCGATCGCTCCGAATCGCCATCAAAGTCAGCACGCTACTTTTCACCCTGATTTACTCGACGACGCTATTTTTGCTGACAACAGCCCCAGAAGAAATTACCGAAGGACTAGAAGATCTGATGCAGCCGCTGCGGTGGCTCGGTCTGCCGGTGACAGAGATTGCGCTGACGCTGACGCTGGCACTGCGGTTTATTCCGCTGGTGCTAGAAGAAGTGCAAAATTTGGTACGTTCGATTCGAACGCGGGCGATTAAGTGGCAGAAGCTGGGGATTCGCAATGCGATTCAGATTTGGCTAATGGTGGCTGAGCGACTGGTGCAGAATTTGCTGCTGCGAGCGGAGCAAATTGCCAGTGCGATGCAGGTGCGCGGATTCACCAGTCCCAATGAGCATCGGGTGATGTGGCACCGGCTGAAGCTAAAGGGATGGGACTGGTTTGTAATTGGGGGATTGGGCCTGTTCTGGTGGGCGCGAATTGCGTTTGGCGCAGAGACGTAGGAGGGTGGTAGATGAAGCCTTGTTCTGATTTTTTTTGGCGATCGCTCCCCCTCTCCAACCGAACCGGCTCCGATATTTTCGACGCGCTTTTTCAATCTCGCCGGATCTCGTCTGAGCCGATTTCTGAGTTTGAGCGCATTGCGACGTTGTTAGAGAGTCCGTATCCGTTGCCGCTCGATTCTTTGCCGGAGCAGGCGATCGCGATGGCCCGATATTCCATTTGCGCCGGAGCACCGCGCCGGATAGAGGAAAAGCTACAGCTATGGACACCAGCGATCGGTGACGTTTTGCCGTTGTTCAAGCAGATGGAACAATTCAGGCGCGATCCGTCATCTGCGACCACCGTAGAAGGCATCGCCCTAGATGATGAGCTGCCGTTCACCGGGGGCTGGCTGGGCTGGCTGGGCTACGACTTTGCCTGGGAGATAGAGCGATTGCCCCAGCTAAAAGCGGACAAGCTGCCGTTTCCAGTGGCTTTTTGGTACGAGCCTGGAGAGTTTGCGGTGCTCGATCATTTTCAACAGCGGCTGTGGCTAGCGGCAGAAACACTTGCGGATCTGGAGAAAATGACTGAGCGGATAGCGGTCTTTAATCCTGCTTTTTTGCCCAGACAGTGGAATACGCACTCCCTAAAGTTTGAAACCGAGCAGGCTGACTTTGAGCGAGCTGTTCGCATTGCGAAAGATCATATTCGAGCCGGGGATGTTTTTCAGGTGAACCATTCGCTGCGGTTTTCGGCGCAGACCGATGCACCCAGCTGGGAAGTATATCGAACGTTACAGCAGATTAATCCCTCGCCGTTTGCTAGCTATTGGCGATCGCCCTGGGGAGATATTGTGAGCTGTTCGCCAGAGCGCTTAGTGCATCTAAAAAACGGCAAAGTGCAGTCTAGGCCAATTGCAGGCACCCGATCTCGAGGAGCGACAGCCGCCGCCGATCAACGCATCGCCAACGAGCTAAGAGCAGATATCAAAGAGCAAGCAGAGCACATTATGCTGGTTGATTTAGAGCGTAATGATTTGGGCCGAGTCTGTCAGTGGGGATCGGTCGCGGTTGAAGAACTGATGACCATTGAACGCTATAGCCATGTCATGCATTTAGTCAGCAATGTCACCGGAAAGCTGCATCAGTCAGTAGCAGCGCTAGTAGCATCAATGTTTCCCGGTGGCACCATTACGGGCTGTCCCAAAGTTCGGTGCATGGAAATTATTGAAGAAATAGAACCGGTGCGACGCAGCTTATTCTATGGATCTTGCGGATATTTCAACCGACGCGGACAGCTAGATCTGAACATTTTGATTCGTACGCTGCTGCTATCTCCTGAAATGACAGAGGCTAACGTAGTAGCGCATAGCTCAGACGAACATAGCCCAGAGAAAAAGAGCCGCGCGGTCTGGGGACAGGTGGGAGCCGGGATTGTGGCAGATAGTCAACCCGAAAAAGAGTGGATAGAGTCCCTACAAAAATCTAAAGCCCAATTGATAGCGTTAGGGCTTTGAGCATAACCTGTCTGATAGCGGCCCTCAGTTCAGGCGTGAGACTGACCATAGCGGCACCGGACAAATTCAAAGAATGAGTGCGCATGAGATTCAAAGTATAGAATTCTATTAAAACGCTGTAAACTCGTTGATGCACCCCCCTTAGGCCAGAATGAGTACAGAAAACTACCTTAATCACCCTAATTTTGGCTTGCTTTTTAGAGTGTGTGTAATCGGCGAGGGGCAAGAGCTGTTCGCAACCCTGTATGCCCATCGTCTATTTTTCCTGGTTAAAAACGATGCATCGGGACTAGCCTTCGAGCCAACTGGTCGCGCAGAGGCCAAGCAGATGATCGAACAGCGTTTGCGGATGATCCGACGCACGGGTGCGCAATCAGAGCACGACCAGCTCCAAAAAACGTACAAGCAGGTCTTCTAAAAGCTTTATCTAGCAGTCTCTTCGAGTAGTTTTTTAGTAGTTTCTTTTAGGCAGCGCTGACGAACGCATACCGGCGGAAGAAGTCGTAAAGCTTAGGGACAAGATTGAGTAAAAATGGAATCGTTGGCAGCAGACAAAATCCCACAAGAGGGCCTGGCATTGGATGAGTTGAAAGCTTCGATTGAAGCTCGCTTGCAGGTTATTCGATCCGCTATTCCAGCGTCTGTTCGTCTAATCGCAGTCACTAAAACTTTTGAGGCTCATGTTGTACGGACGGCTTACCAGCTTGGCATCCGTGATTTTGGAGAAAATAAGGTACAGGAGGCTTTGGACAAGCAGGCGGCTTTAAGTGATATTACGGATGTAACCTGGCACTTTATTGGCCACGTGCAGTCTAATAAGTCCCGCAAGGTTTTAGAGCATTTCGATTGGATTCATTCGGTGGACAGTCTGAAGCTAGCTAACCGATTAGACCGGCAGGCGGCGGAGCTAAATAAATCACCCCACTGTTGTTTACAGGTAAAGCTAGTGCCTGATCCTAGCAAAGATGGCTTTGAGCTGAATGAGCTGAAAGCAGCGCTGCTTGAGCTAGATAAGCTGACGCATTTAAAGATTTGCGGGCTGATGGTGATTTTGCCCTACGGGTTGAGTTCGACGCGGGCAGCGGAGATTTTTGAGCAGGCTGAGGTGCTGAGGGCCGATTTGCAGCAGCAGCCCTGGCAGCATCTGCGAATGGATGAGCTATCAATGGGAATGTCGGCTGATTTTGAGCAGGCGATCGCGGCAGGAGCCACCATGGTCAGAATCGGCAGCGGGCTTTTCGGTCGCCGTAGTTAGATTTAGATGCAATAGATGCGCGATCGCAGTCAGCGGGCCTTATGCCATTTAGCCCGCGTCGTTTTGCAAGAAAATTGGCGAAACCTCGCTGAAAGCCTGCAAAATCGCTGTCACAAAAATAGACAACCGGGCCTTGACAGAACTATCAAAGCGTGGGGTAATGCTTGTGAATCTAGTTTCCAACGCTAGATAAAACTAAGTCGTTAACTCCGGGAACTTTTTGACCGCCTTCTACTCTGCCGGGATCTACCTAAACGGTTGTCCCTATTGCGTTTGAGAATGAGAAAGGACAAGAGTAAACCGATGGTCAGTCAATCAAAGCAGTCCGAAATTATCCGATATTATTTTTGATTTTTAGACGATTTATTGCTTTAATTGATGGCTATTATGTACGGACTTCTCACAGCCAAGGTTACTTATATCTAGAAAAATTATCTAGAAAACCCTCCTGCTCTTTGCCAGCCGTTGATTTGGCGGCCAAAAGCGGGACTGAGCTGCTTGTAGAAATGCCCTAGTTTTATGGTCATAGCGCTATATAATTCTTCAGCACTAGGTTACTAAGCTGAGCTTTAGTTATTAAGCGTTTTACCCAGTCGTCAATGTCGTGATGGAGCACATCTGAATGAGTGGTCTTTTTGGAAAAATCAAGGATTTCGTTGGGTTGAACGATCCAGCGGATTATGAATACGAGTACGAAGAAGTAGAAGGCGAAGAGTATCAGAATCTCTACGAAGAGGACGGTACTGAAGAGGCAATGCTCCAGGGGAGCGGCTCTGCCATTGCGGCTCCGATTCCGCCAGCCGAAGAGACGCGCCCGGCCCGTCGTCGTATCCGCGAGAGAGTTTTGTCAACCGATTCTGGAATGGTGTCAATGAATAACGTGATTGGGATGCCCGGTGCAATGAACGGGATGTCTGAAGTGTTGGTAATGGAGCCACGCACTTTTGAAGAAATGCCTCAAGCGATCCAGGCGCTGCGCGAGCGCAAATCTGTGGTTTTGAACCTAACTATCATGGATCCCGACCAGGCTCAGCGAGCAGTTGACTTCGTAGCTGGCGGTACATATGCAATGGACGGCCATCAAGAGCGCATCGGTGAGAGCATCTTCTTGTTTACACCTAACTGCGTTCAGGTGAGTATGCCTACAGAAGGCGAAGAAGACTTTACGACGCAAGAATCTGGCCAGTCTTCTATAAGTGCTCGTCAGGCTGCGCCTACACCTGCTTGGGCTACCGAACAGGTTGCTCGTATGGCGTAGTCGCCTCAGTTGAGGTTCTGGTTACCCCGGCGGTCTAGTTAAAACGACGACGACTTGGATACAGCCGTCAGCTAAATGATTTGCTTGTTCTCAAGAGGAGACGAGCGCCCTATTCGCGGTATGCTGTGGGGGAAATTCATTGAGCTGTCGGCTGTTGTCTGTAAGACTTGGCATCATTGGCGGTGGGGTAATGGGCGAAGCGCTGTTATCTCGCCTTCTTTCTCAGGGGCTGTATACGCCGGATGAGGTGCTGCTAGGCGAGCCTTCTCCCGAACGGCGTCAGGTGCTTTCGGAGCAGCATTCGATTCAGACGAGCGCTGTTAATCGAGAAGTGATTGAGGCCAGTCGAATTATTTTACTGGCGGTTAAGCCTCAGATATTTGAGCGCGTTGCCAAAGATTTTGCGGATGCGGATAGCGAAGCTCCGCCTTTAGTTATTTCCATTTTGGCTGGTGTGACGCTTGCTAAGCTAGAAGAGGCTATCCCTGGTTCTCCGATCATTCGAGCGATGCCCAATACGCCTTCTACGGTGGGTGCTGGGATGACGGCGATCGCGCTGGGCAGTAAAGCCGGTAGCGAGCACGGCGAACTGGCAATTGAGCTATTTTCCGCCGTCGGCGAGGTGGTTCAGGTGGCAGAAGGCATGATGGACGCGGTGACCGGATTGTCTGGCTCTGGCCCTGGCTATGTATCGATTGTGATTGAAGCGCTAGCAGATGGCGGCGTGGCGGCGGGACTTCCTCGGGCGATCGCGAATCAGCTAGCGGTGCAGACGGTGCTAGGAACCGCGCAACTGCTGCAAAAAACGGGCATCCATCCCGCTGAACTAAAAGACCGGGTGACCAGTCCAGGGGGAACGACGATCGCAGGGATTGCTTGTCTAGAAGAACTGGGACTGCGATCGTCATTGATAGAGGCGGTAAGAGCGGCGAGTTCTCGATCTCGCGAGCTGGGGAAAGCCTCTCAGTAAGGCTGTCTGCGTCATTCACCATGTTTACTGTTTAGTTTGCTCCCAGTGTTTCTTGCCAGTATTTTTTGCGGTAAATCCGCTTTGTGGTCAACCCATCGCCGATTCGGACAAACCTGCTGCTATGCCTCCTGAAGACCCGACTGCTCCTAATAATTCGGCTGCTGATAACGATATTTCTACGGGTAGCAGCAGTTCTAGTCCGCCCAGACCGCTGGGATTGCAGCGGTCAGATCGCGGGTTGGGAACTAGCTCTGGCGGGTTCAAGCGAGCTTCTACAGGGTTGACGGGCGGTTCGTCTGACAGTTTATCTAGCGGGTCATCTGGCGGTTCGTCTGGGGTGCAGGCTGATGTGGCGCAAATGGTGCGTCAGGGCTTGCAAGAACTGGACGCTCAGCGTCGAGAATTGCAGCGAGAAATTGAGCAGCTAGAGCGTCGTAAAGAGCGTCTGGAAACGGAGATGCGCACTAATTTTGCCGGTTCCTCCCAGGACATTGCCATTCGCGTCCAGGGCTTTAAAAACTATCTGGTCGGCAGTTTACAAGATTTGGCGACGGCGGCAGAAGAGATTGATCTGGTGCCGTCGCCTAGAGAGGTACGCCCAGCGGAGTCCTCTGTACCTGCGGCTCCGGCTTCGAGTAACGATAGCGATGAGATCATTCCTTTAGCGGCGCAGCGGTTTGCTGAACAGCGCGATCGCATTCGCAGTCAGTTAGATCAATACCGCACCCGGCCCGACTACTACGGCCCGCCCTGGCAGCTTCGGCGCACCTTCGAACCCATTCATGCGGAGCGCACGTCAAGCTGGTTTTTTAATCAGAGCGGACGCGGTTCGATCAAGAGCCTGGGCACTCGGTTGCAAAACGTACTGGTAGCCTCGGCGGCGATTTCCTGTTTGTATTCAATTTACGGACAGCGGCTGTGTGTGCTGGTGCTGGCGACGACGCCCGAGCGACTGGGTGAATGGCGACGCTGGCTGCAAGATTGTTTGGGCATTGACCGAGCTGATTTTGGTTCCAACCGGGGCGTGATGCTGTTTGAGGCGAGCGAACCGATGGCTCAGCGGGCAGAGCGGCTGCTAGAAAACGGTAGAATTCCTTTTTTGATTATGGATGAGGCCGAAGATAAGGTCAGCCTTTCGCTGCTTCAGTTTCCGCTGTGGTTGGGGTTTGCGCCCGATCTGGCGAATCCGTCTGCCGATTACGACTATTACTAAACCCTGTTTAACCTCGAATTATCATGTCTGGCTCTATCATCGCCATTTTGCTAGCGGGCCTGCTAGCGGCCTATCTTTTGGGATCTATCCCGACGGGATTTTTGTTGGCTAAGGCGATCGCAGGCATCGATATTCGCGAACATGGCTCTGGCAACACCGGGGCAACCAATGTTTTTCGAGTCGTGGGTAAAGGCGCTGGGATCGCGTCGCTGATGGTTGATTTGCTAAAGGGCGTATCGGCGGTGCTGTTATTGCGATGGTTAACCACTCAATTTGACGTGGCAGCTGACTGGCAATCGTGGATTCTCGTAGCCGCTGGGCTGCTTGCTGTCATTGGTCATAGTAAATCTGTTTGGCTAGGATTTTCGGGCGGGAAATCGGCAGCAACTGGACTGGGGGTTTTGCTGACACTGGCCTGGCCGGTGGGGCTGAGCGTGGCGGCGGTGTTTGGAATCGTGCTGGCAATTTCGCGGACGGTGTCGGTGGGATCGATCGCGGCGGCGATCGCGGCAATAATTTTTATGGGGGTGACCGGGCAACCGTTGGCCTATCTGTTAGTAACGATTGCCGGTGGTCTTTACGTAGTGCTTCGCCATCGCAGCAACATTTCTCGGCTGATAGCTGGCACCGAGCCAAAGACGTTTGGCGGTTAGGCGTAAGAGCCAATCAGCCGCAGAAAGCCAACTATACAGCGCGGTCTGGACAATGCTGCGCTAACTGGGCGCGGAGTTCGTCAGGCGAAAACAGCACGGGCAAAAAGTGAATGCTGTTGACCTCTTTGAA
>JBBSOB010000243.1:0-7709 GCA_038260205.1 Phormidesmidales cyanobacterium
ATTGTGGATTTCGGATCCGTTAAAGTTGCAGGCATTGCCGAGATAGAATCGCCGCTGTATCGCAGCGATCTTTTGGGCACTAAGAACTATACCGCGCCGGAATATCTCACTAATCAAGCCATTACCAATGGCTCCGATATCTATTCGTTGGGTGTCATCACCTACGAAATGCTGACCGGTAAATTGCCCTTCGGCGACCTGCCTTCCAATTGGAAAAGCAAGAATTGGACAGGGCTCATTTACACGCCAGCCCGTGATTATAACGAGGCGATTCCGGATTGGTTTGATGGCATGTTGAAGAAGGCAGTGAACTCAGATCCGATGAAACGCTATCAAGAACTCTCCGAATTTTTGTTCGACCTGCGTAACCCCAACCACTCACTCATCTTCAAAGATGGGCGCCCACTTTTAGAGCGCGATCCAATTCGGTTCTGGCAGGGATTGAGTGCCATTCTCGCCTGCACCGCAGCAGTGCTTCTGGTTATTTTACTCAGCCAATAAGGCGTTCCGCGAGGCTGCGCGCTCAAAAAATAAGCGCCAGCGTGTCCTTGGTGCACAAACCAAAATCAAAGGGTCAGAAATCAAAGGGTCAGGTTCGAATGGCACTAAGTTAAGCCGTCTTCGCGAACATCTCGCTCCTTAATTCCGCTCTTGGTTTTACCATAAGTTTAAAGGGCTTGGATCTTCGTTTTAGTTGTCGAGGTTCAACCCTTCCTTGGCGTTGATAGAGTCTACATTTCACAATCTCATTTAGTAACAAATACTTGTGCTTAGAGGCCTTGATGGCGCAAATATCATTGTCGCTTTCGCAGTAAGATAACAGCGTTTGCACACACGATTTAAATCCTAGAACAAAGTCCCCACCCCCACTGCCAGATTCGATCATAAGACAACGAATAACGTTGAATACAATGAAGAACATCTGTATCTCCTTTGTCACCATCGCAGGCGTTTTTGACTTCAAAAACTCCATGCCTAACGTCGTCTTAAGGTCTCGAAAGTAAAGCTCAATGCCCCATCTTTGGCGATATAACTCAGCGATTAATTTTGCAGGATATTTCTTCTCATCCAGCAGTGTTGTTAGCAAATAAACACTTTTCGAGCGATAACCCGGATAATTGAAATCGACCTTTATCTGTCGCATCTGCATGGTGTTGGGCAAGGCATTTCAACGCTCTTTTGGGTATCGACTGATGGCAATAGAGCTTGTAAATTTTGGTATCGAAATAAGCAGATCATTCTCGCCCATTACTTGATCAGCCTGACTTGACGATACTGGTTTTCTTCTGGCTAAAGCAACAATCGAATCGACGCCGATCTCCAGCAGACGCGCTTGATCATAGAAGCATATAAAACCTTTATCTCCGATAAAAATGTCGTTTTCGGCAAAAGAACTTTCTTGCTCTCTGAGTAACGGTAGCTCGTGAGAACGTTTATTGCCCAGCCTGTAGTCTATAGCAACCCCTGTATGCAAATTACACAATGCGCAGAGTCGAAGCTGGGGGAAACCGCAGCCTTCTTTCTGGCCAGACATCTGAGGCCATTGGTCTTGATTCTCTTTAGTATCAGCGGCCAGAAGGCCGGTTCCATCAGCGCAAACAACTCTCCTATTGACTAGCGGGTGCACGGCGTCCTTCAGTTGAGCAGTATGATTAAACACTGTCGTTAACAACTGACTAGGTAAGCGCTTTCTTGCTTGGCAATAGGCTGACGTAGATGTTGATATAGCGGCTTTGTTAGCGTTTGCACAAACACGAAACTGATGAACAATTGACCGACAACTACTATCGGATTGTAAGGCTTGAAGAAAGAATCCCCAAAACGTATTCTCTATGCTGAAAATGCGGCGTCTAGACGTGTTAGGTCGATGCTCGTCGAACAACCGTGTGGGGATAAATGCTTCAAGAACACGACTGATTTTTGTTAGGTGATGAGATTGAAGTTTGTCTTTTAACTCCTTTATTTTTTGAGCCGCCGACTTGGGTTTTCTGCGTAAGCTTAGGATATTAAAATCAGGCGAGAGAAATGGCTGCATTGAGGGTAGTCCAAGGCTGAATATACCCTCATTTTAAAGCTTTTTGGCGGCTCGGTATTAGGCTTAACTTAGTGCCATTCGGGTCAGGTTCGTTGATCTAAACTCAGTCATACGAGTCGTGAGAATAAGTGAACTTGATCTTTTGATTTTTCGCTCGTGCATTTCCAAATGACGGTCCTACCTCAGTTGGCCGAGCACGTGCAAACCCAAGACCACACAGCAACCCATGCCAAGGGTCAGGCCCAGAATATTCAGAAGAGCATAGCAACGCTCGCGGTAGAGATTAGGCAGCGTAATCTTAAGGTAGTTTTTGAACATGCTTTCTCCGAAGCACTGAAGTCCATCCATGGTAGAGATGCGCCTAAAAGCCGAGCAAGTTGAACACTAGACAAAATCGGTAGACGCGCATTCATTCAAGTTCAGCAATCTAGTCGAAACCCATAAGCATTACTACCTATCTGTGCGTATCTGGAGTCAGGTTCGTTGCTCTTTTAACTTAATCTACAAAATACCTGTGCACGGTGCTGTACCGAACGGAACAGCATAGATGAGTTTTTGTAACATCACACCCTGCTAAGTAGCTTCGCTGAGAGAATTTAGAAACTAAAGAATGCCTGCAACATAGTAGCAAATGCAGGGTCACGCGACACTGTCAAACCTCGACTGGTATTCGCAGCTGATAAGAGACTCTCGCTTCCGGTTTTCGTTATTAAACAAAAGGAATATAAGATGAAGTCACTATTCATTGCGCCAGCGGCGCTCATTCTCTTGAGTACTGCTGTTTTTGGTGCCGATTGGCAAGCGCTTCCCGAGCAAGCACCATCACCCGCAGATAATCCCACCTCACCGGCAAAAGTTGAGTTGGGTAAGATGCTGTATTTTGATCCTCGACTTTCTTCCAATGGCACCATTTCCTGCTTCTCCTGCCACAATGTAATGGAAGGTGGAGACGATCACCGCAGTACATCGGTGGGAGTACATAGCCAACTCGGAGGACGCAATGCGCCGACGGTTTGGAATGCTGCTTTCCTATCTGTACAGTTTTGGGACGGGCGTGCTCCCACATTGGAAGCCCAAGCAAAAGGTCCAATTGCCAACCCTATTGAAATGGGAATGGAGATGGATCTTGCGGTCGATCGCATTAAAGAACTTCCAGGTTATCAAGTTAGGTTTGAAGAAGTGTTTGGGCCTAACATGCCTATCAGCGACAATACTATCGCCATGGCAATTGCGGCCTACGAACGTACGCTTATCACACCGAATAGCCCCTATGATCTTTTTGTAAAAGGCGATAAGAAAGCGCTGAGTGATCAGCAACAACGCGGTATGCAAACGTTTGCCGACACAGGCTGTGTGTCATGTCATTCAGGCGCGAATTTCAGCGGGCCACCGCTACCAGTCGGCACCGGTTTCTTAGTGAAATTCCCTACCTACCCCAATTCACCTTATATAGCGCAATACCTATTGCTAAACGATGGTGGTAAGGCTGTACAGACTGGGAAAATAGAGGACCAAAATATGTGGCGAGTGCCGACATTGCGCAACCTCACTTATACCGCGCCATATATGCACAATGGACTCGTTAAATCACTCCCTGAGGCAGTAAGAGTGATGGCAGCAACTCAGCTGGATAAGACACTTACAGAGTCACAAGTGAGTGATATCGTCGCCTTTCTCGAAGGTCTGACTGGCGCCTTCCCAGAACAGACGATGCCTCGCTTGCCGGAAACTCCCGGGGATATGCTTGAATAATCCCTGTTAATTTCCACTCTAGTAGTGGCAGTTGCTTTTCTAGCATAGAGAAATGCAACTGCCTGCACGGGAAGCGTTCAATAAACCCCATCTAAAAATTACTTCCTATCTACAGTGTAACGCCCCTGTTCTGGCGCAAAAGAATGTTGGCGTGACTTTTGCGCCTTTTGCAAAAGACATGACGACGTACTGTTGTCGCTCAGAAACGGTTTATTATGTGTTCGTCACTCATTTCGCTTCTTCAATCATACTAATTGTACTTTTTTCAACCTCATTCGCAACTTCTAACAGAGCTTTATCTTGAGAGAGTGCGGATAGCATCTGAGCCGGCTTAATCAACCCAATTCTAGTTTTCCCACTCTCCGTGTACACGGATATACGGCATGGCAAAGCCATATTCAGACGCATGTCGGTCGTTAACACTTTGGCAGCCTGTTTTGGATTACATACTTCAAATATTTGGCACTGCTCGGAAAATTCTATGCCTTTGCTTCGAAGGGTTTCACCAAGATTGTGTATATGTAATACGCCGAATCCATTGCGTTTTACCGCAGCATCTAGGTCGCTTACAGCTTGCTTAAAAGATTTATTAGATTCAACTATGTAGTACATCGTTTACCTCGATAGGGTTCTACCCCCGATTACATGGACGGTTGCAAAACGGCTGAAAACTCTGGATCACTCTTGGCAATTCAATTTATCGCGTCAGGTTGCCATGCATGGATCCAACTTCACTATTCTCTGATCTGATACCACTTTCGCGGACACTTTTTATGCGCAGAGCTTTTCATAGTTTTGTGGTGATTGGTAGCCTATGGAAGAGTGTAAGCGCTCGTTGTTGTAAAAATGCATGTACTCAATGATCTCGACTACTGCTTCAATCTCGTTCTTGTAGATCGCCTTGGTCACCGCATCTGACTTCATGCTGTGAAAGAATGACTCCACGATGGTATCGTCTTGAGGCGTCCCTTTCCTGCTCATGCTTCTAATCAGCCCCGCAGACGCGACCAGGTGTCTGTAGTCATGGGCTGCGTACTCAATGTCCTGGTCCGAATGAAAGATGCATCCGATCAGCGTCTGCGTTGATGTAAGTGAAGTCCCCTGTCCATTGTTGACCGGGCTTGATCGCCTCGGCGGCGTTTCTCAGCTGGTTACCCGTGCCCGAATAGAACGCCTGACGCCCGGGGCTCCATACATACAATCCTGTTGTGGATGCTTTGGTTCCCGCTTCTTTCATCAAACGCCTTATCCGCCTAACACTACACAGCATGCCCTTTTGTCGTAGCTCCTGATGCACTCGCCGTGATCCATAGCTTCGACGAAAACCCTGATGAAACTCTTCTATAGCAGCGCCAAATTTCTTATCGACTTGCGCTCGTGGGCAGATCGGACGACTACGCCATGCGTAGTAGCCGCTGCAGTACACACCAAAAAGCTGACATAGTTGTCGAATGCTTTTACCGTCGCGACTCTTCTCTACTTGCTCGAAGCTTTGCGTCTTTTCTCGGCGAAGAATCGTTCGGCCTTTTTTAGAAGATCAAGCTCGTTTTGGCTACTGGCCAACTCACGCTCCGGCAGCTTGATGCGCTTGAGTGCTATATCCAACTCCTCTTGCTTCTCAATCAGAGGATCAGCTCTATCTGGTCGTCTTTTGGGTGACCGCTTTTCCACTTTCAGTTGAATGTTGGCTCCTAGTTCTCCACGCCGATGCTCCGTTTGCCAGCGATAGAGCACCACAACATGGATCCCAAGTGACTCAGCGACAGCCGTCGCCTTAACGCCAGGATGATTGGATAACTTAACGGCTTGAAGCTTGTAGGCCAACGTATAGCGATCGTACTTTCTATTTCTGGTCTGTCCCACACTGCACCTCCTTCGTTGACAAAATTAGTGTCTACGAAAGTGATACCAGATCAGCGTCACCTTTCAGTGCCTTGTTAGCAGCTTCAGCGTGCAATCGCTCAACCAGCCAGACCTTGATGATCGACTGCCGCGTAACACCTATGCGAGCCGCTTCTCTGTCTAGAGACTCAACTACCCATGAAGGAAAATCGACATTAATGCGTTTCTGTTCCAGATTTACCCGGCGCGCTGTTGCTATATTAAGATCGTCAATAATGTCCGAGTCGTCTTGATTAAATTTTTTGTCGAAATTAGTTGCATTCATACAGTTCTACCTCTCTCTTGCGGGATCGCCTCACAGATATGAGCCGAATTGCTACGTTTCGGTAGGTGACAACAGCTGACCAGTGCCTCGGGCCAATAAGCCCTACTATTAGAAAACGAGGCTCGTCATCGCATCTGGCTTGGACTTCCAAGAGATCGAGGTCTTTCCAGAGGGATTGGGCATCCAGAAAGCCTATCCCATGCTTCTTCAGGTTAGTCTGGCTTTTATCGTCATCGTACTCAAAACCATTCATGAGTATAAATTATTCCTTTTCTACTCACTTGGCAAGAGGGTGGGCCTGGGAGGGCTGCTAACGCCCATGTTCAAGCGCTAAAGTTCGCTGGCGTGGCTTTTGCGCTTTTTGCAAAGAACAGGACAGTGCGATTTGGTCCGACAGTAAGAATTTGTTAGGGCTGTGTTGGCAATACATAAGAAACTATCGCTCCATCAATTTTGACGATCCCCCGCTTGCAGAGAGCTCCAAAGAGTTGAGAAAGCTGCTGTTCCGTAAGCTCCTTATTGAACAAGGCATGTAGCGTGCGTTTGACCCTGCAGCTTCAAGGACAACATATTCAGTACTGTCTCCTAAGGGTTGCAAAGCGTTCGCAAGCTTCACTCCTTGATTGCTACGGATGTCCTAACGCACGTATTCACGCGCCTACTATGTTGGTCGCGTGTAATTGATTGTTATAGCCGTCATTCGTAGTGCGTCCATAGCCTCAGCACCTTAACGGCGCGCTCCTTCTCCAAGACTTGGTAAACCAGACGATGCTGGATATTTATTCGACGGGAGTATGCTCCCGACAGATCACCAACGAGCTTCTCAAATGGAGGGGGGCTTGCAAACGGATCGGTCCTGAGAATTTCTAGAAGTTCTTGCGCCTTCGGTTTTAGCCCCGTGGACTCTAGCTTCCTCGCGTCCTTCTGGGCTTGCTTAGTGAAGTAGAGCTCCCACATCACCAATCCAGCGATTTATCGGCGTCACGCAAATCCGTCGTCAGACCGTCGCGAATAGACTCGCGCATGCCTGGAATGGACACCAAATAGAGCGTTTCACTAATGGCATTCCAATCCTCTTCAGCCAGCAATACAGCATTGCCACGCTTTCCCGTAATGACGATAGGTTTATGAGTTTGCTTGGTTTCGTCGATCAGGGCGTATAGCTTAGCGCGTGCATCTGTAGCAGTTAATGTAGACATAGCAAACCTCCACTTTTGCGAAAGCGTACGCGTAACCGTACGTATTGTCAAAGGCTGTAACCGTTTGAGGTAAGCGGCAGGCGAAAGCGGGCGAAGCCTGCTTTTGGCTGTCCGCTTGACCGAATGGTTAGGCCTCGCGGCCATCAATTGCGCGCATTCGATTGTTCTTGGCGTTGTGCTCCAACTCGCACAGACCGAGCTCTTCCAACAGCGGAGGGACGTAGATGGCAAAGCGGCCCCGCAAACCCTTCTTCAGACCGTACCAGCCGCCGATTGGGTTGGCATCTGAACGCCCCCAAGCCTCTACGCTTCCGTCCTTTGCCGGCTTCTGCTCGTCGGCGCCGCCAAGTTCAACCCAGCCTGTTGCCTTCTTGAGCATGGCGTGCAGGTCGCTAATGCAACGAAGGTCATATTGCAGAACGGTGCTTCCAACGGTACAGACCAAGATCGGCGTCCCGTTCCTCTCGTCCGTGTGCATCGTGTATTCGGAAGTTCCTGGCGGTGTCTTGAGCCTCCAGGGATTGTCTTTGGGTCGGCTCGGCAAAGTGATCATGGA
>JBBSOB010000244.1:0-7707 GCA_038260205.1 Phormidesmidales cyanobacterium
GATCGCCAAATTAAGCCTAACGAATCCTTTCAGTTCGCCGGGGCGCTTAGCCAAAACTTGGAGTCTAATGAGCTGCAAGCCTATCTGCGGATGGCTCAACTCGCTGATCTAGCCGATCCGAGTAATCCGCTAGGTGCTGCTGAAGTTGCTTCGCTCTCAGAGATGATGGGACAGTTTTTAGACTTACCCGTGTGGCAGATGCAGCGTCTGCGCCTGGCTAGCTTGCTGCATCGCATTGCCCCGGCTCAGTTCGATCCGCAAATGACCGAGGAAGAAGGCGATAGCTGTCCGCTCAATCCCGGCGCTCAGGCACTGCGTATTTTGCCCCGGCTCAGGGCTGTTGCTCAAATTATCGCGCATCAGCATGAGTGGTGGAATGGCGAAGGCCAACCGGCTAGCCTTAAAGGTGACGGTATTCCGGTGGAGTCTCGGATCTTGGGACTGGTGGCTGAATTCCAGCACGAGGTGGCGCGTCGTCGATACGAGGCTGAAGACCACAGTGAAACAGAAAATGAGGCGGTGGGTGAGATAAAGGCAGACTCGCAGGCCGCTCTTCAAAAGGAAATAGCAGAAAGATCGCCAGATGCTGAAAATGAGTGGCAGCACGTAACGGATGCTTTTGCTGCTTGTGAGGCGCAAGCGGGCGACAGATGGGATCCGAAGCTGTTGGAAGTTCTTGGATTTTTAGTTGCAGGACTTCAGCAGGGTCTGAGTTTGCCGACGATTCCTCTGAAGATGACTCTGAGTGCTGGTCTGCTAAATCCTGAAGTTGCTGAGGCCTGGCCAGAAATGATAGCTGCGTCAGCGCCTTCTAAATAAATCAAATCGGTGATTTTTCAGGCGGTTATTTGTCGCCTAGAGTTGTTATAAATTGTCCTGTTCCAAGTACCTTTAGTTTCTGCTTGCTCGCTTTCTGCTTGTTCGCTTTTTGCTTAGTCCTATCCCCTATTATCTCGTAACTGACTTCTGATGAGTAATCCTATCGACATTGAAGCCATTCGCACGGGCAGTCTCAAAAAGCTAGCGGGAGCCGTGATTGACGATACTGATTTGTCGGGGTGCGATCTCTCTAACGCGAAGCTGGCAGGGGCGACGCTTTCGGGCTGCGATCTCAGCCGCTCTAACTTGAATCAGGCGCATTTAGAAGGGAGCAATTTGGTGGGTGCCAACCTAGCGGGCGCAGACTTGAGGGCTAATCTGTGGGGGGCCAACCTGATGCGGTGCGACTTGACCGGTGCGGATTTGCGTGGGGCGAACTTGCGCGGTGCGAACCTAATGGGCGCAAAGCTGACGGGCGCGAGCTTAACTGGGGCATTTCTAAGCGGAGCATCGCTGATGGGCGCGAATTTGAAAGACTCAGATATTCGCGGGGCGGATTTGCGCGGTGCAAACTTGAGTGAAAGCAACTTGCGCAGCAGCGATTTGTCTAGAGCCGATTTGCAAGGGGCGACGTTGGCTGAGGCAAATTTAGAAGAAGCAAATTTGCAAGAAGCAAACTTTACGGGCGCTTCTTTGGTTCGAGCCAATCTGCTCTGCGCCGATTTGGAGGGTGCGATTACTGTAGGGGCGGATTTAGAGGGGGCCTGTGTAACGGGAACCGTTTTGGACTAAATAGCTGCCCGCATGGAACAGGTCAAGGACTTACTTTTGATAAATGAAAATTTAGGCTTTTGCCTGGGCAGCGCGACTGTGGGTTATTGGAAACGCAAACAGACTCTGGTCTAACTTTCATGAGTTCCTTTACGGCACAATAGACCTTGCTATGAAGGACTTATCTGATTATCCTCTCGTTTCCGGTCAGTATGCACCTCATCTATGCATAGACTTTATGCCGCGATCGCAGCGTTTCCTCTCACGACGCGATCGCCTTTCTGTTCTCCTTTGGTTTCAGTCACAATCGTACACTGCCCTTGATGCCCATCACGGCTGTAGTTAATGACAACCCAATCGTGAGTTTTGTTTAGCTCGTGCGATCGCGCCGTATTTGAAAACAACACATTAAACGACCATCCCGCTTTATTTATCTGCATCACCGGTAGCCAGCGTTTGCCCGCTGGATTAAACCGCCGAGGCGTGACCATCCGCAGCTGTCCGGCTTTGGCTAGATAGCGATACTGCTCGTCTATCTCCAACAACAGCTCAATTGAAGGCTCAGTCATCTGGTGGGGCTGTAATTGATCCTTTTCTAACATCTCCTGCTGCCAGCGTCTGGCCTTCAGGCGCTGCTGAGAAGACTGATTGAGCATGGTGCCGAGCGCCGCTTGCACTAGCTGAATGCGTCTGCGCCCAAACCCCGGCAGCGTTGCAAGAGTGCCATCATGCGCTGCTTGCTCTAATGCCTCTAGTGAGTGAATGCCCAGCTTGCGGTAAATCCGTCTGGCCAGCACCTGACCAATTCCTGGCACGGTGGTAAACAGATCTTCTGGCGATACGTCAATCAACAGTCGCTCTAGCAACGTCAGCTCGCCCGTCCTGGCTATTTCTTCAATAGAAAGCGCTAGTTTTCGGCCAATGTGAGGCAGTTTTTCAAGCCCGGCGGTGCCTTCCTGCTCGAAGATTTGGGTGACTGGTTGAGGTTGCGATCGCACCGCCTCAGCCCCACGCCGATAGGCTCGAATCCGATAAAAATCATCATCCTGCGCCGCTAGCAAATCGGCAACCTGCTCGAACATATTGGCCACATCGTCATTAGAAAATGGGACGCTCTGCCGGAAGGTATGGGGAAATAAAGTGGTTTGAATCATCGTGCTTAGCTCTAGATGAAGTGCTCTGAAGATTGGAGTTCTTATGTACTAGTTTCTTTCTTTATTATCCAACATCTAAACGAATTTGACCGCGCTTTTCCGTACTTTTTATGCCGGGTATAGCCGTGCAGATATCTCGTTAGAAGGACGTTTGGCGGCGGGTTGTCTTGCACAATAAACCTTAGTCCTGCTCATTCCTATCTTTGCTCGCAGCAGCAGATATACCCATGGTATTGCCCGCGCCCGCTCAGCCTACTTTGGACGTTTTAGAACAGATTGCCAGACAGGTCTTTGGATATGATGGACTGCGCCCGGCCCAGAAGGAAGTGTTGGCCTCTGTGCTAAACGGCGACGATACGCTCGCGATTATGCCAACTGGTTCGGGGAAGTCTGCGATCTATCAAATTGCGGCGCTGCGGTTGCCAGGGCCGACGGTCGTGATTTCTCCGCTAATTGCCCTTCAGCAAGATCAGGTAGAGTCTATTGTCGATCAGCATACGGTGAATGCGGCGGTGCTGAACTCGACGCTGACGAAGAAAGAGCGATCGCGCGTTTTTGAAAACCTTGAGAACGAGTCGCTAGAGTTTATCTTTTTAGCCCCAGAACAATTTGAAAATAAGGACACGCTGGAGAAGATAAAAGCGAGTCAGCCTTCGCTGTTTGTAGTCGACGAGGCCCACTGTGTGAGCGAGTGGGGACATGATTTTCGTCCGGCTTATCTGCATCTCAACAGCGTGATCGAAACGCTAGGGCATCCGGTCGTACTTGCCTTAACGGCAACAGCTTCACCGCTCGTGCAGCAAGAGATTGTTGAGCGGCTAGGAATGGACAGGCCAGTGAAGTTAGTGAAAGGCTTCGATCGGCCTCATATTTATTTGAATGTCTATCAGTTTAGTGAAGAGGCCGAGAAAACAGAGCGTTTGATTCAGGCTGTTGTAGAAGAGCCGCCGCCCGGTATTGTTTATGTGGCGACGCGGCAGGCGGCTGAAGCAATTGCTCAGCAACTAAAAGAGAGATCAATTAATGCGGTGGCTTATCATGCGGGGATGAAAGCGGGCGATCGCGAGGATATCCAGCAGCGCTTTATGAATGGCAATGTTGATGTGATTGTTGCTACGACTGCGTTTGGTATGGGCATAGATAAGGCCGACGTGCGGTTTGTTTTTCATCACCATATTCCCGGTTCGATAGATGCCTATTATCAGGAAATTGGTCGAGCGGCTAGAGATGGTGAATCGGCGACGGCAAAGTTGTTCTATTTGCCAGATGATCTGAAGCTTCAGCGCTTTTTTGCAGGTGGCGCTCAGGTGGATGAAGAGACGCTGGCAGCATTGGCAGCGCTGCTTGAGACGGCTTCCGAACCACCGACCGAAGCGCAGTTGTTAGTCCACTTTGATTTATCGGCGGCGAAGCTTTCTAGCGCGTTGGACGGGCTAAAGGCGTCCGGGCTGATTGAGCGGGGGCGTAACGGAGAGATTTTGGCGATCGCGCCCGAAACCGATCTCGATAAAGCCGTAGACCAAGCGCTAACCCATCAAACTCGCCGCAAACAGTTCGATCAATCCCGCCTGGAGATGATTCGCGGCTATGCAGAAACCACCGCCTGCCGCAGAAACTATATCCTCAGCTACTTTGGCGAATCTGTGGCAATTCCCTGCGGCGGCTGCGACAACTGCGAAGGAAAAGCAGAAGAGACCGTCACCTACTCAGAGCCTTTCCCGCTTGGCAGCACAATTATTCACACCAGCTTCGGCAAAGGGCAGGTGATGCGCTACGAAGCCGATAAAATCAACGTTTTGTTTGAAACCGTTGGCTATAAAACCTTTGTCACCAAGATGATTGAACATGCCGTGACTTGTTTGAATTGTTAGTCTGAAGATAGACAAGTAGGAAACCTATTCCACCAGAGGCTACAGCAGGTTTTCCTAGTTGAAGTCTTTATGACTTGCTCTGATATAGCGAGATAGATGATAGGCAATCATTTTAACTTCCTCTGTTTTGAGTTGCCTTGGAGCCTTGTCAATAAATTTAGGCAGCGCTTTTGGATTGAGTACCCAGACGCTGCTGCTCTTGGCCTCAGAACTAGCGGTTACAAACCATCCCGGAAATACGACGACGGGTTTAACAGAATGAAGATGCCCAGTACTTGCCTGAATCTGTTCGCCTAGCCAGCGAGACTGGGCCAACGCTTGTTCAATGGGATTGCGGTCGGGCTTGTAACCATTCGCCGAGATAGATTTGCCATCAAAATAGACGCTTGCTTTCCCTTGAGCAGGTTTGCTGTAGGTTTTGGTCTCGATAGTAAAAATGCCCTGTGGCCCTATGATAACGTGATCTATGTTGAAGTTGCCCCCCCGAACATCATGAAAGATACGGTAGCCGTTTTCTCTCATTTCATCCAAGTACTGCCCAACGACTTTCTCTCCATCTCGACCTATTTTAAGCCTCTTTAGTTTTCTGATAATGGCGTAGAAACGAACCCCACAGTACAGAATGACCGCGCCGCAGAAGAGGGTCTCTAAGTCAGGTCGCCGATTAGGCACGTACCAGTGATACCAACTTCCTGCTAAAAACGACAAGCAAGCTGAAACAGCGACGACTAAAGGAAGTCCTTGTTCCCCTATAACATCCAACATTTGGTCATCTAAGGATTGAGCCGGATTCCTGAGGGGATTATCGGTAATTGGAGATTTTTTGACATTTTTTCGATAGAAAGGGCGAAGCATAACGGCTGAGATGATAGATACTTGTAAGATGCCCGGTTTCAGCGCTAACTCATATTGCCGTTATTGTATGTAGAACTTGGCTTTTCTAGCCCGGTTTGGTTACCTAAACTATCTGCGATCGCCCAAAACGCTTTCCTAGACACTTCTACCCATTCATTTATCAATATTTTCGGAGGCGCGATCGCTATGACTGTTCGCCGCGATAATTCGCCTATACACTGATACTCATCGTCTTTTGATTGTAGGCGATTGCGCTTGTTCTATAAGAGCCTTCCTCCATGAGTACTTCAGTTTCTGCCCAGCCCAAAATTATTGTGCTAGATGACGATCCGACCGGTTCACAGACCGTGCATAGCTGCTTGCTGTTGCTGAAGTGGGATGTAGAAACGCTGATGCTAGGACTAAAGGACGACTCGCCGATTTTCTTTGTGCTGACAAATACGCGATCGCTCACGCCAGAAGCCGCTGCTACGGTCACCGCCGAAGTCTGCGACAACTTAAAGCAAGCATTAGCGCGTACCGGAGTCTCTAACTTTTTGCTGGTTAGCCGCTCGGATTCTACTTTGCGCGGTCATTATCCAATTGAAACAGACGCGATCGCTCAACGCCTCGGCCCCTTTGATGCCCACTTCCTCACCCCCGAATTCTTTGAAGCCGGACGTGTCACCCTAGACAGCACTCACTACATCAAAACAGGTGACGATCTGGTGCCTACTCACGATACTGAGTTTGCCCAAGATTCTGTTTTTGGCTATAGCACCAGCTATTTGCCCGACTATGTAGAAGAGAAAACTAAAGGCAAGATTTCGGCCAGTGACGTAGAGCGATTTACGCTAGAAGAGATCCGCGAAGGCACCTTAGATCGGCTGATGGCGTTGCATGACAACTGCTGCGTTGTGGTAGATGGCGAACAACAAAGCGATCTGGATCAATTTGCCAAAGACCTAACAGCGGCAGCGGCTCAGGGCAAAAAGTTCTTGTTTCGCAGTGCAGCTAGTCTACTGACTTCCCTGGCAAATCTGCCTGCACAGCCGACCTCTCCGGAGCAGATGAGCCACATCACTCGTTCGGGCGCAGGCGCTGTGGTGGTAGGATCTCACGTGCAAAAAACTACGCAGCAGCTTCAGCAACTGCTAAAAGTTCCAGGGATTGTGGGTTTAGAAATAGACGTTAATCAGATCAAGGAGACTTTGGAGGTGGGTCATGATGATCAGCTCAAAACTATTCTTGAGCAAGTGAGAGATATTCATTCACAGGGGCAGACGCCTGCGATTTATACCAGTCGTGAGGAGCTAACGTTTGCCGATGCCCAAGCTCGGCTGGCCTTTGGTGAGGCGGTTTCGGCGCTGCTAATGGACATTGTGCGCGGGTTTCCAGACGACTTGGGATTTCTCATTAGCAAAGGCGGTATTACCTCTAACGACACGCTGAGCGAGGGACTTTCTCTGACTTTTGCGAGACTGCTCGGTCAAATTGTCCCTGGAGTTTCGGTGGTGACTACTGCCGCTGACCATCCTCAGTTTGCAAATTTGCCGGTTGTGCTGTTTCCGGGCAATGTGGGCGATGATGAGGCGCTGGCGATCGCCTTTCAGCGGTTATCGAATCAATAGAGAATTCGAATCAGTACAATTTGAACCAGTGACCTACAATGACCTGTAACGCCAGAGGACTCATCGCATGACTGCATCTGTTACACCTGCTGCTACCGCTCAATCGGTGCCTGCATTTTGCGAGGGCATTCAGCATTTTGGGTCGCGATCGCCCGAGTTTGAAAAGTATGGACAGGCCGCCATCGGTAAAGATCAGGTGTCCATTTCCTCCCCGAGCGATCCGGCGGCCGTCTACCAAACCCGTTTAGCCGCCGATGCGCTGCGCTATCTGACGCTGCATGTTACCGCGAGCAAGCAGTCTGGACATCCGGGTGGGTTTGCCAGTATTGCGGATGCGATCGCGTCTCTCGTTATGCTGGGCTACAAAAACCTGATTACCGAGGTGGGCCACCATGCGCCGGGTTTTTACAGCACCGTATTTATGGATAGCTCTCTAGAAGAGATGGGCATTAAAACGGTGACAGAATTGGGCGATCGCTTCCGAGAAACCGACGGCTTACTCGGCCACCTTTCCGGTCAAATTCCCGGTCTGTTAAGTCCGGCTGGCCCGCTAGGACAAGGGCAACATTTCGCCATGGCCGCTGCCAAGCTGCATCCCGATCAGCTCTTTCCGGTCACCATTGGCGA
>JBBSOB010000245.1:0-7676 GCA_038260205.1 Phormidesmidales cyanobacterium
AAAGCTTAGCGCTGGCCAGCAAAATTAGAACTAAGTATTAATACTTAATGCAAAAGCGGGATGCACTCCATTTGAAGTAGCTAGTTGAGCTGATGGGCGACATGGCTCAGCGCATTCAGGCTAGCTTTTACCCAATCAATGGGATTTTGCTCTCCCCCAATCAGGATGAGGCATTAGTAGCGGATAGGGATGTGATGGACTGCGTGATCGCCCAGCGTCACGTTCGCCTAGAGATGGTCTAATCGATGTACTGTACGACGTTCTCTGTTTTGTAGCGAACCTTGGCCTGATCAGCCGAATCGTCTTCATCAGATCGATACCCGGCCGTACAAAGCACAACAGCAGAATATCCTTGCTCTGGCAGTCCTAGAATTTCGTCATACTTGGCAGGAATAAAGCCTTCCATCGCGCAGGTGTCGATGCCCAGCATAGCAGCACTGTGGAGAAAGAACCCGAGCGCGAGATAGACCTGTTTAGCCGACCATTTATCGGGCTGTAGGGGAAAAGGCGGCTCGCCTAAATAGCCTTTTATTAGGTTTGACAGCCCTTCTAGCTTGTCTCTAGGCACGTTGCGAACCTCAGAAACGCGGTTTATGTAGCGCGGCACATCGTCAACGCCAATGTCTTTTTTAATTGCGAGTACAACTAAATGAGAGGAGTTAGCTACCTTGTCCTGATTGAAAGAGTGTTCGATGAGCTGCTGGCGAGTCTCTTGATTGCGAACGACGAAAAATTTCCAGGGCTGCATTCCAAATGAGGAAGGTGCGAGCACTAGGCTTTGCTCTAGTGTCTTCCATACGTCATCTGGGATTTTCTTGTCAGAAGCAAATTTTCTGGTGGCATAGCGCCAGTTGAGCGCTTGAATAATCTGATCTGGAGTAAGGTCTGGCTTGTTCATTTTTTGTTTTGTAATTTTGGTTTGAGAACGACAGAATTTGTAGGTTTCACACTGAAATGGCTGCAATCGCATCTATCTCAAACAGCATTTCATCGCCCGCCAAACGAGGCACTGGGATAAGCGTGCTAGCTGGCTTAATTAAATCGTCTGGCCACATCGCATTCCGTCTAGCTGAGATGAGCGCTTGCTTTTCTGTGCTGTGATTGACTGAGAGCAGGGTGATTTTAACAACCTGTTCTGGCGCTGCGCCCGCTGCTGCTAAAGCTATTCGTAAATTAGTAAAAGCCTGTTCGAGCTGAGCTTCAAAGTCGCCCATGTTACCCTGCGGATCGCGACCGCCTTGACCGGCGATAAACACCAGCGTTTTATTGGCAGGGACGACAATGATATTTGTAAATCCGTAGTGAGTAGGGTTACCTAGTTCGGCAGGGTTGATATGCTGAAGTGCTTGAGTCATATTAAGTCCTCTGAGTTGTTTTAAGTTGTTGTGTTGGAACTTTTTCTAGTTTGCGACGGTTGACTTTCTACTTGGCTTTGTTGTCCGACAAGAACACTGACGAACACGACCGCAATGCCAACTATTTGAATAGTAGAGAGCGTTTCTTGTAAAAAAAAATAGCCAATTAGCGTCGCGACCACTGGGCTTAGTAGTCCTAAATAAGACGCTGCCGTAGCCGTGAGCTTGCCAATTCCCCTAAACCAAAGGGCATAAGCTAGCGCGGTGCCAATCAATCCTAGATAGATAAATCCCCATAGATTGGTGCGAGTGATTTCGACAAAAGGCCCCTCTGTGATGAGAGCTACAGGTAGCAGCATCAGTCCGCCAATCGCTAGCTGCCAAGCTGTAAAAACGATTAGAGAAACGGGCGGTTGCCATTTCTTGACGAGCACTGTCCCTAGTCCCATCGCAACGGCTCCGGCTAGGGCGGCAATAACGCCAATAGTATCGAGTCGTGCTTCGGGGCCAAGTACTAGTAGCCCGACGCCGATGAAGCCTAAGATCGCAGCCACTACAGACAGCCATGAAGGTTTCTTCCCTAATAGCGACCAGGCAAAGAATCCCACTAGCAAAGGCTGAATGGAGCCAGCCGTCGCGGCTACCCCTCCCGGCAGGCGATAGGCTGCGACAAATAAAAGCGCTTGAAAGACCCCAATATTTAGACCGCCCAAAATCAACATGCGCCACCACCAGACGCCTTTAGGTAGCTTTCTTAGCCCAATAGTGAGCAGTATGCCGATGGGGAGTGATCGCATTGAAGCCACTAAGAGCGGATGGCCCGGAGGCAAAAACTCAGTTGCTACAGCGTAGGTCGTACCCCAAGAGATCGGAGCAATCGCCGTTAAGAGAATGTCTGAAAAGCGAGCAGAAGAGGCTTTCATTGAAATATGTCAACGCTAAGATACTTTGTGCCGAGATTCTAGCATTATCTTGAAAGTAAGATACTCAATATCAAGATTCTAGCATTATCTTGAAAGTAAGATACTCAATATCAAGATTCATTCTTTATCTTACTGCTAAGATTGTTGACACCAAGGGACTTGACTCAACGGTAAACATTTAATGGCTTCCGATCTTGTGGACGAGATTTTGGCGCAATGGCAGGAAGAGCGTCCTGACCTAGATGCCTCTCCGATGGGCATCATTGGCAGAAGTGCCCGGCTGCACAAGTATTTGCAGAAGTCGATTAGCGAAGTCTTCGCAGAATACGGCCTGAATCCTGGTGAGTTTGACGTGTTAGCAACGTTGCGGCGAAACGGCGTGCCCTATCAGCTCACACCGACGGAGCTGTATAACTCGATGATGGTGTCGTCTGGGACGATGACGAATCGGATAGATAAGTTAGAGAGAATGGGTCTGGTGGAGCGGTTGGCTGACAAGCGCGATCGCAGGGGCACGCTAATTAGCCTGACCAACAAAGGTTTTGAACTCATCGAAGCAGCAGTAACTGCTCATGTAGAGAACGGACATCGTATTCTCAGTGGTTTAGAGAAATCAGAGCTTAAAGATTTAGCTGGACTGATGCGCCAGCTTTTAGTTTTGCTGGAGGAATAGAGCAGTGCCCCGTGAGGGCGAGTAAGTCGTGAACAAAGCTGGTCAGCGTGAATCTCCGTTTCAAACTGTACATCTGTGCTCTGTACTAATGTGTTTTAAACAACCGTTTTTGGTACATAGAGGCAAAACCTCAAATAAGCTGCTTTATTGGCCGTATTTGTGTGTCAAAAGCTGTGTCATAATCAAAATGTCAAAAATGGAGGCGCTTTACGAGTTTTGAGACATGAGGATTGGATATGCCCGAGTTTCGACTGCTGACCAAAATTTAGACCTTCAAATGGATGCTTTGAAGTCGGCAGGCTGTGAGAAAATTTTTAGCGATCGCGGTGTGAGCGGTGCCAAGACCGAACGCCCTGGATTAGATAAAGCGCTTGACCAGATCCGCAGAGGCGACATCCTCGTAATTTGGAAGCTCGACCGTTTAGGGCGATCGCTGAGCCATCTGCTGAGTATCATCGAGGACTTGAAGCAAAAGGGTGTAGACTTTGCCAGCGTTCAGGACGGCTTTGACACCTCTACCGCATCGGGAAAGATGGTGTTTTCTGTGATCGGTGCGATGGCTGAGTATGAGCGTAACCTGATGAGAGAACGGACGATGGCAGGTTTGGCGGCGGCGCGATCTCGTGGCCGGATGGGTGGGCGTCCGAAGTCACTGGATAAGAGTCAGGTGAAAGTGGCGATCGCACTGGCTGAAGCGGGCGAGCTGACAATAAAGGAGGTCTGCGAGCAAGTTGGCTGTTCACGTTCTACCTACTATCGCCAGGTCGCACCACTACTCAAGTCAAGGACATGTGTTGTAGGAGATACTTCACAAATTTAAACGCTATATTACTCTATGCAAGCTATCAGTAGACCCTTGAGTAACATAAACGACTTACCGAAACGTACAGAAGCTCAGAAATTTGGGGAAAGCGCTGCTGATATTTTTAGTGCTACCTTCACAGAATTTTGCAATGTTGTACCTGTACCTCAGTCCAGAGATTTAGGAATTGACTTTACCTGCGAGGTTATGAACGGTGAGTATCCAACAGGTCTGACCTTTCATGCACAGTGTAAGGGCAGAAGTACAACGGGTGGTAACAACTCGTCACTTTCAGTAAGTGTTAAAACTACTACTATCAACTACTGGTTGCTTCAACGTAGCCCGCCATTCCTATTTGTATACACTCTTAAATCTAAGAGCTTCCTCTGGTGTTTTCCGCTAGCTCATGTAGCATCTTTGAATAAAAGTTGGAAAACTCAAAAATCGCTCTCGATTCCAGTCCATGCCTCAAGTAGATTTAGCCAAAGCGTTACAGATATTCCGTCCGATCTCCTAACAGCTATAAAGGCTGAGGATTCTCGACAGAAGATCAATATCTTGCAGGAGGAACTGTATGAGATTCGAGGTCAGTATGAATCTGATCTTGAATACGAAACACATGGTAAGTATCAAGAATATGAGGCAGAGATGCTACTGGAAGAGTGGAAAATAGAACGGTGACGTTGAGCCCAGAAGCCTTTACATTAGGATTTGCCTAGAATATTGATATTTGTGTATAAGCAATATTGCAGAAGTGCCTAAAACGCTTTAGTACGCTCTAGATCTTTTGAGAAATCAATTTTTAGACATTACCTGAGACGCGCTTCCAGCACGTCTAGAAACCTCTGAAATTTGAGACGGCTAAAATGATCATGTTCACTTTGGACTTGTACGGCAGCGCTAATTAAAATACTAATGTACTATTTACTCATCAAAGAAAAGTAGATAATACATGGATTCTAGTAAAGCAGACCGCGAGCGGATGTTGCAGGCAAATGCTCTCAATATGGTTCGGGGTAACGTCAGAGCTACAGAGAAGATAGATGTTTATCTATCAGATACTAGCGATTCGCACAATCATGGAATACTTTGTGCTTTGGTTCCCCTCGATCAAGCTGACAACGTTCTTTCTAGCCCCGGTTGGCACTATAGCTATCATCAGGGTAAGCCCAGTGCCGTCCAACGATCTATACTCTCGACGGCTAACGACTGGACTTTTGAAAGGCCAGAACCCCAGCAGTAGCAGGGCTAGCTAGTTCATTTCTTAGCCGTCTGCAGTATAGCGAGGAGGGTTACATAGTTGAATACCAGCGCTTTGGAACAGAGAGAGGGATTGAACCTTTAGTCATAGATCGCGACTTCTATGGCTTGCGCGACAGCTATAGGGAGCTGAGTGAGGAATTTCGTCTTTTCCATCGGCTATACCACGACAGAAAAACAAATGAATACATCAAGATCTGTGATAATGGAACGGAATATGTTGTTGCTTCAGTCGAACCGCATCGAATAAGTGTGAGGCTAAAGGAGATCCGCCAATTCCTTGCTATCAAAGAGATGTATCTTTCTATTCAGTTCGATCTAAAGGAGTACTCTACGTATACGGTAGATCAGCTAGAACTAGAGAATACAGACGAAGACCAGCGGCAAGATCTAACACGCTGGGTTCTCCATCACGGTAGTTATCAGCCTAAGTTCAAAAACAATTTGTCTTTCAGTCGATTGCTAGGTATTCATCTGATCAAACCACTCCCAAAGGAGAAGAGTGGTTTGTGGGGATTTTCAGAAGAGAAAGAAGAACAGTACGCAGAGTTCATAATTGACGTTGATGAGTACGGTGATGCGGTGACACATACTGCGAACCCAGACGCGCTAGGCAATCTCTTCGGAGCCAACCCAAAGGCTCCTCAATATCTAACACCTGTTCACTTTAGAAAGGAAGTTTTAGACAAGTATTACCAACAGCCAGGAAAATATTCTATAAGCGACTCCGCACTAGGCTGTGGCGACTTATGGGTTATGTATGTAGACAACCACCATACTGATAAGGTCTGTGCTTGGCTAGGAGATCTTGGTAGAGACATGCCCTATAGACTTTATCGGCAATAGCTGGAATGCTTGCTACAGAAGGGTTTGAGAGATTGGCTGAATTTTGACCATAACGCTTTCTGGGTAAGGCTTTGAGGGCATTTTTACCTCTTTATTACCGATTAAGTCTTATGAAGAGCAGCTACATTGGCGATCGCACAACATAGCGTCAGAAGGTAGCGTAAGCGATGTGTATTTCAAACGTCAGCTTGAAGTGCAATTCATAGAATCAGAACATGTCGAATTATTATTCAAGCAGCGATATCACCAGCTAAGCTCAGCTTGCGAAGATCATCTCAATTGGCAAATACTAAAGCCGTTAGATGGCGATGACAGCCATTACTTTCAAAGCATCAGAATTCCATCTACCGACGAGCAAAAAACTTTCGATGAGTTAACGTTAGCTCTTACAAAAGTACTGATCGATTCGCTCAACGAAAAACGCCTAAACAAACTTATTGCGAAAGACAAAAGGGAGGAGATAAAAGGAAGCATACTAAGACTACAGGTTGCCCTAGAGAGTTGTGGTTGTCGAGATGCTGAGTCGCATATATCCTTTCTTAGACAGCTTCAGAATCTTCGCTCCAGTAGCGTTGCGCATCGTAAGAGCAAGAACTACCGAAAGGTTGCCGCTGAGTTAGGTGTTGAAGATCAGAGCTTACGACAAATATTTTCTAGAATACTCTCCGAAGCTTTGGCATTTCTAGATTATCTGCTCTTAGTAGTGCGCAACCATTCGCTGAATATTTAGTTCTATGAGTGCGTAAATGTCGGTCGGAAATTTTTTAGAAGCAAGTCGCAGCAATGGAATAACAACTTCTATGAGTGTAAAATCTGATCTTCTGAAGCTCCTCGATACGACAAAAGGTGAGCGGGCTGTACATAGATATCTTAAAGAGCATCCAAAGCTTGTTTGGGCGACGTTTATGCGCTGTGGTGGTCATTCTGACTACGTAATTCCTGAATTCGCTTTAGGAGGTAAGTTCCGTACTGACTTTCTCGTTATGCAGTCTTTCTCTGGTGGTTGGAACGTCGCCTTGGTGGAGCTAGAGCCGGTCAACAATAAGCTCTTCAACCGAGATGGAACACCTACTAAAAGACTCAAAGGAGCTATTCAGCAGATAGATGATTGGAGACGCTATGTAGACTCTGACAAAGCAGCATTTTGTTCTGCCTTAGCGGATGCCGCGATGACTGATGACCTGTTCCAACCAGAATTCAATGCTGGTCGAGAACCTCGCTGTGTCAAGTGGCCACTTCGCGATCCTCGAACTTACTTGACTATCGACTACCATATTGTGATGAGTAGACGAGATGATCTCAATGAGGTTTCTCAGCGGCTCAGAGCAGGCTATAAGCCTTATCATAGTATTGAGATTGCAACCTATGACCGATTCATTCAAGTTGCTGACAATATAGAAAGTGGGCGCGGTACATTAGACCTCTTGCAAAAATGATTATGTGATAAGCTAACGCGCCTCGCCGAGACTACCAAGCGGCGATGGCGCGTTCATGATTGTAGAGGGCCGCAATCAGGTTGAACCGCAAGCCATAGCGTTTGCGCCGATTGCGATAGCGCTGGGCCAGAATCTTGAAAATCTTCAGTCGTCGATTGACATGCTCGATGCAGATACGTTCGCTGCTCAGAGCCCGATTGTAATCGCGCTCCGACTCGGATAGCTCTCTATCTTTGGGCTTTTTATAGGGAATGTAGCTGTTGGTATGGTAGCGAGCAATCCCTTGATAGCCTTTGTCTGCGAGACTGATCGTCTGTGGATGAAAGCGCACCCCTGACGCCTTAAACAACTGGAAATCATGCGTGCGACCCTGACTGAAGT
>JBBSOB010000246.1:0-7600 GCA_038260205.1 Phormidesmidales cyanobacterium
GCCCAGACAGCTTCCGTTTCGTGCTTGCCAACGAAGGAGCCAAAAGCGTCCTCGCCTCCCCCGTGCTCATGAACCAGCTATCCGCCCAGCTCATTGAAAGCTGTACCACCGTTGGCCTAGTCACCTTCGCCGCCGAAAGCAACCTCGCTAATAATGCCGCTTACGGCTATATGCCCGGACGCATCGTGCGGCCCTTTAGCTGCACAGCTGGCAATGCCTCAGTCGGCCCCAACTGGGGAACGAAAGTTTGTCTCTAATCGCCGCTAAAATCTCTCTAGTTCCTGTGGCTTGAATCTTTCTGTGGCCTGAATCTTAGGAAGGCTAACGCCCCAATAGGAGCGCTAACGCCACAGTCCGCTAATGGCTCTGAGCGCCGCTGGCAGCAACCGGCGCTGAGATTCTCTTGCAATAATTCCTAGCATCGCCCTCGAAGGGTTGCCGCTTCTAATGACCGTTAGCGCATTTTGAGCGATCGCCCGCGTTCTCGACCCGCGAGTTAATAGCTCCGTCAACACTGGCACAGCCGGAGACGCCTGATCGCCCATTTGCCCCAAAGCCGCAACCGCCAGCGCTTGAATATCCGCATCCCCATTAGCCGCTGCCTGCATCAAAGTTGGCAACACTAGCTCGGAGTTGCCCGTCAGTGTCCAAAGCGCATCCGCCGCATATAGCTGAGTCAACGGCTGATCGCTGTTTAGCGCCACTTGTAGAGCAGGCACTGACGCAGCATCTACCGTAAACGCAGCGCCCGTCGCCGCCAAATCCCTGTCAGCAGGATGCCCGCCAAGGCGATCTATGCTGGCATCTTCAAGACCGACTAAAGCTTCAGCCCCAGGTTTTTTCTCGACAACGGCCTCTTCCTCCACAGCTTCACGCTTAGCCGTTGCAAAAACACCCGCTACCCCGTCCGCACCTAACGCTTCGCTAAGGGTCAGCATCGCGGCTTCCCGATCAGCGGCATCCACCGTAGGTTCAACGCTAACTGGCTCAGCACTAACTGGCTCAGCACTAACTGGCTCCAGACCTGTCGAATCATCGCTTGCTGGCTCTGCATCAGTTGCACTATCTGCCACCGCACCAGAGGATTCAGCCTGATCTAACAATCTGTCGAGGGCTGATACCTGCGAAAAAGCAGGCTTCGATCCTGCTATCAAACTCGCAGTAAGCGCCCCAAAAACCAATGCCGCCTTAATCCAGTTATTCTGACCAGCCATAAACGAAACCTGACGTATCTTTTGACGTCTCTAAAGGATGATTGCTCTCGTACGATACCCATCTAAACTAGCGGAAGAGAAAGGGATACGGTCAGTTAATTATGTGGAATCTGCTCAGCCAAACAAGGGCTAATAAACGCCGATTCAAAGCGGGCTTAATGGCAGCCCTACTCACCGTAATTCTAGTCTTTCCCGCGATCGCACAGGACGAAGGCTTTGGAGTATTGCCGCCTGCCGCGAAGCCAGTTGCCGAATCGGCAGAAAGTGCGATCGCCCGCCCCGCTGACGGCCTCTACTTCGCCGACATTCTCGTTAGAGGGCAAGCCATCTTTCAAATCGGCAGTCTAGGCGATCTATCCGCGAGCCAAAGAGCCGCCATCATCAACCGCCGCATTGCCAGCCTGCTAGATCGCACCGATGGCAAAGTAGCGATCACGGCCGAACCCGTAGCCGATCAAAACCTGGTTACCGTACAGGCCAATAACCGGATACTGATGACCGTTACCGAGCAAGACGCTCAAGATGCTGGATTGTCCCTTCAAAATTTGGCCGAAGACTGGGCTAGCCGGTTAGAAAAAAGTTTTAAGAAGCCATCTATTGCCGTTGATGTTGTTCAGCGATTAGACAGTACCGTTCGTCAGCTCGGCAGAAACGCCATTAGCAGCATTCCGGCTTTAATTGGCGCACTGGTGGTCATTTTATTGACCTGGATAGTCGCCAAAATTGTGCGCTACAGCGGATTTAGATGGGCGCAAAGAACAGAGGGCGATCGCAGCACCGAACTCCTAGTAGGACGGCTCTGCTACGGCAGCGTTTGGGTAATAGGCACCATCATCGCCCTCGGCGTTTGGGGTATCGACTTTGCCACCATGCTCGGCGCACTTGGTCTCACCAGCGTCGCCATTGGTTTTAGTCTTAAAGACGTTTTAAGTAATTACATCTCAGGCGTCATTCTGCTTTCAGCTCGCCCCTTCCACATCGGCGATCAGGTGGTCATCAAGGGCTACGAAGGCACCATCACCCAGATTCAGCTACGCTCCACCACGCTCAAAACCTACGACGGCCGCATGGTCTACATTCCCAACCAGGAAGTTTTTCAGGCCAGCATCACCAACAATACCGCCTCCGAACATCTGCGCAGCTCCGTCTTTGTGGGCATAGACTACGACGCCGATATTGTCGAAGCGCGAAAAGTCATCGTTCAGGCCGTCTCCACTCACCAGCGCGTTCAGTCAACGCCAGTACCTGAGGTTCTCGTTCACGAGCTAGCGGCCAGTACCGTCAACTTAGAAATTCGCTTTTGGGTAGACTCACGCCGCGCTGGCTTTTTAGAAACCACTTCAATTGTGGCTCAAAGTGTAAAAGAAGCCCTGCAAGAACACAACATTGAGATGCCAACAGAAATTTATACGTTGCTATTAAAAGACGTTCCCGAAGTGCTAAAAAGCAACAACGGGAAAATAGCCGCTAATACCGACCGCCCCACCCAGGCAGGAACGCTCAGCGAGGTCTAGAAAGATTTCGGTATTAACGGTTTCGCTAGCCGTTTCGCGGGCTGTTTCACGAGCCATTTTATTGGCTGTTTGGTTAGCTGTTGTAGTAGGTGCGAGTACCTCTATCGTCTAGAGCCTCACCTAAGCGGCCGAGGGCGTGGATGTAGGCAGCGGTGCGGAAGGAAACGGTTTGCTTGGAGTAGTTGTGCTTTTGGGCAAGCTGCCAAATGGTTTCGGCTTCTTCGGTAATGCGCGATCGCAATCTATTATTCACCTCGTCCAATGTCCAATACAGCCCGCTCCGGTTTTGCACCCACTCCAAGTGACTCACCATCACACCGCCCGCATTAACCAAAATATCTGGAAAAAGAGAGATTCCTTTATCCTCTAAAACGGCATCGGCATCGGCAGTAACGGGGCCATTGGCAACTTCAAAGATGTATCGGGCCTTAATACTGTCGGCGTTTTCAGCGGTAATTTGGTTTTCTAGCGCCGCTGGGATCAAAATGTCTACATCTAGCTGGAGGAGTTCCTCATTGGTAATAGTGTCATGTTCGACAGCGCTAAAAATGGCGTCTCTGCAGTAAACGGACTGCGTTTCACATTGCTCTTCCTTAAACTTTTGCACATCTGGAATATTGAGTCCTTCGGAGCTGTAGATGCCGCCCTTAGAATCACTAACGGCAACCACTTTGTAACCTGCTTGAAAAAGCAAATTAGCGACGACGCTGCCAGCATTGCCAAAGCCCTGAACGGCAACGGTCAAATCTTCAGGATTTTTGTTGGTTTTTGCCATGATGGTTTGCAGTACGTGGAATGCGCCCGTACCCGTAGCGGCATCACGCCCCAAACTGCCGCCCATACTCACGGGTTTGCCCGTAATAACAGCAGGCGATCGCTTTCCTTGAATAATGCTGTACTGATCCATCATCCAACCCATAATCATAGAATTGGTGTAAACATCAGGCGCAGGAATGTCCAGATCTGGGCCGATAAATGGAGCGATCGCGTCAATATATCCTCGGCTCAAGCGCTCTAGCTCAAACTTAGAAAGCTCTTTAGGATTGAGGGTAATGCCCCCTTTTGCCCCGCCAAACGGCAAGTTTACCGCCGCGCATTTGAAGGTCATCCAAAAGGCAAGGGACTGTACTTCATCTAAAGAAACCTGGGGATGAAAGCGAATGCCGCCTTTAGTGGGGCCGCGAGTATCGTCATAACGGACGCGATAGCCTTCAAATACACGTAGGCTACCATTATCCATGCGGACAGGAATAGCGACTTTGAGACTGGCTTTTGGAAACTTGAGCCGCTCAGTGGCGTCATCGGAGATAGGCGCATAGGTCGCTGCTTTTTCCAAGCGGCGGCTGGCATCGGTCAATAAGGTAGCAGACATAGGGATTGTTAAAGCAGTTGACTTTTGTGAGCAATGTGGTTCTCGATCAAACCAATTGAGGACAGACGCAGTAATTTTTTAAGGTCTGGTTTGCTATCATCGCTCGAAATGACTATGATCTGAAAGTTTTACGGCTTGGCAAGGTAGGTTAGAAAACGCAACATTAATCGTTTTTTCTACGGTTTAGTTTGATTAACTCAGTTTCAGACATCTTATATCTCAAGACATCCGGGGTAAACGCATTCGATCAATTTTGGTCGCTGGCGCGGGGTGCAATGGCGCTAGACACCGAAACATTTCGCTCTATTCACGATCGGCCACAGGGTCTTTTGGCCGCGCTGACGATTGTGTTTTTGGCGGGGGTATCTCAGTCGCTCAGTCAGATTGTGGTGCTGTTTATCAATCAGGTGCGGCCCGTGCGCTTTGTGCTTAGCCTGCTGATTTCGGCACTGTTTTTTACGGTGGGCTATGGCTTTTGGGCGCTGAGCATCTGGAGCATTTTAAACCTATCGTTTGCAGAATATCTGCCGTTTAATACGGTGCTGCGGACGGTGGGCTTTAGCTATGCGCCGCTGATGCTGGGGATATTGGTCATGTTTCCGTACTTTGGCAATGCCTTTTTCCTGGCGCTGTCGATTTGGACGCTGCTAGCGGTAGTGTTGGGCGTTTCGGCAATTACGCCGCTAGGTCGCTGGGAGGCATTTGAGAGTGCCGCGCTAGGCTGGGTGATTGTGCAGCTATTGCAGAAGACGGTAGGGCAGCCGATTGCGTCTTTGGGGCAGTGGATTACAAATTGGGTGGCTGGCGAGGAGCTAATTACCAATCGGCTGCGGCTCGCACAGGAGCTGTATGCAGGACTGCGGGCGCAGCGGACGGGGCTAGATGATTCGTTAGAGCGATCGCTCATTGAGGCGGGTGAGGAAAAAGCGCGAGCGATGAGCGGCGATGCGGAAGATTTTCCGACGCAGCAGTCAGATGGGCGGTTTTTGTCGAAGCGGGGGCGGCGGGAACAGCCGTTTAAGTGAGGTTAACCGGGCGATCTGTCCTACCGATCTATCTTGATAGACGGGTTTAGAGGATATTGATAGACGGGTTTAGAGGAGTGGCGATGGTGTCCTGGCGGATATTGAAATATGGGCTGGCCATTTTGCTGGCGGTGGGGGCGATTGTGCTGCTTTCGCCAGCCAATGAGCGGTGGCTGAACTGGTATCTAACGTTTAACAGCAGCTTTTTGAGTTTGGTGGTAGACCTGCTGCGAGTGAGTGCGATCGCGCTCCTAATTGCCGGGCTACTCTCCCCGTTTGAAGCATTAGGCTGGTGGGCAGGTTGGTATGGCGATGGCATTGAAACGCATGTAGGAAGCCAGCTACCGGCGTACTTATCTGCGCCCATTTGCGATATTGGAGCTAATGGAGAAAGCCCTGATCGATATATGATTTATCTGGACGGGATTTCGCAAAGCTCTGAGGACTATCCGGCACGAGTGCAAAACTTTTTGGACACGCTGTCGGCGGCGCTACCTGAAAACACGGTATTTATTCAAGATATTATTGCCTATTCGGCCCTAAACAGACACCTGACAGGACAGCGACCGTTTGCGGCGTTTTGGCGCTGGGTCAACCGCATTGAGGAACGCTTCCCGGCAAGTCCGCTGGATGTATTTGTCAACTTGCGCAATACGTTTCAAGTAGCGGTGTCTACGGATAATCGCTATGGGCCTGTGTACAACCGAGGAACCGCCCAGGTAATTTTGAACAGTTTGCGGCAGCGGGGCTACCGACCGGGGACGCCGATTACGCTGCTAGGCTATAGCGGCGGAGCGCAGGTGGCACTAGGAGCCGCGACCTACCTAAAATATGCGCTAGATGTCCCGATTGAGGTAATTTCGATTGCGGGAGTGATGAGTGGGAACAACGGCATTGCCTCGATTGAGCGGCTGTACCATATGCATGGCAATCGGGATATGCTGGCTCAAATTGGAGCAATGATGTTTCCAAAACGTTGGCCGATGATGACCTGGTCTAACTGGAATTTGGCAAAGGCGAAGGGGCGAATAAAGCTGTTTCAGCTAGGGCCGGTGAGCCACAGTGGGCCAAACGGGCCGATTGATCCAGTTGCGATGCTGCCGAACGGGCGCAGCCATTTGGAGCAGACGATGGCAATTATGTTGGAGATTTTGAACTGACCAATGATGAACTTAAGAAGTTTGAACTTAAGAAGTTTGAATTTGAGAAGTTTGAATTTGAGAAGTTTGAACTTGGGATAGAGAAGGAGGGGGTTATGGGCTTCTAGAGTGAATGAGGGGCCTGGTGATTGGGCTACCTGGTTCAATTACCTAGCCCAATAGAGGACGAGATCCGTGAAGTTTGGAAAGATAATGGGGGCAGTGCTGTTGGTGGCGCTGTTTTATTTGCTCTGGCAGATTCGGCAAGTTTTGATGCTGGGATTTGCAGCGATCGCCTTTGCCACTGTCATCAACAAGCTAGTACAGCAGTTGCACAAACTAGGGATGCCGCGATCGCTAGCAGTAACGGCCTCGCTGTTGGGATTGTTGGGGCTGTTTGTGGGAGTAGGCTGGTTTATTGGGCCTGCGATCGCCCATCAACTGCCAGAGTACACGTTTTTGTCGGAGCAGGGCTTTAGTCGGTTGCAGAGCTGGTATCAGCAGGTTCGAGGCGTCGTACCAGGAGATGCGCTGGCCAATACCAAGCTGGAAGACTTGCTGCCTCAAATTACTCAGTTCAGCCCTGACTGGGCGAGTCGGCTAGTGGTGTTCTTTACCGGATCGCTGGATTTCTTTTTGAATACGCTGTTGGTCATAGTGCTAACGATGATGTTGTTGGCCAATCCAAGAGCCTATCGCAAGCTGTTTTTACAGGGATTTCCAAAGTTTTACCGGCGGCGAGCCGATGGCATTTTAGATGAGTGCGAAGCAGGACTTAGCGGCTGGTTTATTGGCGTACTGTTTAATATGACGGTGATTACGCTTTGCAGTGGGATTGGGCTAGCCCTAATTGGCGTACCGCTCCCGGTCGTGAATGCGTTAATTGCCGGGCTGCTGACGTTTGTCCCCAACATTGGCCCAGTTTTGAGCGTGATGCCGCCAATACTCATGGCATTGGCAACAGCGCCCTGGATGGCCTTAGCGGTGCTGCTGCTATACGTTGCCATTCAGCAAATTGAAGGGATGGTGCTGACGCCGTTTGTGATGGAGAGACAGGTGTCTTTGCTACCGGCGATTACGCTGATGGCACAGGTTGTGTTTGCGGTTTTCTTTGGACTGTTGGGATTGTTCTTGGCGCTGCCGCTCGTGGTCGTGCTGCAAATCTGGATCAAAGAACTGTTGGTTGCAGATATTTTGAATCGGTGGCCTGCGCCTAGACGACTCCGGCGAGTGGGATAGGTTGCAAAGTTGCAAAGTTGCAGAGTTCTAGAATTACGGACGCCAACTCATTTTTTTGAAAGCACTTTCGATGCTAGCCCGATTAGCGCTCAGGTAA
>JBBSOB010000247.1:0-7487 GCA_038260205.1 Phormidesmidales cyanobacterium
ACAGCTTTGAGCCGATGCTGCCCGCTAACGAAAAGCCGACCGTCCTGCTACAGCAAATCTTTCCTGACCTCTGTGTTGTAGAGCAACCCTGCAACAACAATCCCACCCTGATTCAACGTCATACCACTGGTATTAGCGATCGCAACACCTACTACATTCGCCTGTTCAATCAACAGGGTGAACTGCTGGCATTTTCTCCTAACCAGCCGTTGTCACTCCCCACTGACTTTAATCCAGCACCCTGGCAAACATTCAGTGCTGGCGAGGGCAGTCGCTACCACCAGTTCACCACGATTCTGCATAGTGCTAGTAACAGCGCTAGTAACAGTGCCAATGACGGAGCTGATAAGGAATATGAGCGGGGGTCTTGGGGATATCTGCAAATTGGCCGTAACTTAGCTATCTATGACGCTGAAGTTACGCGAATTCAGTGGATTTTGTCCTTTGGCTTGCCCTTGATGCTCGCTTTGGTCGCCGTCACCGCCTGGGCGCTCTCAGGACTTGCCATGCGACCGATTTACCAGTCATACCAACAACAACAACAGTTCACAGCCAACGCTGCCCACGAACTGCGAGCGCCCCGAGCCAGCTTGCTCGCCACGGTAGAAGCGACCTTACGGCTCTCGCCCACCCAGCCGCAGGTGGTAGCACCCATGCTCGCCACGGTAGAACGTCAGGGCAGACGACTGAGCCACCTGATCGCTGATTTACTCTTGCTCAGCCGACTTGAACAGGATGCTTCACCTAAACCGGATAAGCCTTGTTGTTTAAATGATGTGGTTGCCGATCTGAGTGAAGAATTTTCGGAACTAGCCAACGCTAGCGACATTGATTTGACTAGCCAAGTTCCTGATGCTGAAATTTATGTTGCGGGTGACGAATCTCAGCTCTACCGACTGGTCTCTAATGTAATCGCAAACGCCATTCAGTACACCCCTGCGCAAGGCTCGGTAGTGGTGAGCTTACAAACTCGCGATCGCACGGCTATCGTCTCTGTTCAAGATAGCGGCATCGGTATTCCACTTGCCGAACAAAGCCAAATCTTTGAACGGTTTTATCGGGTGAATAGCGATCGCTCTCGCAAAACTGGGGGCACAGGGTTGGGTCTGGCAATTTCGCAGGCGATCGCCCATCACCACGATGGGAAAATTAGCGTTCATAGCACCGTCAGCCAGGGCAGCTTGTTTACAATTCATCTACCCTCTGAAACGCGCTAATTGAGAAGCGAGTCTAGGCGGTGCGGGTGCGGGTGCCTGTGGGGTTCCACTACTGAAGTATCCTTAGGGTGCTGATGCCGATGAGCTTCATCATGCGTGTGTTCGTGCTCATGCCAATATTCTTGATTGGTAGCGCTATTGACAGGGCGATCTTTTCGGGGTGAGAGCACGAGTTGAACGGCTATCAAAAGTAGTCCCCCAACTAAGCTGCCATAGAAAAAAGGGGCTTCTGTTTGGTAACGGCCCAACCAACCGGCTAGTGGATAGGAAAAGACCCACCAGAGATGGCTCCAAGCAAACTGAGCCCCATAAACCCGTCCTTGAAATTCAGTGGGTGTGCGGTCGGCAATTAAAGTTTGAGCAGAAACATTCACTAAAGTTTGTCCAGCCCCGGCAACCAGCCACAGCACAAGCAGGGGCGTCAGTCCGACATAGCTAGCGGGCAATAACGCGCCTATGATTAAAACCGCACCTACAAGCATCAGCGACTGCCGCGTCCACCGCTGGCCCAATGCCCCTACAGTGGATGCTGCTAGCGTTGCGCCGATGCCAAACGCGCCCATTGCCCAGCCGTACTGCACACTACTCAGCTTAAGTGTGCCTTGGACGTAGCCTACGGTATTGATGAGAACTTGCGCCCCTGTTACGGAGACGACAAGCTGCATCGCTAACGCATAACGCAGGTAGCGATCTCTAAACAAGCGGATTGTTCCTGCTTGAATTTCCTGCCATTTTTTATTAGGCGGATTATTGGACGAGCGAGGGGGTTCCAGAGATTGTTCAACTCGTAGCTTACCGGGCAGTGTCACGATTAAGATCGCTGCTATTAAAAACGTGAGGGCATCTAGAAAGAAGATTTGTCTTGTCCCTACAAAAGCGGCAACCGCACCAGCAATTCCAGGGCCAAGCACGCCTAGTAGCTGAAAGGTCGAGCTAGAAAGAGCGATCGCCTGTGGATAATCTTGCGCTCCTGTTACGAGTGGAATGGTTGCCTGGTACGTGGGTGTGAAAAAGGCATTGAAAATATTTAAGGCAAAAACAATGACATAAATCTGCCAAACAGCATTGACAAAAGGCAGCAGGCTGATAATGCACATGCGGCCTAGATGGGTTATGACTAGAATTTTTTTGCGATCGCTGCGATCAGCTAGTACACCAGCGAAGGGAGAAATCAAAACGAATGCGCTAACCCTTAAGGTTAAAGCAACCGATAACACGACGGCTGATTTATTCCCAGCAAGTTCAAAGGCAAGTAGTGCTAGCCCTAACCAGGTGAGCGCGTCGCCTAAAAGGTTTGTGGTTTGCGCAATATACAAACGAGCAAAAACAGGGTTGCGAAGACTACGAAACAATTGAAACATTTGCATCATTTTATGGCTTTGGTAAAGCTTGACTATTTTTGAGCAATCTCATCCCGTTCAAAGTCACTAACAAGGTAGAGCCTTCGTGGCCTAACACTCCCGCAGGGAGGGTCAGCTCGCCGAAAAAGTTGGCAATGATTAAGACCGCGACTGAAACCAGTGCTAGCGTGATATTTTGCTTGATAATTTGCTGTGACCTTACGCCAATCTGAATTGCTTGCTCTAGCTTTTCTAGCCGGTCGGCCATGAGCACAACATCGGCAGTTTCTAGGGCGATATCAGAACCCGTTCCGCCCATCGCAATGCCTATTGACGCCTCAGCTAGTGCGGGTGCGTCGTTGATGCCATCACCCACCATCGCGACTGTCTGATACTGCTGCTGTAATTTATGAATCACATCTACTTTATCTTCGGGCAACAAGTTCGAGTAGACCCGATCTACCCCCGCTACTTGGCCGATGGTTTGGGCGGTGGCAGCGTTATCTCCTGTGAGCATTACCGTGGTTTTAATGCCCAGTCGCTTTAGAACGCCCACTAAGCGAGATGATTCAGGCCGAATCCGGTCGGCTACGGCTAACAAACCCATCACTTGATTCTGTTGGCTAACCCAGATCACGGTCTTGCCTTCGGCTTCTATCTGGCTGCTGGTTTGAATGAGATCATCTTCTGTAGAACTAGCCAGACCCGCCTCAACTAAAGATCGTTTGCCAATCTTAAGCGTCTTTTTCGCTGATATGCCAGTGATGCCCAAGCCAGCTTGAGCCTGAACGCTGGTCACGGCCAGCAGCGGTAAAGATTGCCGCTGCGCTGCGCTGACGATAGCTTGGGCAATGGGATGTTCGGAGTAGGCTTCAAGCGAAGCGGCGATCTGTAAAATTTGTTCAGGCGTCGTGCCAGCAGCCGGAACAACGTCACAGACTTGCAGTTTGCCGGTGGTGAGGGTGCCCGTTTTATCGAAGGCGATCGCCCTGACTTTCCCAATCATCTCTAGCTGAGCGCCATCTTTGAACAAAATCCCCTGTCGCGCCCCTTGGGCAATTCCAGAGAGTAATGTTGGCATAATTACAGCCATTAAAGCGCAGGGAGAGGCCACCACTAAGAACACCAATGCCCGGTAAATCGTCGTTTCCCATCCCCAATCCAATAACAGAGGTGGCAGGATAACTAGCAACAGCGCCGTGATGACAATGACTTTGGCATAGCCTCGCTCGAAGCGTTCTAGAAACTGCTGAGAGGGCGGCTGCGTTGTTTTTGCCGTTTCTACTAGCCGAATGACCCGCTGAATCAAGTTGCTTTCGGGCGGCTTATGCAGTCCTAAAACGAGAGCACCGCTGCCGTTAATAGTGCCTGCAAACACCTCATCGCCTAGCGTCTTTTCTACCGGGATAGACTCTCCCGTAATCGGAGCCTGGTTAATAGTGCTGTCTCCTTCTTCAACAATGCCATCTGCAGGAATGAGTTCGCCAGGTTTGACTAAAATGCGATCACCCACCTTGAGCTGTTGCACCGCGACACTTTCCTCCTGTCCTAACCGTAACCGTCTAGCCTGATCTGAAGTAAGCTGCATCAGGCTGCGAATATTACGCTCTGTACGGTGCATCGCAATCCCTTCTAAGGCGCCGCTAATTGCAAAAATCAAGATTAGCACCGCGCCATCGACTAGCAGATAGTACTCTTGTTGCCACAGTCCCAAAGTTGCTGCCCCCAGTGCCGCAACGATCATTAATAGGTCAACATCTAGCTCGCGCTCGCACCACAGCGTCGTTAATCCTTCGCGAGTACTTTCGTACCCCCCAATAACGTAGGCAGCCAGCAAAATCCAGACGCCTCCTCCCAGCCAATTACCATTCAAGGCCAGCCAACCTGAGAGGGTTAGCATGGCGCAAAGTAGCGCTGCGATCGCCTCTGGATAATCTCGAATCCAGCTCCGTACCTGCTCTTGCCAGGGCATTGAAACCAATCTAGTCATTCCATTCAGCCTCGGTTCGTTGTTGCTAGACTAATGGTAAACATTGACACAAGTGTTAAGGTCAAGAGATTGGGGCTTTTTGCATGTGGCTCTAGTTCTAGTATTATTTCTTTGTCTTGGCCCATCTGGATAATCATCTGCGCTAGCTGCTGCGGGTTAGGCTGATGATCTTCTAGCGTCAGGCACTTGATGCCGCTAGCGACTAGCTCCGCTTGGGGTAAAAAGCAATGTCCATCTTCAGCGGCTTGGTTGAGCACCTGCACCAAGCCGCTGTGATAGCGGAAGGGCGAGCCCGGTTCAATGCCGAGATTGCGGGCGATGGTGTCGGCAGTAATAAAGCCAATGCCATAGACATCTGGAGCCAGCTGGTAGGAATTCTTGCTAACGACTGAGATCGCATCTTGACCATACTGCTTGAAGATCTTCACTGCATAGGTCGTTGAGACCCCGTTCCCCTGAAGAAACAGCATCACTTCTTTGATGACCTTCTGGCTTTCCCAAGCCGTCTGAAGCATCTTCACGCGCTTTTTAGCAATCCCCGGCACTTCCTGCAAGCGGTGGATCTCTTGCTCAATGATGTCGAGCGTCTCTAGCCCAAAGTGAGCCACGATACGCCTCGCCGTGACTGGCCCAACGCCTTTGATTAAGCCGCTACCCAGATACTTTTCCAGCCCAGTTAAGGTAGCAGGCTTAGTCTCGCGGTACTGGAAGCCCTGAAACTGCTCGCCATACTTGGGATGATTGCGCCACTGTCCGGTCAAATGCAGCGTCTGACCCGGCTGGATATTAGCAAAGCTGCCAGTGACGGTTACAGGATCTGGCGTACGCGGCACTTTGAACCGGGCAATGGTGTAGCCCGATTCCGCCGAGTGAAAGGTCAGCCGTTCAACGACGCCTTGCAGGTATTCAGCCGGTTGCTCGCTCATGAGCCAGACGCTAGGTTAAACAAAAGTACTAACGTTCTATTTTAATTGAACGTGGAAGATGCCTAACGGGTGTATTTAACGGAAGCCTGCTTTCCATCAATAACAGCTAGTTATACCGATGATCATTTCTGCTGTGACCCTATTCCTCACTACAGCTAGATTCCATTGTGTTGGGACTCTGCTACAAAGGGAGACGCACACAGCAGGAATTGGACTCTTATGAAGACTTTTGGCTTTGGCGTACAAAGCGCTGACGACAAGCTAGGCCCTATCGTGTTTGAACAGCAAGATCCGCGATCTGGCGAGGTGGCAATTAAGATTACCCATTGCGGCATCTGTCACTCAGATCTTCATCAAGTTCGCGACGACTGGGGAAACACTCAGTATCCCTGTGTCCCAGGACATGAAGTGTCAGGGGTGGTGAGTGCAGTCGGTGAAGGTGTCGAAAAGTTCAAGGTGGGCGATCGCGTTGGTATTGGCTGCATGATCAATAGCTGTCAGGTCTGCGATCCTTGCCAGCGCGGCGAAGAAAACTATTGCGACGGCCCTAAGAGCTTTACGCTGACCTACAACGGGACTGCCAGTCCTGACGGAACAAATACCTATGGCGGATACACCACCGATATTGTTGCGCGTGAAGAGTTTGTGCTGCGGGTTCCTGATGCAGTTAAGTCAGAGATGGTCGGCCCCATTCTCTGCGCGGGCATCACCGTTTACTCGCCGATGAAGCATTGGAATCTGCAAAAGGGTCAGACGCTGGGTGTCGTCGGCATTGGCGGATTAGGTCACATGGCGATTCAACTGGGTAAGGCACTAGGCGCTGAGGTCATTGCCTTTACCCGTAGCCCAGAGAAGAAAGACGACATCCTCAAACTGGGCGCTGACAAAGTTGTCATCTCAACCGATGATAGTCAGATGGAATCGATGGCGCAAAACCTCAACCTGCTGATTGATACCATTCCGGTGCCCCATGAGCTAGATCCCTATATCGCCCTGATGCGGCCCAACTCTGCTTTGGTAGTAGTAGGGAATTTGGTTAGCTTTCCAGAGTTCTCGCCTGGGCCACTGGTATTCAACCGAATCACAGTGGCCGGTTCTCTCATTGGCGGCATTCGCGAAACTCAAGAAGTACTAGATCTGTGCGCCGAATACAACATTTCACCTTATATCAAGATGATTAGCATCGACGAAATTAACGATGTGTATGACACGCTAGCGGGCGGCGGCGATAGCGAGTTTCGTCACGTCATTGACATGGAAACCCTACGAGCGCACAGGGCTGTTAAGAATGACGAGGCCACAGCAATTCCTAATCCTGATCGCGGTGAAGTGGTAAACCGTAAGTGAACTGTAAGTGCTGCACAGCCCTATCACCTGAAGAAGAGGTAGTTGTCTGTTTTTATGCCTGATAGTGTTTACGGCATCGGTGATAGTTGCCGATGCCGTAAACACTATTTTTAACTTACAACAACCCTCGTTTCTTCAGCTTAGAGATCGCATCCTCAGCCGCTCGCTTCTCTGCTTTTTTCTTACTAGACCCTCGCCCTTCCCCATAGAGGACACCATCCACGTAAACCCTAGCGTGAAACTCAGGCGAATGATCTGTTCCGCCTATCTGCTCGGTAACATACTTGGGCGGAGCCTTCGCACCATTAGCCTGCACAAACTCTTGCAGTTGGTTCTTTGGATCGATATGAGAGCGAACTGATGTAGCTCCCTCACGAACGCGGACGGGTGTGATGCATTCATATGCGCCGTTAAACAGGTTTTCTAAGAGAGGCCGCACCGCTTCGATATTTCGATTCTTATCCAGGTAGTAAGCCCCAACGATGGCTTCAAATGTACTGCTGAGCAAGCGAGGATTCTGGTAGCCACCCTCTCGAATGGCCCCCTGTCCTAGCCGCATCCTAAAATCCAATCCGACTTCAGTTGCGAATTTGGCCAACTGTTTCTCGTCTACGAGCGCCGAGCGCCGCCGAGTCATTTCATCTTCTCCTATCTTGCCTTGGAGCTG
>JBBSOB010000248.1:0-7421 GCA_038260205.1 Phormidesmidales cyanobacterium
GAAATCGTTTTTCGAGATCATCTGTTATTACCTAATATCATCCAATATCATCTAAAAAAGAAAAAACTCTTTTAACCAAAAAGATTAGGGCGCTGCGTCTTCACCGAACCACTTTTCGTTGAGCGATCGCATATATCCTCGCTCTTGAAACAGCAAAATTTCTTGGCTCACTGCCTCTACAATTGCCTCATTGCCTTCTCTAAAAGCAATGCCGTAGTCTTCCTTTGTCAGCGGTTCACCCGCAAGCTCAAACTTGTCAGAGTGACGATTAGCCACATACTTTAGCGTCGGGAAATCGTGAACAATCGCCGTTACCTCGCCCGCCGCTAGCCCAGAAAGAAGACGGTCAAAATTCTCGAATTCTACCAGCTTCACGGGCTGAGCGCGTACATAGGCTTCGGCAGTGGTGCTGTCGATAACGCCCACGGCTTCGCCCTGAATATCTTTAAAAGAGAGATTGCTTTTGGCGAGCTGTTCTACCGTTAGTGAAGCAATGAAGTCGGCCAAAATGAAGAAGCTTGCTCCCATCCACAGACAGGCCACAATTCTTCCAATCAAACGCGTCGGCGTCACATCGCCGTAGCCGAAGGTGCCCAGCGTAACAATGGCAAACCAGGTGCCTTGCCCGATTCCGCCAATTGGATTGCTAGAAAAGTGTTCGTTATGGTTGCGCTCCGATAGCCAGATCAGCGCACCCACTCCAACGCTAGTGGCTAAAACCAGCAGCAGCGGCCGCCATATTTTCCAGTTAAAAAAGCTGACGACGAGGGCGCGAATGGGGCTTGATGCGGACGATCGCACCATTAATTGCAGGCCCGATCGGTACGAGGGATAGGAGAAGTCTAACCCGGCGGACTCGCGTTCTGCGGTAATCGAAATGCCCGCGATCGCCGCGTCTAACTTACCTGTTGCCAGATCTGCCAGCATCTGAGAAAACGACTCGTAGGGCACCCACTCAGTCTGCAAGTTGAGATCGCCAGCCACCTGATTCCAAAGATCAATTTCATAGCCGTAAGGCGGATCCGACTCTAGAAAGACAAAGGGTACGATCTCGTTGATGCCGACTTTAACGGTGCTTTTAACGGTGCTGTTGAGCGCGGTTGGCCTAGGCGCAGGATCGGCAACAGACTGATTTTGGGCCGATGTTGGGAGGGCAGTGGTGCTGACGAAGGCGCAGCCCAGCAGAACAATAGAGAGGCGTTGGATGAACACGATTTTATGCAACGGTATGGAATCAAGCCTGGGCTGATTGTCTAGTTAGATTGTCTAATTAAACGTCTAATTAAATCGTCTAATCAGAGAGAGCGATCGCCTGTCCGGCTAGCCAACCGGTTGTCCAAGCGCTTTGAAAGTTAAAGCCGCCGGTGATTCCGTCAATATCTAAAATTTCTCCTGCCAAGTATAAGCCATCACATTGGCGGCTCTCCATCGTCTTAAAATTAACTTCTTTTAGCCGGACGCCGCCACAGGTGACAAATTCGTCTTTAAAGGTGCCTTTTCCCATCACGCTGTAAGTGCCCTGAGTCAGTTCTTGAACAAGCTGATTGATCTGTTTTTTGGCGAGGTTAGCCCAGGTCATCGCCGGATCAATTTCGTTGCGCACCAATAGATATTGCCAGAGCCGCTTAGAGATAGGAGAGAATGGGCTAAACGCCGCGATCGCCTTTTTACTATTGGCCGCCTTTGTCTGAAGCAGCTCAGCGCGAACTCGATCTTGTGTGAATGCGGGCAACCAATTTATCGCCAGCTCAGCCTTATAGCGCTGAGTGTGCAACAGCCTCGCTCCCCAGGCCGACAGCTTCAGCACCGCTGGCCCGCTAAGTCCCCAGTGCGTAATTAGCAGCGGGCCGGTCTGCATCAGCGGCTTCACGCCCTCTGCCTTGAGCCGCAGATCGACCGGATCGACCGCGACGCCGCTGAGCTGATGTAGCTGCTTATCGGCGATGTTGAAGGTAAAGAGGGAAGGAACGGAGGGTTCGAGCGTGTGTCCGAGGGCTTTGGCGACGCGGAGTCCGACTGGGCTGCTGCCGGTGGTCAGGAGCAGGCGATCGCACGTAATCGTATGGGGCTGGTCTGGCTTTGAAGATTTTAGAGACAGCTCGAACGTGTTTTTTTGTTTGGTAATGTGGGTAATGGGCGATCGCACGTTCACCCGTACCCCCGCCTGCCGCGCCGCTTCAGTCAAACAGTTCACAATCGTCGCCGAGTCGTCCGTCACCGGAAACATTCGTCCGTCCGCTTCCGTTTTTAGCTTTACGCCGCGCTGATTGAACCAAGCCACCGTGTCTTTGGGCTGGAACCGGCTGAAGGCACCCCGCAGCGCTTTGCCGCCGCGCGGATAGTTTTGGACAAGCTGAGCGGGTTCAAAGCAGTGATGGGTAACATTGCAGCGACCGCCGCCAGAGATGCGCACCTTGGCAAGCGGTTCGGGGCCAGCTTCGTAAAGGGTGACGCTAGTGTGGGGATGTTGGGCCGCTGCGATCGCGCCAAAAAAGCCCGCCGCCCCACCGCCAACCACCGCCACCTTTAGTTCCTTACTCATTCCACCGCTTTATTAAAGACAACCAGACCCCTCAGTATCCCAGCACAGATAGCAACCGTCCTCTAAAAATTGAAAACTTCAAATAAAAAAACGTTAGCGTTTAGCGACATTCTTTAGGGCGACACCGAAAACTATATCGTCAGATAGTTGAATCCGCCTACGGTCTGGCCTAAAATTTGAAAGGTAAAACCCGTTACACTTTTCACATTTATGGCAGACAGAGAACAGATTAGAAAGCACCTCGCCCAAAGCGCCACCATCAAGCTAGACAGCATCTCCAAGCCGACAAAAGGCGACGAAGCGAAGAAAATGCGCATGATGGAGCATGTGCAAAAGAGCAAAGGCAAGCTCTAGTCTCCATCAGCAAATGCTGGCAACAGATACTGGGACTATTGTCAGCCAATAAAGCGACTGATAATAGTTCCTAACCGCCTTTACCGATGGTTGCTGGAATCGGATAATTTTTCAACAGCAAACTGAATTGAGATTTCGTCCGTTTTAGCCGCCATCACAAAATCATTTTGGTGCAGCCCATTAATCGCATGTGTCCACCAGGTCACCGTCACCTGGCCCCATTCGGTCAGTAAAGCCGGATGATGCCCTGCCGCCTCAGCCGCCGCCCCGACTGCATTGGTAAAAGCCAGCGCCTGCTGAAAGTTCTTAAATCGATAGCGCTTTTGCAGTTGCGGCACCTCACCCGGCTGAATGAGAACCCATCCAGACAGGTGGACGAGCCACTGCGCAATTTCTTCGGCGGTAGCAGGCGGCATAGACCCAGAACAGGGAATACAGGTTTGTGATGCCAGTGGTTTAGCTGTCATTAATACTTCAACTAATTTAGACTTTAACTAATTTAGACTTCAGCTAATTTAGACTTCAGCTAATTTAGAGAATAGAACCTTAATCATTGCGCTTTGACAACAGTTCCGTCAAGACTTTTTGAGTACCCTGATCGTATAGCTGTTGCAAATAGCGCGTCACTGTTTCTACGAACGGTTTAGACTGGGGCAAGTCCCCAAAAATCTCTGTCAGACCCAATAGCTGAGCCGGATCTGCGCCGCCAGCACGAGCTTTTTCTGTCAACATATCTGCCATCGGATCATCAATGATCAGGGTATTGCCCTGATCGTCTTTACCCTGCAAATAGCGAAACCAGGCTGCAATCGTCAAGCTCAGGTAGTCGATAGAGCCGCCTTGTTCGAGTTTGTCTTGCAGACTTCCTAATACCCACTTGGGCAGTTTGGCTGAGCTGTTGAGGCAAAGACGAGGTAGCTGATCGCGAATTTTGGTGTTGGAAAACCGTTCGATCAAGGTCTTCTTATAATCGCTAAAGCTGATATCTGGTAAAGGCTGAAGAGTTGGGATCACTTCGTCCATCAGGCGCTCTACGGCCTGACGAATCTGGTCATCGGCCATCGCCTCATGAACGTAGGTGTAGCCCAGCAGCGAACCCAAGTAGCCAACTAATAGGTGCCCCGTGTTAAGCAGCCGAATTTTCATCATTTCGTAGGGATGAACGTCGTCGGTCATCTGTACGCCTACCGATTCCCAGTGGGGCCGTCCGGCGCTGAAGCGATCTTCGACTACCCACTGAATGAAAGGTTCGGCCACGACGGGCCAAGCATCGTCGATCTTAAACTGCTCGGCCACCATTTCGAGATCGGCAGGGGTGGTGGCGGGCGTAATTCGATCGACCATACTGTTGGGGAAAGCAACATTTTTGGCGATCCACTGGCCTAAGTCTGGGTCTTGCAGTTGGGCAAAGGTCGTGAGCATTTTCCCCACAATGTTGCCGTTGCCCTGAATGTTGTCGCAGGAGAGAACGGTGAAGGGCGGTATGCCTTTTTGTTTTCTTTGTTTTAAGGCGGCGGTGAGATAGCCGTAAACGCCGATGGGTTGATCGGGGTGCTGCAAGTCGTTTTGAATGGTGGGATGTTCGGCGTCAAATTCACCGCTGCCCTCAATGACGTAGTAGCCGCCTTCGGTGATGGTGAGCGTGACAATTTTGCACTGCGGATCGGCGATCGCATCAATGACAGTCTGCACATTATCGGGTGCAAACAAATACTCTGTGATGGAGCCAATGATGCGAGCCGTGTCTTTTTCGGGCGATCGCTCTACCAACGTATACAAACAGTCTTGAGCTTGTAGCGCGTCCCTCATTTTGGCATCGTACTTTAGCAGGCCAACACCGCAGATCCCCCAATCGCAGCCAGGATTCTGCTCTATATAGCTGTCCATATAGAGCGCCTGATGCGCCCGGTGGAAGCCGCCCACCCCAATATGGATGATGCCGTTGGTGACTGCAGCGCGGTCATACTGAGGAATGCGAACCTGCTCGGGAAGCTGAGAAAGCGTATCTGCGCTGAGCCGAGTTGTCGGGGCTGCTGGATTAGACTGATTGGATTTGTTGTTCATGGGGCTGGTTCACACCGAAAGAGTGCGCCTGATTTTTGGGGATAGTGAGGTCGTCCGTGTCGAAAAGATGGGCCAGATTGCCGTCGATGCTAATAGGTACCTGATCGCGAACGGCAACCTGTCTGTTGCCATCGGTTTGAATAATCAGGGTATCGCCGCCTGCTATTTTGACGTATAGAGAGGTTGCATCTCCTAGTCGTTCTACCACCAGCACTTCGCCCATGATCGTGGGACGATCCGGATCGATGCGCAGATGTTCGGGTCGAACGCCGATGGTGGCGCGATCGCCCACTTTCAACTTCCCTGGCCGTACAGCTACCGTTACCGCCGAACCGTTCGCTAGCTTCACCACCGTGCCATCGGCTTGAACGCTGCTAGCTGTCACTGGCAAAAAGTTCATTTTGGGCGACCCCATAAACCCGGCCACAAACTTATTGCGCGGATGGTTGTACAGCTCCATCGGTGCGCCCACCTGCTCGATCACGCCATTTTGTAATACAACAATTTTGTCTGCCAAGGTCATCGCTTCAATCTGGTCGTGCGTGACGTAAATCATGGTGGTTTGCAGGCTCTCGTGGAGGCTCGATAGCTCCAGTCGCATATCGCCGCGCAGGGCGGCATCCAGGTTTGACAAAGGCTCGTCAAACAAGAACACTTTGGGGCTGCGAACCAACGCTCGACCAATTGCCACCCGCTGCCGCTGCCCGCCAGAAAGCGCTCCCGGCTTACGGTTCAGCAAGGGTTCTAGCTGCAAAACGCGGCTCACTTCCTTCGCTCTTTCGTATCGCTGGGCCTTGGGCATTCCTGCTAATCGCAGACTAAAGGCCATGTTTTCAGCAACGGTCATGTGAGGGTACAGCGCGTAGGTTTGAAACACCATCGCCAGACCGCGCTTATCGGGCGGCACGTTGTTCATTAGCTGGCCGTCTATTAGCAGTTCGCCAGAGGTGATGTCTTCTAGTCCGGCGATCATGCGCAGCAGCGTAGATTTACCACAGCCTGAGGGGCCAACAAAGACCACAAATTCGCGATCGTGAATCTCTAGATCGATGCCTTTGATGACTTCGGTGTCGGTGTAGGTTTTGCGGATGTTTTTGAGGGTAACGGTAGACATGGGGGACTCTACTAGTAGGGTTTTAAGGTTTGTAGGATTTTTAAGATGGAAGAGACGTTATAAGAGCTGGAAGAGAACAGAGGTTATTTCACCGCGCCAAAGGTAAGCCCTCTAACCAGCTGCTTTTGACTGAACCAGCCGAAGAGAAGAATGGGGGCGATCGCCATCGTAGAAGCCGCCGACAGCTTGGCCCAGAACAATCCTTGCGGACTAGAGAAGGAGGCAATAAAGGCCGTTAAAGGCGCGGCATCAAAGGTCGTCAGGTTCAGGCTCCAAAAAGCTTCGTTCCACGACAGAATAATCGACAGTAAAGCAGTAGAGGCAATGCCCGGTAGCGCAAGCGGCAGCAGTACGTAAGCCACTTCTTGATAGGTGGTGGCTCCGTCCATCCGGTCAGCTTCGAGAATCTCTTTAGGAACTTCCTTAAAGAAGCTGTAGATCATCCAAACGACAATTGGCAGGTTAATCAGGGTGTAGATAATAATTAAGCCGACGCGAGTGTCTAACAATCCTGACTCGCGACCTAGAATGTAAATAGGCACCAGCACGCCAACCGGTGGCAGCATCTTGGTCGAAAGCATCCATAGCAACGTGCCCTTTGTTCGTTTTGTGGGAAAAAATGCCATCGCGTAAGCGGCGGGAACCCCCAGAATCAGCGCCACCAGGGTTGATCCGACAGAAACGATCACGCTGTTCCAGGCATAGTTGAAGTAGGCAGCTCGCTCTTGTACTGCCACATAGTTTTCCAGCGTGGGCGTAAAGAAAAGCTGAGGCGGCGTAGAGACGGCGGCGACTTCTGTTTTAAAACTGGTGATAAACATCCAGAAGATTGGGAAGAACAGAATGCAGGCGATCGCCCAGGCCAAAAGGCCAATCAGCCATTGATTAGATTTGTTATCAGTTGCCATATCAAGTATCCGTTAAGTATCTAGATTGCTAGCGACGCTACGAACTAAGAAGAGAGCCACAATGTTTGCCAATACAACGGCGATGAGTCCACCGGCTGAGGCTCCACCAACATCGAACTCTAGCAGCGCTTTGAGATAGATGTAGTAGGCCAAATTGGTGGTGGCAATGCCGGGGCCACCGCCCGTGGTGACGAAAATTTCAGCAAAGATAGTGAGAAAGAAAATGGTTTCGATCATGGCGACAACTGCGATCGCCCGGCTCAAATGAGGCAGCACCACAAACCGAAACAGATCGAACGGCTTTGCCCCATCCATCCGCGCCGCCTCCACCTGGCTAGTATCTAGCGACTGAATCGCTGTCAGCAAAATCAGCAAGGCAAACGGCAGCCACTCCCACGACACAATGATAATGATCGATATCAATGGGAAGTCAGTAAAC
>JBBSOB010000249.1:0-7397 GCA_038260205.1 Phormidesmidales cyanobacterium
GGCAGAGCTTTATGGTTCAAGCGCTACGCGATGAGCCAGTGGAGAACTTCCGTTCGCCGGGCGAGTTTATCCGTCCGTGACTTTGGCTAGGCTCAGTCGCCGGTTTCGTTGCAACTTGGCTACGTTCGAGATCGGCTCTATTCGCCAGCAGAGCGTAGCCATAGCCAAAGCCCACCGATCCTAAGCTCACTCTCTTAATTCAGACTTCATGCGTTCTAGGGTCTGGTTCATTTGCTCGAACATTTGCTGCGGGTTGGTGCCAAACTGACTGAGCTGTGTTTTTAGCTGCTCCATGGTCATTTTGGCCATAAAATCTTCAGAGAGTTCGAATCGCTTCATGAAGATGCGATAGCGGCTCATTACAGACTCCATCTGTTCGATGAATATTTTTTTTCCTTTCAGATCAAATTTGCCATAGTTGCCGCCCAGTTTCATCAGGTTTTGGTAATCCTGAAATAGCTGTGTTGCTTCCTGCTGCACTAGCTCTGAATCAAACATTCCCATGAGTTTTACTACTCCCCAACACTGGCCTATTGCCAGCCCACAGTGAACACTAATTTCAACCTACTGTTACAGCGTAGGATTTTGTCGGGGCGATCGCAAAGGTGAGATATCCTCACCCAATCGCATCCAATGCTGATAGGGCTAGTTTCTAAGGTTTACTTCAGCGACTTACCGGTGCAGTAACCTGCCTAGCCAGGGCTTTTGGGCTGAATCAATCGAAGCTGGTTTCTTGGATCTGTTTTTTGGACTGCTTTTTGAGCTGCTCTGTGGATTGCTTTTTGGACTGCTCGAAGCCGGTTCTAGTAAACCCAGCATTTCGCCGTACTTGAGGGCTACTTTGTGGGTTGGTTTTAGCTTTAGGGCCTGCTTAAAGTGGGCTTTTGCCATGCCTGGTAGCGCTTGCTTGTAGTAGGCTTGACCAATCATAGAGTGAATTTCTGGACTCTGTGGCGCGATTTTTAAAGCTTCTCTTAGCTCTTGGACAGCCATTTCGTAGTTTTGCTGGCTCAGGTAGGTCTTTGCTCTGGCTGTGTGTTTGTGAGCATAGTCAACTGCGGAGACAATAGCTGGCCCATTTTGCGTTGCGGGTGGTTCGCTGCTTGGCTCTTCTGGGCTGGGTTGGCGGGTGGCCATCATCTCCTGGAGTGACTCTGTCAACGCGGCTGTGGGCGTTACTGTTTTGATGATTAGCCCTGTGTGCTTGGGTTTAATTACGCTTATTTCGAGCTTGCGGTGGAGGAAAACTAGATTTAGCTGACCCATTTCTAGCGCGATCGCATGTAATCCAACCAAAGACTGAAACTGCTGTTCTGCTAAGTGCGATCGCGCCTGCTCGTAGAAAACATCTATTTCGCTGTCCTCTATTGTCGAAAGCTGCTGAGCATGTGTGAAGGTGGGGACTAGCTTTTGGGTGCGAGCTAATCGCATAACTCGAAATCGCAGCGTGGCTAGGGCCTCTAGCCGACCTTTTTCTTGTTTGAGCTTTTGGTAAGACGGGTTTACAATACGGGCGATGACTTCTGCTGCTAGTTTTAGCTCCATCTTTTGCTCGGATGGAGGCGGTATAACGTCTGCACTAAGCAAGGAAGCTAGGGCATCTGGATGTAAAAATTTAGCAATTTGACGGTAGCGCTTGGCAATTCGCTTTTCATCGGCGCTGACCGAAGCGCCTAGTAGCGCAAACGGATCGACATCGACTAAATTAATCAATTCAGCAAAAAGTTCGGCTTTTGACATGCAAAAAAGCAGCGCTACGAATAGAAGGCATTGAACGGTTAAAGCGATTCTTTGACCGACAGGATAATGAGAGCAGTGATTAGATACGTGGTTAGAGAATCTGACGGTCAGTCCGGCTGGTTACTCCCTAAAATGCCCATTTTGCTGGCTCGAATGTCAATGTTAATTTTGTAAGGCCGCCCCCTTCTAGGGCAAAATAGTTCGATGTCAACTGCTCGTAAAACTGCTTGTAAGACCATAGAGAGTTCTCCTTCGACGACTGATAACAAAAGCCGTAAAGTGGCGATCGCGCTAGCTTTTGCGGGTGCCTTACCCATTCCTTTGCCGATTGCCTGGATACACAAGTTCTATTTGGGTCAGTACCTGTGGGGTATCGTTTACTTGGTGTTAGCGCCTACGGGGTTGCCCAAGATTGCCTGTTGCCTCGAAGGGCTTTGGTATGTTAGTCAAAACGACGAAGACTTTAACGCCAAATTTCCATCTGCCCATAAAACACTTGCCGCAGTCACTGGATTAGCTCAAGTTTTAGAGCGCGACTCAACCCATTCACCTAATTCAACCCATTCAACTATTGCGAACCCGGCTGCTGCAATCAGAGATTTAGATCAGCTACGACAGGAAGGGCTGATTACGGAGTACGAATTTGAGCAGAAGCGCCGTCAGCTACTCGATCAAATTACCTGAGCGGAGGTGCGTAGATGCTAAAGAAGTGGTTTTCACAAGTCAGGATTCATCCACTGCGCCGTCGTTTGCAGCAGGAGCCTTACTATCGCTTTCAGTCTTTTGAGGAGCTGACTTTAGCCGCTAGTTGGGGCATCTGTATAGAAGCGAATACGGCCTCCGTGGACGACTGGCTGAGGCTCCCCGGCCTTTCTATTCATCAGGCGCGTAGTTTAGTCTTGCTGAAGCAGTCTGGGCTGTTTTTTAGCTGCATTGAAGATGTGGCGGCGGCTTTGGGTATAGCACCCCAAAAAATCCAGGGATGGACGACGGTGCTTCAGTTTTATTACTACGCGCCTGAGTCTCTGAATCCGATGACTGTGGATGTCAATACGGCTAGCGCAGGGCAGTTGGCGGTGGTTCCTGCCATCGATCCTTTTTTGAGTCGGGCGATTATCCATTATCGCAAAAGCGGGCCTTACCGAGATCTCGCTGATTTACAGCAGCGTCTTCGGCTGACCCCTGAAACTACCGCAGACTTACTGCATTATCTAAGCTTTACGACTACGATTTGAACAAGGTTTTGGGTTTTACTGTTTTAGGTTTTACTGTTTTAGGTTTTACTAGGGCTTGAACAAGCCTGCTCGCGGCCAGGGCCAAAAGCGAAAGGCGGCTTTGCCAATAATATTATCTATGGGAAGAAAGCCCCATACGTGGGAGTCGTTGCTGTCGTTGCGGTTGTCTCCCATTACGAATAGGCTGTCGGGCGGAATTTTTACGGCGGGCATTTCGTACTTTGGCGGCTCTAGGATGTAGGGTTCTTGCAGCGGCTGGTTGTTTACTAGTACGGTGCCCTGGCTGACCTGTACGGTTTGGCCGGGTAGCCCGATGACTCTTTTGATAAAGGCCTGACTGGTGGTGTATCCGTAGCCCTGGAGCTGTGGCGGTGGCTCAAAAACTACGATGTCTCCAGGTTTGGGTGGGTGAAGTTGGTACGAGATTTTATCGACGAGCAGGCGATCGCCTACCGCTAGCGTTGGCACCATTGAAGGTGAGGGAATGTAGCGGGGTTCGGCAATAAAGATTCTGACGATGGCGGCAATGAAGAGGGCGAGAACGATGAGCTTAAGATTCTCAGTTAATGACGCCCATTTGCTCTTAGCGTTTGACGGTGACGGCGGTTTATCTATTGAATTGTCAATGGATAAGTCTTTGTCAGGACTCTTTTTCTCAACTGCCATACTATAGTCACGTACGTTTGACGGGTTTTCTCTCAGACCATATTACTCTTCCAAGGGAGCTATAGAGGCTTGGGCATTTCGCCGCAGCATCTCTGGCTTTATTCGCCGCAGCGCTGAGGCTGGAAACCGCTGATTCCACTCTTCCTCAGTGATTTGTGCAAGCGATGCTAAAGTGGGCGCTATGTTTTGAGGATAGGGTTGAAAGGCGGCTTCGTCGGTCTCTTGGGCAAATCGCTGATTCCAGGGACAAACATCTTGGCAGATGTCGCAGCCAGCTACCCAGTTTTCGAGGTTTTGAGCGATCGCCCCTGGCAATTTTGCCGCTCTATTTTCAATCGTATGATAGGCAATGCAGCGGTTAGCATCCACGACGCCGGGCGCTCGAATAGCTTCGGTGGGGCAGGCCGACAGGCATCGGGTGCAGCTACCGCAGTGGGCGCTGTGAGGTGAGTCAGCGACGAGCGATTTATTGGTGATAATTTCGCCTAAGAAAACCCAGGAACCGTATTGGCGGGTAATGACATTGCCGTTTTTGGCAATCCAGCCAATTCCGGCTTGCTGCGCCCAAAATTTGTCTTGGACTGGGCCGGTGTCGGCATATAGTCTGGCTTCTACGCCTGCCTCGGTTTCCTGCATCCACTGGGCGAGCTGCTTTAGCTTTTTAGTCAGTACGCGGTGGTAGTCTCGTCCCCAGCCGTAGCGCGAGATTTTGGCATATTGCGAGCCTTCGGGCCTTTGGTGAGCGGTGTAATAGTTTAGCGCTACGCAAACGATTGACTTGGCTTCGGGCATGATTTGGCGGATATCTTGACGCTTGGCGCTGCTCATCCAGGCCATATCTGCCTGATAGCCTGCGGCGAGCCAGGATTGTAAGTGCTGTTTGGCGGTTTGCTCGGCGGCAGTTGGCGGTTGGCTGATGCTGGCGATGCCGACTTGATGGAATCCTAGCGCGATCGCCTTTTCCTTAATGGCTTCACTGCTGAGCGAAGACTTAGCTATCTCATTCACCTGGGTTGTCCTTGAGCGATCGCGCCATTACAGCTCTCTTTTCGGTAGCAAATCCATATCTGTCTTCATGACGGACAATGGCCTGAATTTCGGGTGGCCAATGTTCTGGCGGTAGCAGCGCAAAGCCTGCCTGTTGGTAAAACGGAATATTCCAGGGGACTTTGCGGAAGGTGGTGAGCGTCATTTTGCTAAAGCCCTGCCTTTTGGCGCTGGCACAACAGGCTTCTAGGAGCGCCGAGCCAATGCCTTTTCGCCAATGCTCTGGATGTACGTCTATTTCGACAATAAAACAGCTTTCTATGAGCGGTTTGATGACGACAAACCCAACTACTTGGCGATCGCACGCAGCCACCCACAGCCGATTTTCCGCTTGGGCCTGCCGTAAAAAATGGAGCGGCACCAATCCTTCTAGCAAATGGGACGCCACGTTTAACCAGGCTATGTAGGGTGAGAATTTCTTAGCGGCGGCGCGCTCTATTTCAGCTACAACGGCCAAATCCTCTACTTCAGCCAGACGAATTACTGCATAAACCATATCGTTTGCGGCGTGAAAGTTTTCTATAAGCGGCTGATCTCGTTGGCCAAAGATTCGGTGGATTGCTTAATTTGTTCAAATTTTGCAATCAGCGGCGCGATGGTTTGTCGCTCTTGCTCGACATGGGCGTAGAGTTCGCCAAAGCTGCGGTCAATCTCTTCGTAGATGACGCTGAGCTTGGCGTTGAGCTGGTTAGATACGGTGTACTCGAAGCGATCGCGGTTGCGCTCTAGCTCAGTGTCTAGCTTTTGGATGAGCTGGCGGCGTTTGGCAAATAGCGCCCCCCCGGCAAAGAGAACGCCTGCGCCTAGAAAAACACCGGCAACGACATCAATGAAAACGACGCTGGTTACCCGCATAATGATGCCGCCAACGACTGCAACAATACTGCCGCTAGCAACGCTAGGGCCGACACTATCTGCGGTATTGGCCAGACAGTTGATAAAGGTGTTATCGTTGAGCAGCTTGGTGATTTTACTTTTGACGCCCTCTATCACGTCGTCTCGATATTCCACAATGGGTAAGGCTACATCTGTTCTTTTGAGATGCGTGTACTGCAAAGCGTCTAGCTCAGCTACTAGCTGCTTAATCAAAAGCTGAATTCCATTGAGAAAGCGTTTGGCCCCTTCTTTAGACGTTTCGTCCAGCGTTTCTTCTAGTTCTGCCTGAGCGCGAGTGTTAAGTTCCCCAATCCAGGCATCGACCCTTTGCTTGCGATTGAACATCGACAAGAACGAGCGCTTGGCCAGCATAGGCACCGAGAGTTCGTCTCTAAACTCGCTTTTAATTTGATAGATAACGCGCTCGTACTGCGTCATTAACCGTTCTACCAAGGCGTCAATTTCAATTCTAGATTGAGACTGACCTTGACCTAATCGACGCTGAACTTTTTCAACAACGGCCTCGTCAGTTTGCAGCTGTTTTTGCAGCAGCTGCATGTTGTTATCAAAGCGATCAACAATTTGCTCGGCCGCTCCGATGCTGGAGGTGAGTTTGAGCTTGTAGCCTTTGCCGCCGGTAATACTGCTGCGAATGAAGTCTTGCAGGGGCGCGAAGCCGCCGTCTTTGCCGCTGATAGCCTGCTTAGCTGAGGTGGCAAAGATATGAGGTGAGGCGATTTGTCGCTGCTGCGCCTCCTGACGAATGTAGTCGAGTGAGGATTGGAGTTCTCTATCGTCGGCTAGATCTGCTTGCTGAAGCACAAAGATGACCGGCTTTTTCCAGTCCTTGTGAGCGAAGTCTACGAGAGACCAGGCGGTGTTGGTGTAGGGGTTTTTGGAGAAGAAGACAAAGACCACTAAATCGCTGTTGGGGATGAATTCTTTGGTAATGTCTTCGTGCTGCTGAAAGGGGCTGTTGGTGCCGGGGGTATCGACGATCGCGATTTTTTCGAGGATGGGAACGGGGCGACCAATTTCTCTGAGTTCGCCCGGTTTGAGTTCGCGGCTGTAGCCTTCGCCTTTGGCATAAACGATTTTAGAGACTCGGTTGGTGCGCGGGTCTGCGCCAACTTCGCAGATTTCACCACTGTCTAACAGGGCATTGATGAAGCTGCTTTTGCCCGCTTTGACTTCGCCAATGACGACGAATAAAAAGGGTTGATTGAGGTTTTCCTGGAGGTTTTTGACCGTTTTGGTGAGGGCGCTGTTGTCAATGCTTTGGGCGAAGGCGGCTCGATAGGTGCGGAGTTGGGCGATCGCAGACTTATACCGTTGCAAAGTAGGATCGATAATTGCGCTGTTCATAGCCTCGCCTTAGGCAAAGAAAGAGTGAATCAGTGTCTGTGGGCACCGTCAATAGTGCAATCATACCGAATTGTGCCAATTTACGAGTAATCCAGAAGGCTAGACTTGCCGTTGAGAAGCTAGCCGTTATAGAAGGTTGGCGGCTCTGTCTGCTAGGTCGGAACGCTCGCCCTGATATAGCGTAATATGGCCTGCTAGCGGCTCGTTGCGAAAGCGCTCGATGACGTAGGTCAGTCCATTGCTAGCGGCGTCTACATAAGGGTTATCAATTTGGGCGGTGTCGCCAGTGAGGACAATTTTGGTGCCTTCTCCGGCTCGAGTGAGAATTGTTTTAACCTCGTGAGGCGTTAAGTTTTGCGCTTCATCGATGACGAAAAATTGTTTGGGAATGGTGCGTCCGCGAATATAGGTAAGCGCTTCAATTTGTAGAATCCCTAGATTCATCAGCTCTTCGTGGCCGCGCCGCCA
>JBBSOB010000250.1:0-7251 GCA_038260205.1 Phormidesmidales cyanobacterium
ATTCATCAGCTCTTCGTGGCCGCGCCGCCAGTGTTCGGGTTTGCTGGTGGTCTCTTGCGTATTAAAAATTAGATCGAAGTTGTCGTAGAGCGGCTGCATCCAGGGCGTGAGCTTTTCGGTGATGTCGCCGGGAAGATAGCCGATGTCTTTGCCCATCGGGACAACGGGGCGGGAGATGAGCAGGCGAGTATAGCGCTTTTCTTCGGTGACTTTGAGTAGGCCAGCGGCGATCGCCAATAAAGTTTTGCCCGTACCTGCCTTACCCACGAGCGTCACGAGCGGCACAGCATCGTTTAATAACAGATCGAGGGCGAATCGCTGTTCTCGGTTGCGAGATTGAATATGCGATACGCCGTTGTAAGGCAGTTTGGCTAGAGGCGTTAATTGGCCATCTGCGCTTAGCGTGACTAAGGCGGTATGGCTAGGATTGGTGACATCTACTAGCGTGAGCGCCTGGTTGGGGAAATGCCCGTGGGTCTGGGCAACTTCGTCTATATGAATGCCTTTGGTTTGAAAGAGGCGGTCGATAATCTCGCTGTTGACTAACAGTTCGCCGATGCCGGTGTAAAGATCGTCAATGTCTATTTTGTCTGTTTCGTAGTCTTCTGCAGTGAGGCCCAGCGTGTCGGCCTTAATTCGCATGTTGGTGTCTTTGCTCACCATCACGACCGGGCAATCGCACTGCCGCTGAACATCGAGCGCGACGGCCAAAATGGCGTTATCGCCGCCGTCGCCGCCACCGCCGCTGTACAGTTCGGGGGGCAGATTTTCTAGCGTTTCTCGGTAGCACAGAGCGACTCGAATAACGCCGCCACTTTTGAGTCGAATGCCCTCGACTAGGCTGCCTTGAGATCTGAGATTGTCGAGCATTCGAGAGGTTTGTCTGGCGTTGCGGCCGGTTTCTTCGGGCCGCTTTTTGAAGCGGTCTAGTTCTTCGATAACGGTGATGGGTAAAACGACGTCGTTGTCCTCAAACCGGAGTAGGGCGTTGGGGTCGTGCAGCAGCACGTTGGTATCGAGGACGTACGATTTTTTCATAAAGACTATAAGGGCTATCTAGATACAGGACGATGGGGTTCTGCGGGTTCGGGAACCGGGTCGTAGCCACCGGGATGGAAAGGATGACAGCGGGTAATGCGGCGGACGGCTAGCCAGCTTCCCTGAAGGGGGCCAAAGCGTTCGATGGCTTCTAGGGCGTAGCAGGAGCAGGTGGGTTCGAACCGGCAGGTTGGCGGCGTTAAGGGTGAGATAAATAGGCGATAGCCTTTGATGAGTAAGAGCAACGTGACTTTCATGGGGCCGTGCGATCGCAGTTTATTCAACTTAGCAGTTTCGATGCCAGTTGGTTTGATCAAAGCGCAGTGCCTAAAGGCATAAGGCGTCAGAATCTGTCGGTAGAGAGTGACCGAATAATAGGCGAGGTCGCTATGCTAAAAACTAGTTTAAATAATAAAAATGAAAGTTATACAAGGCGACTATGCCGGAAAAATTGAGTCGGGTAAGGGCAAACTCAAAGGACTGCGCATTGCGACCGAGCAAGGTGATGAGCTGGTTTATTTGCCTAAGTCTTTGCGGGCGATCGCCCAGGCGGAATTAACGCTAAAGGAGCCGGTTCGAGTTTGGATAGAGCGCGATCGCTCCTCGAAGAAAAAGCGCTATGTGCTACAGCTAGTTCCCCTAACGCCTAAATTTGCGGTGTCTGCGTCTGTGGTGCCTGCGGAGATAACCACTGATACTGGAGTGACTTCTGATGGGGCGATCGCTCAGCCAAACGAGGCAAAACCAACTGAAGCCAAACCAACTGAAGCCAAACCAACTGAAGCCAAACCAACTGAAGCCAAACCAACTGAGGTGAAATCAACTGAGGCCAAAGTTGATCAAACACTAGACAAACAACTAGACAAACAGAAAGCGAAAAAGAAAGGCCATCGAAAAGCCAGCAAGCAGAAGAAAAAGAGAACATCAGAAGTTACTGTACAGATTTGCCAGAAGAAGAATTGCTGTAAAAAAGGCGGCGACGATTTGTGGGCAGCGTTTGAAGCGGCTAACGCCGAGCATCAGTTTAAGCTAGAGCCTATTGGTTGTTTGGGTGGCTGCAAGCGAGGGCCGAATATTCGGCTACTGCCCGACAACGTCAAATACCGACATGTACAGCTAGCTGAAGTTGACGATATTTTGCAAACTCATCGCGCGTAGAAACCCGCTGGGACTCGCCTAGAGACTGACCAATCGCCTGTCAGCAATAAAATATTTTCTATCGAAGTATATTCGCTCCTGTTCATAAAGCCAGTTTATGAAGCCAGCCTATAAAGCCAGTTCTGTCAGAAGCGCTTTGTGAGCCTGAGTAAAGCTTCTATGCAGATATTGTGGCTAGGGACTGTATATCTAGATATATCTAGGCAGGTATGCAACCATTTATTTTGATAGATGGTCACATTATTGCGGAATTGATCATAGATAGTGCTGAGATATTTTTGGCGATGAGACACCAGAGACATGACGGTAATTCTTCAAATTGGCGAAGAGAGGCTTGAGGCATCTGCACTGATCGAAAAACTCAGGCAGTATCAGCTAATGCCTAAGCTGGTGCAGGAAATAATTATTGACCAGGCCCTTAGCCATATCGAATGCGATCCACAAGCCGCGATGCAGGCTTACTGCGCTAGTCGAGGAATTTTTTCGCAAGAGCAGCAGCAGCTCTGGTGTCAGCAGCAGCAGGTAGATCCTAGCCAGATGATGACGGCTGCGATCCGAGCGTTTCGGCTGGCTAAGTTTCAAACAGAAATGTGGGGAGGCGCTTCGCTCGATTCGTATTTTTTGCAGCGGAAGACTCAGCTAGATAGGGTGAAATATTCCCTGATTCGGACGAAGAACGCGAGCCTAGCACAAGAGCTGTACTTTCGGCTGAGCGACGATGGGGCGTCTTTTGCGGATCTAGCTCAGGCGTATTCTGAAGGGCAAGAGGCGCAAACAGGCGGATCGATTGGGCCAGTGGAGCTGAGCGTTCCTCATCCGGTGCTGGCTAGGATGCTGATGGTGAGCCAGCCCGGACAGCTTTGGGCACCCACTCAAATTGGTGAATGGATGGTGATTGCCCGGCTCGATCAGTTTTTGCCAGCGCAGATGGATGACGCGATGCGTCAGCGGCTAATGTCAGAAAAGTTTCAAACATGGCTACAGCAACAGGTTCAGGCTACTGCTGTAAGAGGCCCGGATGAAGAACTGATCGTGTCTGTGTGAGGGTTCCTTTTATGACTTGCTTACCTTTATGACTTGCTTACCTTTATGACTTGCTTACCTTTATGACTTACGCTGGCATTTCTATAGAGCAAAGACTGAAGGGTCTGTTTCCCTTCGATCAACTTCCGCTGTCGGCGCTGGCGTCTTTGGCCCAAAGCTGTCAACCGCTTCGCTACAAAATTGGTCAGCCGATACTGCGTCGCGAGCTAATGCCTCATCAGCTAACGGTGATTACGGAAGGTCGGGGGCGGCTACTTGGCTATGACCCCTATCAAAAAACGCCGATGACGCTAGAACTACTACAGCCGGGGTCGGTGTTGGGTCTCGCTAGCTTGGTACGACAGGTGCCTTGTGAGAGTGCGATCGCATCTTCTGAAGTGGTGGCGATCGCAGTTCCTATCAACTTGATCGAGCCTCTGATTACGCAGCACAACGCCTTTGCCCAAGCCATTTACAATCGCTGCTATTTAGCGGAAGTTTTTGACTTAGCGAGTCAGTACTTTAAGACACAAGCTCGCAACGTGACCGATTTACCCGCGACTGTCCGGCAGCTGCAAACGGATGCCATCGTGGCCAACTTAAATGCTGGGAAGGTCGCTATCGATCGCCCGGCTGAGAATCGTCTGTGGTTTGTGAGTACCGAAAGCATTTCTGCTCACCAGCCGGGCAGTTGGCTAACAAACCATCAATTAGACGGTCAGATTAACAGCCACAGAGCGACCCGTTTGGTAGGCATTAATATGTCCCAACTGACAAATCAGAGCATCCCTGATACGCCAGCCGCCCTGATTGCTGCGAACGGTCATCGCTACGCGGGCGGCTATGGCAATCGCAATGGCAACAGCAATGGTAACGGCAATGGCAACGGCAAGAATAACGACAATGGTAACGGTTTAGCGGCGGCTAACCGACTGACGACTCCGGCTAATAGCATTCCCTACGCGCCCGATCTAGAATTTGACTCGAATATTGTAGAAGCGGGATCGGCGAGAGCTAAGGCGCTGAGATACCCGGTTCTGCGGGGAAAAGGCGATGTTGAGTCGGCGCTGGCCTGTTTTGCGATGGTGGCTCAGCACTTAAAGATGCCGTTTAAGCGCGATGTGGTAGAGCGGGTGCTGAGCAATCAGAACCAGCGTTTGGGCCATCTGTCTTTGACGGCTTGCGGGGCGGTGGCCGATTTGGTGGGGTTAAGGCCGCAGTTGGCGAAGGTGCCTGCTAGTGCGATCGCCCGTTTACCCAAACTAGGGCTAATTCAGTGGCGAGATGGGTTCGCGCTCCTGTACGAGGCATCTGCTCGCGAGTATGTGCTAGGCGTACCGGCAGAGAACAGGATTGTGCGCCACTCACCCCAGGCTTTTGAAGAGATTTGGGGGCCAGAAGGCGAGATTTTACTGGTCGAAACCACCGATCAAACGCCGCAACAAAAATTCGGGTTGGGTTGGTTTGTCCCCTCGCTCAAAAAGTATCGCGGCGTCCTGTCGATGGTGCTGTTGGCCTCGCTGTTTGTACAGATTTTTGGTCTGGCCAATCCGCTGATGGTACAGGTGATTATCGACCGGGTGATTTCGCAAAACAGCCCCGATACGCTACAGGTGCTCGGCATTTTTCTAATCATCGTTGCCATCTTTGAGGCGATATTAACCAGTTTGCGCACCTATTTATTTGTCGATACAACGAACCGAATCGACATGGCGCTCGGCGCAGAAATCATCGACCATTTGCTGCGGCTGCCGCTGCGCTACTTCGACCGTCGGCCAGTGGGCGAACTCTCTAGCCGCGTCAACGAGCTGGAGAATATCCGTCAGTTTTTGACTGGGACAGCGCTGACGGTAGTGCTCGATGCGCTGTTTTCGGTGGTGTACATCCTGGTGATGTTTCTCTACAGCGTGAAACTGACCTTTGTGGCGTTGGCGACGATTCCGGCCTTTATGGTTTTGACCTTTTTTGTATCGCCGATTGTGCGCCGCCAGCTCCGGGCCAAGGCTGAGCGTAATGCTGAAACGCAGTCTTTTTTAGTCGAAGCGCTTTCGGGTGTGCAGACGGTGAAGGCGCAAAACATGGAGCTGAAGACGCGCTGGAAATGGCAGCAGAAGTACGCTCGCTATGTAAGCGACGGCTTTAAGACGGTGTTGACTTCGACCACGGCTGGCTCTGCGAGTGGATTTTTGAATAAAATTTCGGGCCTGTTGGTGCTGTGGGTCGGCGCGACGCTGGTGCTAGACGGGACGCTAACGCTAGGTGGATTGATCGCCTTTAGAATTATCTCTGGCTATGTGACTCAGCCGTTGCTGCGCCTGACTCAGCTCTGGCAAAACTTTCAGGAGACGGCGCTGTCGCTAGAGCGATTGAGCGATATTATCGACCATCCCCAGGAGCAGGCCGAGGAAGATAGAGCGCAGATTCCGATGCCGGAGATTACGGGCAATGTGACCTACGAGAACCTGTCTTTCCGGTTTGCGCCGTCTGGGCCTTTGCAGCTAGTTAATGTCAACCTGGAGTTTTATGCGGGTGAGTTTATTGGCGTGGTGGGGCAGAGTGGTTCGGGCAAAAGTACGCTGATGAAGCTGTTGCCGCGCTTGTATAACGCGGAGTCGGGTCGAATTTTGATTGACGGCTATGACATTAGTAAAGTGGAGCTTTACTCGCTGCGTCAGCAGGTGGGCATTGTGCCGCAGGACAGTCTGCTCTTTGAGGGCAGCATCCAGGAAAATATTGCGCTGACTAACCCGCAGGCGAATACCGAGAGCATCATTCGAGCGGCCACGATTGCGAATGCTCACGACTTTATTATGGATTTACCGGGTGGGTATAACTCGCGGGTGGGTGAACGCGGGTCTTCGCTTTCGGGGGGACAGCGACAAAGAATTGCGATCGCACGTACCGTTCTCCAAAACCCACGTCTGCTAATTTTAGACGAGGCCACCAGTGCGCTGGACTACGACACCGAAGCCCAAGTATGCCGGAACCTAAAAGAATGGGCTGATCACCGCACAGTTTTCTTTATTACTCACCGGCTGAGTACGATTCGTCAGGCCGATCGGATTTTGGTGATGGACAAAGGCTCAGTCGTCGAACTGGGCACACATGAAGAACTCATGGCTCTTAAAGGCCGCTATTACTGTCTATACGAGCAGCAGGGAGAGTAAGAAGATGACGGGTACCTTTAATAAAAGAGGCCCTCAAGGCCCTGATGTCATTATGCCTGGGAGCAATGGCAAAGGTAATGGCAATAGCGCGGCTGCCCCCGGTGGCGGCGGAACGCCTCCGGATGATGGCAGTTTCGGTTTCAGCTCTCAAGTGCCTCAATCGTTCGATCAGCCGGTGATTCTGCGGCAGTCGCCGGTTTGGACTAAGCTGATCGTTTTAGCGATTATGGGCGTGACTACGGCCTCGGTACTGTGGGCCTGTTTGGCTAAGGTAGAAGAAACCATTGGCGCACCTGGCAAGCTAGAACCTAAAGGAATTGTGCAGGTGGTGCAGGCCCCGGTGGGCGGCGTAGTCAAAGCGGTGCTGGTGGAGGAAGGCGAGCAGGTTGAAAAAGGCCAGGTCGTTGCGACTCTAGATGAGGCGGCGAGCGACGCTCAAATTAAAGCCAATGCCGATATTGTTAAACGGCTGCAGGCCGAGACAGCGTTTTATGAGGCTCAAATTTCGGGGGTGGCGAATGCACCTGCACCGGATGGGGTGACGGCAGATTTGATTCAGCGAGGACGCGATCGCGCTGAGCTAGTAGAAAACAATCGTCTGTACAAAGCGCAGATTAGCGGCAACACCGATGGACTGAGCGCCGACCAGCTCGTTCGGCTGAAAACGGCAGAGTCCAGACTAGGCTCTCAGCAGACCATCAACCAGTTTCAATCCCAACAGCTGCGCAAGCAACTCGCTCAAACCCGAGAGCAGCTCAGCAACGCTAACAGCGATTTGACCACCAACCAAGAGATTTTGAGCCGACTGAAAGTGCTCAACGATGCGGGTGCGGTGGCCGAGCTTCAATACCTTCAGCAGGAGCAG
>JBBSOB010000251.1:0-7228 GCA_038260205.1 Phormidesmidales cyanobacterium
CGCCGCCCTCTTAACAACCTCTAGCGTGATCGGCATGAGCGTTTCTGCCTTCTTCTACCTATTCAAAGGCGTAGACGATCCTAAGACGCTCTTAAATCCGGTTGCCAATCGGCTCTTGGCCTACCACTTCTACACGCCAAAGATCTATCAGCTCGTGGTGATTTCACCGGTAGGAAAAATCTCTCAGATTGCGGACTGGCTAGATCGCAACGTGGTAGATGGCGTGGTGAACTTAGTCGGCGTCACGTCTTTGTTCAGCGGCGAGACGATGAAGTATTTCAACAGCGGCAAAAGCCAGAGCTATGCGCTAACGATTGTCTTTTTCCTGGCCCTGCTAGGGTTCTACTTAAGCGTCATGTTTGTGCCCAAAATTTTGTAAGCGTGCGGTCAGTTCAGTTTAGTCGAGCTTTTCTCGACTGGTTTAGATTGTCTTTTAATTCTTGTTTTAAACGCCATGCTAAGTACGCTCATCTGGCTCCCTATTGTTGGAGCGCTTGTTCTTTCTCTTTCACCGCTTAATTCTCGGCAGGCTAAGGCGGCAGCGCTCTCCGTTGCTAGCGTTGTTTTGCTCTGGACGATTTGGCTATTCGTGCAGTTCGATCTAACTGACATGGGTTTTCAGATGCGAGAGTTTCTGCCCTGGCTACCGATGCTGGGCCTAAACTACGATCTAGGTCTCGATGGGCTAGCCCTGATGATGGTGGGTCTTAGCAGTTTGCTGACCTGGATTGTGATTTTGAGTAGCGCTCAAGACAAAACAAGACCGCGCTTCTTTTACTCGTCCATTTTGTTTGTTAATGGCGTGGTGGCCGGGGCGTTTCTCGCTCAAAACCTGCTGCTGTTTTTCCTACTGTTTGAAATTGAGCTGGTGCCACTTTACTTCTTAATTGCCATTTGGGGGGGAGAAAAGCGAGACTATGCGGCGACCAAGTTTTTGCTCTACACCGCGACGGCGGGGGCGCTGATTTTCGCTAGCTTTATTGGCCTAGTTTGGCTAGAAGGAACTCTAGACTTTTCCTACGCGACGGCTATTCAGCACCATTTGCCAATGTCTGCTCAGGTAGTTTTGCTGGGCGCTTTGCTGGTGGGCTTTGGGATTAAAATTCCACTGATTCCTTTCCATACTTGGCTGCCAGATACGTACGTGGCAGCTTCTCCGGCGGTGGCAATTTTGCTGGGTGGCGTCTTGGCAAAGCTAGGAACCTACGGCATTTTTCGGTTTGGGTTAGGACTGTTTCCCGATGCTTGGTCACTGCTTTCTCCTTATTTGGCGGTTTGGGCGGCGGCTAGTGTGCTGTACGGATCGATTACGGCGATCGCACAAAAAGACATCAAGCGCATGGTGGCCTACAGCTCGATTGGGCACATGGGCTATGTGATGTTGGGCGGAGCAGCGGCAACAGAGCTGAGTTTGATTGGGGCGATCGCGCAAATGGTTTCTCACGGACTGGTCTTGGCGCTGCTATTCCACCTAGTTGGCCTAGTCGAAGAAAAGGTCGGCACCCGTCAGCTAGATGGACTCAACGGTTTGATGAATCCGCTGCGGGGATTGCCCATGGTCAGTGCGCTGCTAGTGCTAAGCGGAATGGCAAGCGCAGGCATTCCTGGCTTAGTCGGATTTATTACTGAGTTTTTGGTCTTTCAAGGCAGCTACAGCGTGTTTCCGGTACAAACCCTCATTTGCGTGGTCGGCACCGGTTTGACGGCTGTTTACTTCGTCATTTTGATCAACCGGACTTGCTTTGGCAAGCTAGATGGTAGAACCATGACCGAGAAAACCGGCTACCGGGAGGTCTCTTCTATAGAGCGGGCGCCCGCTTTAGTATTAGCGGCGCTAGTCATTGCGCTGGGCCTACAGCCTAATTGGCTAGTGCATTGGAGCACCGGAAGCGCTCAGAATCTGGTAGCGGGCTTGCCAACATACAGAGTAGAACAGGTTGCGTTAGAGTCGGGCAATTCTAGACTTGAGCAATTTTAGAGCTAAACGACTTTAAGACTGATTTAAGACTGATTTAAGACTGAACAATTCCCATTGTATGTAAGGTGTTGAAAAATGACTGCTGCAACCACGACTGCTAATACAACGGCTAAATTGCCCCCGTCCAAGCATCCCTTTGCGGACATTATTCATCGGCTAGAAGCAGGCGGCTCTATGCTGCCAGATACCCCAGAAAATCTCAAACAGATTATCGGTATCTACAAAGCTTATGCTGTGCCAATGGATTTTTATTGGAGAGATTTGCTCTATATTGCAGAGCGCGTTTTCCTGAATCCGCTGCCAGCTTTCAAATACTTTATTTCTGATGAATATCTCGATCGGCCTAACGTTTATGCAGGAGACACTGCTGATTTACGAATTTGGCGCGGTGAGGCCGATGCGCATCCAGAACTGCGAGCCTTTATAGAAAAAGGAGAAATCAACCGCAAGTTGCCCAAAATTTTCCATCATCTCTGGCACGATCGGATCAATATGGAATTTGCCGAAGCTTTAATGCGATCTATGCTTTGGCACGAAGATATTAATCCTAGATTTAACGCCTATCTAGATAGCGATGACTACCGAGAGCGAGCAGACCGGGCCATTCGAGCTTATTTCAAAGGCAATCCTGCCATGCTTGCCCTACATAAGCTCTTTCCCGAGATGTTTTTAGAACAGGTTAAGCAGCTTTCCTACTATTCCAATTTGGGCTTGTTTTGGGAAGTAATGGCCCCAGTATTTTTTGAGATGAGTGATTTGTACGATGAGGGTAAGCTGACTACCGTGCCGGAGGCCATGGACTTTATCGTCAATGGGATCTTCGCGGTAGCCGGTCGGCCTATTTATCATCATGCTTATATTGGCGGCGAATGCTTTGAGATTATTCCGAAGTCTCAGGGATTTACCTGGCTATATGAAGCGGCCTTGCCCTACGTAGAAGCTGTTTTTTACCGGACTACGCCTTTCCGTGGCACCAAGTCTTATAACGCTCAGGCCGGACAGGTGCCATCGGAGCAAAAAGACTTCCACTATGGCATTCTCTACGCGGATGTTTATCCGGTGGGCAGTGCGGGTATTCCGCCGACGCTGCTGATGCAAGATATGGTGCACTTTTTACCCGATTATTTGGTAAAAGAGTACGAGGAGAACGGGCGGGGAGACGACGACATTTTGGTGCAGTTGGGAATTACTTTTCAGCGCTCGATGTATAACGTGACTTCTGCGGTTATTCAAGCGCTGCGAACGGCACTGCTGTACCCGTTAGATGATGAGAATCCTGAACATCTCAAAGCAAATAGAGCCTTTTTTGAGCAGCAGATCGACCGGTTTAAGCGCCCTGAGGCCCGATTACAAGATATACAGGTTGAGCGCTATCGCTAGATCGAACGCGATCGCGAGATCAAACATTTTTGCTAAATGGACTGATACTGTCAACGCTAGTTTAATTCAGAGAAGATAATATGCCGAGTATTGCAGAAATTGCCGCGACCACTGAAGGCTTTTCGACCCTGGTTGCGGCTGTAAAAGCGGCCGGACTTTTAGAGGTTTTGATGACGGGCGGGCCTTTTACGGTGTTTGCGCCAACCGATGATGCGTTTGCCAAACTGCCGCCTGGAACGGTGCAGACCCTGGTAGACAATCCGCCGCAGCTGGCCAGAATTTTGACTTTTCATGTGGTTTCTGGGGCGCTGCGTCAGGCGGATATTGCCAAGGTGGATACGCTGACCTCTTTAGAGGGATCGCTGATTCCGGTGCGAACAGATCCTGTGTTTGAGGTGAAAAATGCTACGGCGATCGCAGCCGACATTGAAGCAGACAACGGCATCATTCACGTAATCGACAACGTCATTTTGATGAGTTAGATTCTGTATCAGATATGCGCGTGCTGTCTGAAAAATAGGCGACGGGGCTATATGGTCGGAAGCAGGCATCAAAACTGTTTTACAAGCGGTATCTTTGTCCTAATCTCCGATTGCCTTTTTGGTCGCCTATTCGGTCGTCTACATGAAACGCTATTCTTCTATAGCTGCTTTTTTTTGCTTGCTGTTGGGCATGGGCATCACGGCTTTAGCCCTCGTGACTCGCTGCTGCGGTTGGCCCATTCAGCTAGAGAGACTGTCGCATTTTCAGGTGCAGTATTGTATGGGGGCGATCGCCCTTACTCTTATCATCCTCTGCCTGAAACACTCTCGCCTAGCGCTAGTGATGATATTCCTCAGCGCCCTCCTCGCTGTCCCCCTCATCTCCGGGTACTCTCCGCAGATACCTTTTTCAGGCGCGGCTACCAACTACAAACTCCTGAGCGCGAACCTATGGGTAAGCAACACCAACGCTCAGAAAGTAGTAGATTTTGTCATAAAAGAACAGCCTGATCTAGCGCTGTTTATAGAAGTAAACGACGTGATGGGAGAGCAGCTAGCGATCGCCCTAAAAACAATCTTGCCTTACAGCTCTAATCAGCAAACGCCCTATCGTCTGGGCACCGTACTCTACAGCAAAAACCCGCTCACCCACGTTCAGCTTCAGCAGTTCAATACCCGCAGCGCTGCGAATATGACGGCTCGCGTAGAGATTAACGGAAAGCTAATGTCAATTATAGGAATTCACCCTTTTCCGCCGATAAGACCCGAGCTGTTTGCCCATAGAAACCAGGTGTTTGCGGCAGTGAGCGACTATGTAAAATCGCAGTCCGAGCCGGTTATCTTAGTGGGCGATTTTAATACGAGCATGTGGTCGCCCTACTACCGGCGGCTCGTCCGTCAAACGGGGCTAAAAAACTCGCGAGATGGCTTTGGCATTTTACCAACTTGGCCTTCTCGCCTCTCTTATGCAAAGGTTCCGCAGTTGAACGCGCTGACTAGGCTAGTTCAAATCCCGATTGACCATTGTTTGGCTAGTCCTGCGCTAAAGGTGGTAGGAATGCATACTGGCCCAGATATTGGCTCGGATCATTTACCGATAGTTGTGAGCTTTCACCTCGAGAGTGCAACCTAATATGAGCTAGACGCAGCGATAGTCTTTTCTCCTCTCTTAGACAGATGTTCTAATAGGATGCTCCCAATACTCTAAAGGCTAAGTATTTTCCCTTAGGAGCCATTGATATGACGATTGCCCAGCTAGATTCTAAGATGAGAGACTGTATAGATGCTTGCATGACCTGCCTGAAGGACTGCGAATATTGCATGACGGCCTGTCTTAGCGGCGATATGGCTCAGATGATGACCGAGTGCATCCAGCGCTGCCGGGACTGCGCTGATACCTGTACGATGAGCGTTCGGTTTATGTCTCGGCAGTCGGAGATTCATCCTTATATTTGTCGAGCCTGCGCTGAGGCTTGCGATCGCTGTGCCAAAGAATGCGGTAGCCACCAGTCCGATCACTGTCAGCGCTGCGCCGAATCTTGCCGAAAGTGTGCAGAACTATGCCGTCAGATGGCTGCATAAAATTTAACTGTCAGCCTAGCTCAGGCTAGCCATGAATTAAGCGGGAGATTGAGTTGATAATATTAGCCCGTTATTATCATCGTCACTGTTATTGAGTTGACTAATCATAGTCTTCTGTTGATCTTTTTGACGGCGCACCTTAGAAAATTTAAGAGAGAATTCGTCTGTTCAGTATTTATCGGCATTGGTTGAGGCAAACGCTGGCAATGTGCGTTTATTCAGGATGGGCTGTTCGATAACAATTTGGCGGGCAATTTGGCGGGCAATTTGGCGAGCTAAAAGTCTGGCGTACAAGATCTGGCGTACTAGGATCTGACAGAAGAGCAATTTGATAGGAAATTTCTAATGACCGACCGAATTCTAATGTGTGCGCCTGATTATTACGATGTGGATTACGTGATTAACCCCTGGATGGAAGGGAATATTCATCGCTCGTCGCGCGATCGCGCAGCAGCCCAATGGAACCAACTCTACGAGGTATTAAAAGCTCATGCGGAGGTGGTGCTAGTAAAGCCGCAAAAGGGTTGGCCCGATATGGTATTCGCGGCGAACGCAGGATTGGTGCTGGGCGATCAGTGTGTGCTGAGTCGGTTCTTCCATCTTGAGCGGCAGGGCGAAGAGCCGCATTTTCAGAAATGGTTTGAGGACAATGGGTTTACGGTGCATACATTGCCCGAGAGCCTGCCTTTTGAGGGTGCGGGCGATGCGCTGATAGACCGGGCCGGGCACTGGGTTTGGGCGGGCTACGGCTTTCGCTCCGAGCTAGACTCTCACGCTTACCTGGCAAAATGGTTGGATGTGGAAGTGGTGTCGCTGCGCTTGGTAGATAGCCGCTTTTATCATTTGGATACCTGTTTTTGCCCGCTCAAAGACGGGTACTTGATGTACTATCCGCCCGCGTTTGACGATTATTCTAATCGGCTAATTAAGATGCGCGTACCCGAAGACAAGCGGATTGTAGTAGAAGAATTAGATGCGATTAACTTTGCCTGTAATACGGTGAATGTGGATCGCGTCGTGGTGATGAATCAGGCGAGCGAGGCACTAACAAAGGTATTGGGCGATCGCGGCTTTAAAGTAATTGAAACGCCGCTAACTGAGTTTTTGAAAGCAGGCGGTGCGGCCAAATGCCTGACGCTAAAGGTAAACGAGGCCCGGCAGGCAACGCCTAAAGCTTCAACGATTCGATCTCAAACCATTCGCATGGAGGGACACCTGCTAGATTCGGGATTGGTGAACCGAGCGCTCGATACGATTGTGGCAAGCGGCGGCAGCTTTCAGGTGCTGAGCTTTGATTTGGGTAAGCAAAGACACGACAGCTCTAGAGCTGAGGTAAAGGTGTCTGCGCCAGACGGCTCGGTGATGGACAACATCATGGGCCAACTCATTGATCTAGGCGTCATTGCTCTGCCGGAAAAAGAGGCCGAAGTTTCTGCGGATTTAGCGGGCGTGGTGCAAGATGGGGTGGCGCCAGACGACTTCTACGTCACGACGATTTATCCCACTGAAGTATGTATCGATCGGCAGTGGCTGCAAGTAGAAGATCAGCGCATGGATGGAGCGATCGCCATTACCCAAGACCAAGGCCAGCCTGTTGCCAAATGCAAGCTACTGCGCGATTTGCGCCAAGGCGAAGGCGTGGTCGTAGGCAGTAGAGGCATTCATACAATTCGCACTGCGCCTTCGCTAAAGAAAAAAACGGATGACTTTAGCTTTATGGGCGCGGGCGTATCGAGCGAGCGCCGAGTGGAGCTGGTGGTGGATCAAATTGCTTGGGATATGCGACAAATTCGCGATCGCGGCGGCA
>JBBSOB010000252.1:0-7220 GCA_038260205.1 Phormidesmidales cyanobacterium
CGATCGCCTAGATGAGCTAGATTTGCCTTTGATGGTAACAGCCAGCCCGTTTGAGGATGAGAACGAGCAGACAGCGTTTACCGTGAGCATTGATGCCGCGGCGAGCTGGGGAGTGACGACCGGGATTTCGGCTGAGGATCGAGCAAAGACGATTCAGGTGGCGATTAATGCCAAAGCGAAGCCCCAAGATTTGCGGCGGCCTGGGCATATTTTTCCGCTAAGAGCCAGAGACGGCGGTGTGCTCAAACGCGCGGGCCATACTGAGGCCGGAGTTGACCTAGCTCGCCTAGCGGGGCTGTATCCGGCAGGTGTAATCTGCGAAATTTCTAACCCCGATGGATCGATGGCACGAATGCCAGATCTGGTGACTTATGCCAAGGTGCATGGGCTGAAGTTTATTAGCATTGCCGATTTGATTCGCTATCGGCTGAAGCACGAGCGGTTTGTGCAGCGGGAAGCGATCGCGGATATGCCGACTAAGTTCGGCGACTTCAAAATATATGCCTATCGCAATCAGCTAGACGGGTCTGAGCATGTGGCACTAGTTAAAGGCGATCCCGAAACCTTCAAAGACGAGCCGATTATGGTGCGAATGCACTCTGAATGCTTGACAGGCGATGCGCTAGGTTCGCTGCGCTGCGACTGTCGAATGCAGCTTCAGGCCACGCTGAAAATGATTGAGAATGCGGGCAAAGGTGTCGTGGTGTATTTGCGTCAGGAGGGCCGGGGAATCGGGCTGGTGAACAAGCTCAAGGCATATTCCTTGCAGGATATGGGACTAGATACGGTAGAGGCAAACGAGCGGCTGGGTCTGCCGGTCGATCAGCGCAATTACGGCATGGGCGCTCAGATTTTGACGGACTTAGGCGTGGGTCAATTTCGGCTGATTACGAACAATCCGCGTAAGATTGCTGGGCTTAAGGGCTACGGCCTAGAAATGGTCGATCGGGTGCCGCTACTGATTGAAGCGACCCGCCATAACGCCGATTATTTGGCAACTAAGGCGAAGAAGCTAGGTCATCTACTGCTGCAAACCTATTTGGTGACGGTAGCAATTCACTGGGTGCCAGAAACGCATAATGGCGATACGGTCGAAGCTCGCTACAAACGGCTAGAGCGGCTGCGCGAGCTGACCCACCGGCATGGCTTGCTACTGCAAGAAGAAGCTCGCTCAGTGGCAGTGGCGGTATTTGGCCAGATGTCGCTAATTGCCCACTTGGGCTTCGATCAGCCGGATTTGGCGGATGCCTATTGGTATAAAGACTGTACACATCCTTATGTAGAGGCGATCGCGGCTTTACTCAACGAACTCACCGGCTGGAAAGATATCGATCAGCTAGAATTTCTAATTTCTTCCGGTAGCGATCCGTTCACACAGCTCAAAGTACGGCTAGATCGTCAGGTGTTTCCACTATCTGCGAGAAGCGACGGTGAGACTATGCTCAAGCAAATTTGTCAGGAACTGGAGACGCAACGGATATATGTGTTTTCTCGACACGAAGAGGAATGAATCATCCAGGGCGAGCTTAAACGCCGTTGCGCCCAGTTCTTGAAGGTGGCGCAACGGCGTTTTATGTAGATTAGGATGTTGGTGTTTGTTGGTGTTTTATGTAATGTAATCAAGGGTTCAGGCGACCGAGCTGGCTCGTGGGGTGCGGTAGTGCGCTAGGCAAGGCGATGGTAGTATCTACGCTTTGCCTACGAGCAACGACTTCTGGCTGCATCGCCTCAACAGCGCTGACAAACTGGGGATCGTCGCTGGTGCCGCGAACTTCGGGGTGAGTATTGAGATTTTGTAGCTGCTGCTCAGTAAGGGTGACATTAATGTCAGGAGTAATGCCTCGGGTGCTGATGTCAGTGCCGTCGGGCGTGTAGTAATGAGCTACAGTGACGGCAAGACCAGAACCATCGGAAAGGCCGTGCAGACTTTGTACCAGCGCCTTGCCAAAAGTAGGATTGCCCACAATTACAGCGCGATCATTGTCGCCGAGTGCGCCGGTAACAATTTCGCTGGAGCTAGCAGACTGACCGTTTACCAGCACAGCTAGAGGCAAATCGGTAATGGCCGTGCGATTAGCGGAAATATCATCGCTTTTGCCATCGCGATCTACGGTGCGAACAATGCTGCCTCTAGGTAGCCACATACGGCTGATGTCGATGCTAGCTTGCAGCAGACCGCCCGGATTATTGCGCAAGTCTAGAACAAAAGCTTCGGCTCCTTTTTGAGTCAGATCGTCAATGGCGGCGCTCATTTGTTCGGCCGCGTGAGCGCTAAATTCATCCAGGCGAATGTAGCCGACAGCGGTGCCGCTTTGCTTTTGAAGCTCGGCGGTCACGGTAGGAACAGAAACGACCGCACGGGTCAGAATCAGGGATTCTTCGCTGTTGTCCTTACGGCGAACCGTGAGCGTGAGCCGACTGCCACTTTCACCTCTAATAAGCTGTGAGGCCGTTTCGAGATTAAGGTTTCGACTAGAGCGACCGTCAAGCATCAAAACAACATCGCCGACTCTGACACCGGCAGCCTGGGCTGGAGAATCCTTAAGGACGCTAGTGATTACGAGTCCTTGAGGCTGCTCTTCAAAGCGGATGCCAACGCCTGAGACTTCTCCGGAGGTTTGCTCGGTAAGGGCGGCGTACTGAGTGGGATTGAGAAAGCGAGTGTAAGGATCCTCTAGGCGGCGTAGCATTTTACGCAGTTCGCTGTAGGCAGCATCGCGAGAGGTGTACTCGCCGCTCAATAGGGTCTGGCGAACGCCTAGCCAATCGACTCGGTTAAAGTCTGCGTCTACGTATTCCTGGTAAACCAGTTGCCAGGCTTCGTCTAGCACTACTTTGGGGCTGTCTTGAAAACTATCTTGGAAGCCGTCTTGAAGACCGTCTTGCGGATTGGCGGCGGCGGCGGGCTTTGCGGTGGGGCCAATTAGTCCTATGGCGATCGCCGGTAGAGCTAGAGCCGTTGCGCCCGCAGAGCAGTATTTTACGAAACTGAGTAAGCTGGCGGTGTTTTTCATATAAGACGAGGACGGCGAGTAGTCAGAAAACGTAAGAAAGCTTTCAAGGCGCAGGAGGCGCTTATGTCTGCATACTACCCATTCAAAAGGTCTTCTAATGAGACGTTTTGATGAATCTATGGATGAGGCAATGAAAGTTTAAGAAGCTGTTTAGCAGCTACCGTGGAGGCAGGTACTTGAAAGGCAGACGATTGAGAAGCAGGTGTTTGAAAGACAGGCGATTAAGAGGCGGGCGTTGGGAAGCAGACTAGAGGCGATGTGTTTTAAGCTAATCAATTAACTTGAAGTCGTAAGTAGGTATTTGCTACGGGTTTTGTCTGCTGTCAGTATTCTTGTATGACCCTTATACAACCATTGGCAACCTTATACTTGGCCACCTTATAGTAGTTCTCTGTGGGGACGGCATAGCCGCAGAAGGGACAGCTTTGCGACTGCCCTACTGTATTTTTACCGATTGCCCTTACAGACTGCTTTCGCGGACTGCTTTCACGGACTGTATTTTGACAGATTCTTACGGCGTTTTTACATGCATGGCTATATCCCTACCGAACGATTTTTCCCTTACCTTTCGTGGCCTCAAGTAGATGCGCTGCCGGACAAGGCAAACACGCTAATGATTCAACCCGTGGGTGCCATAGAGCAGCATGGGCCACACTTGCCTCTCATTGTAGATGCGGCTATTTCTACGGCGGTAGTAGGTCAGGCGCTACATTTGTTGGATGCGGCGGTACCGGCCTATGCACTCCCCCCTTTGTATTATGGCAAGTCGAACGAGCATGAGGGGTTTGTGGGCACCATTTCGCTCTCGGCAGAAACGCTGAGAGCTGTCCTCATGGAGATGGCGCAGAGCCTTTACCGATCAGGGTTTCGCAAGCTGGTACTGGTCAATGGACATGGCGGACAGCCTCAGGTGCTGGAGCTAGTAGCGCGTGATTTGCGCCATCAGTTTGTAGACTTGCTGGTGTTTCCGATGTTTGTTTGGGGAGCGCCGCATGATGTAGAGGCGATTGTCGGAACGGCTGAGTACGAGCAGGGCATTCATGCGGGGGATGTAGAAACGAGTGTGATGCTGGCATTAATGCCAGAGCAGGTGGAGATGGCTCATGCTGTGCGGGAGTTGCCGGTGCTGTTTGCTCCAGATAGTTTGCTGAGTTTGGAAGGGCGATTGCCGGTTTCTTGGACGATGGATGATTTGAGCGAGAGCGGCGCGGTAGGAGATGCAACGGTGGCTAGCGCTGATAAGGGATCGCGGATTTTGGCATCGGTGGCGTCGGGGTGGGCCAGGGTCTTTGAGGAGATCTATCGCTTTGAGGGGTTTGCGTTGAGTCGCAAGCGTCAAAAAGCAGCAGAGACTGAGTCGGATTCACAGTAGGTCGAATTTGCAGTAGGTCGAATTTGCAGTAGTTTAATAGACATGTGTGAAGGGCTATTGGTCGGCTTCTAGATTGGGACTAGGGTTTATAGGCGGCTGGTTTTAGCTGTTGGGTAGTGAAGAGTTTGGCAGAAAATGGAGACTAATTTGGCAGGACAAGACGCTGAGCATTTGGAACGTATGGAGGTTAGGCCGGGAGCTGAAACTTCTGAAGAGGTGACTTCTGCGCCGGGTCAGGCGACTCTGATGAGTGGGTCTTCAACGAGGCCAAAAACGCTGGCAATAGATATTGGGGGCAGCGGGGTGAAGGCGCTGTTGCTGGATGCGGCTGGGGAACCGTTGGGCGATCGTACTCGAGTCAAAACGCCTAAGCCCGCTACGGCCACTGCCGTTATGCACGTAATTGAGAAGCTGATGGGCCAGCTGACGGGATTTGATCGGGTATCGGTAGGCTTTCCGGGCGTGGTTCGTCGAGGGGTAGTGCTAACAGCAGTGAATTTGCACTCGGACTGGGTGGGCTACGATTTGGCGAAGGGCATCTCTGAGCTGGTGGGTAAGCCGGTGCGTGTGGCTAATGATGCGGACATTCAGGGCATGGGCGCGATTGCGGGTGACGGCGTGGAGCTGGTGGCGACGTTGGGGACGGGATTCGGCGGGGCGCTGTTTGTAAACGGTGTACTGGTGCCCAATTTGGAATTAGGCCATGCGCGTTTTCGGAAAGGGGAAACGTTTGAGGAGCAGTTGGGGCGAGCGGCGCTGAAGAAAGTGGGCGATCGCGTTTGGAATAATCGGCTGTTGAAAGCGATCGCGCTGCTCGCTCGGGTGTACAACTACGACCGGCTATATTTAGGCGGTGGTGAGGTATCGCATATCGAAATTGACCTACCGGAAAATGTGACGGTAGTGCCGAACGTGCTGGGTCTGATTGGCGGGATCAAGCTTTGGGATTAAGCTCTGGCATGAAATGGCTAGATATGGCCAGACGGCTATTCTGGCTGTGCGGGGTTTGGATGGGACAGACCCAATACCTATCCTTAACAGGCGCGATGGCTTATCTAGAGAGGAATAAACCGCTTTCGGTACAGATACCGCTGAGGGGAATATCCCAGTCTGATTTTGGAATTTGCGGCAGGCGGGCGAACTCAAAGACGATTCCGATGGTGGTTTTGTTGGCCCAGATAGGGTTAGCGAGCATGCGATCATAGAAGCCGCCACCGTAGCCTAGCCGGTAGCCGCTGATGTCGCAGGCCAGGCAGGGAACGAGAATGAGGTCTACCTGATAGGGTTCGACCGTAGGTGAGGCAGGATCGGGTTCGGTGATGCCGTGGGTGCCGGGGTGAAAGTTCCAGGGAGAGGCGGGGAACCAGCGGTGCCATTTGAGGGCTTTGCCTTCGCAGCGGGGAAATCCCCAAACACGGCGCTGATTGAATAGTGGGTTCAGATCGGGTTCGCTTCGGAAGCTGTGGTAGGCGAGCGTCAGACGAGATTGGGCGAAGGGCTGCCAGTTTTGTAAATGTTGACAGATACTCTCCGATTTCGCCTGACGAATGCGGGCAGGAATGGCTTGTCTGGCCTTAAGAAGTTTGCGGCGCTGGACTTCTTTTTGATCTTGAAGGTTCGGTTGGGACAAGGTCATGCCAGGTGGGTGAAATGGGTCGGGGGCGATCGCGGCCCGAATAGGCAGAGCTAGCGGACGATCTGTTGGTAGAGGCTGGAGATTTTGTCGATAACTTGGCTAGCGGTGAGATGATCGGTGTTAATTTCGATGGCGTCGGGTGCTTTTTGCAGGGGAGAAATGGTTCGGGTGCTATCTTGGCGATCGCGCTCTGAAATAGATTGGGCCAACTCGTCTAGTGTAGGCAAGTCGGTTGCTAAGTCGGCAACTTCGTTTGCGGCTTCCAAGTCGCGGTAGCGACGAGTGGCTCGCTCCTGAACTGAAGCCGTAAGGTAAATTTTGAGTTCTGCCGCTGGAAACACATGGGTGCCAATGTCACGACCATCGGCCACCACACCTCCCGAAGCCGTGCCGTAGGCTTGCTGCTGGGCAACTAGATGCTCTCGCACAGCGGCTTGTGCGGCAACAGTGGACACCTGCTGAGTGACGGTTTCTGTTCGAATAGCGGCAGTGACATCTTGGCCATTGACCTGCACCGATGGTGGCAAAGGCGTATCCCCAACGGAGTTAGCCATTAGCTTGATATTACAGTCTGCGAGCTGTTGCTCAACTTGGGCCGCGTCTGCGGGATCAAGGCCCTGCTGTAAAACGAACCAGGTGAGGGCGCGGTACATAGCGCCGGTATCTAAGTAGAGGAGTCCTAGATTGTGGGCGACCTGGCGAGCCACCGTAGACTTACCGGCGCCAGCAGGGCCGTCAATAGCAATGATGGGTTGACGTGAGGAAGATACTGGCTCAAAACCCGCTGGATCAGGGACTTGCAGCACCACGTTATCAATCAGCCGGGTTTGGGTTTGGTCGGCGGTCTCGGAGTTGGTTATGTTTGCGGCGATCGCCATCATTCCCTGCGGGTCTACGGTTTCCAAAGGTTTTAGTGTATCAGGATGAACTAAAGCTAGGTAGTCTATTGTGACGGTGGGTTCTGTGCTGAGCACGGCTTCGGCAGCTCGAATCAGAACATCAGCAGAACGTTCTCCTTGGGCAAAAGCAGCATTTGCAGCTTGAAGGCTGCGAGCAAGAACGGTTGCCTTTTGACGCGATTTCTTAGAGAGATAACGATTGCGAGAGCTGAGGGCGAGGCCGTCGGGTTCGCGGACAATCGGGCAAACGACAATTTGTCCGGGCAGGTGTAGATCTTTGACAATGCGCTTGAGAATAG
>JBBSOB010000253.1:0-7202 GCA_038260205.1 Phormidesmidales cyanobacterium
CGCTGTTTGGCTCGCGAGTAAAGCTGTTATATAGCACCCCAGATAGTATTGCTAGGGCCGTGGCTGATGCTGATCTGTTGGTTGGGGCGGTTTTGGTACCTGGCCGGAAAGCGCCGATGCTGGTGACTAAATTAATGGTTGAGACGATGCGGACAGGGTCGGTGATTGTGGATGTGGCCGTTGATCAGGGCGGCTGCATTGAGACGATGCGGGCGACTTCTCATAGTGAGCCAACATACGAGTCGCTAGGTGTGGTTCATTATGGGGTGCCAAATATGCCGGGGGCAGTTCCCTGGACGGCGACTCAGGCACTGAACAACAGCACGCTGCCCTATGTTTTGCAGCTGGCCGAGGCTGGATTAGAGGGCCTTTATGATCAATCTGCGGTGGGCCAGGGGCTTTTGAGTGCGCTGAATGTGAGCGAACATCGGTTGGTTCATCCGGCGGTGAGAGCCGTTTTTCCGGATTTGTAAGCGGGCTTAATTGGACAGGGCCGTTACGGTTTTGTTGTACTGCTGCAAAATGTCTTGGCGATCGTTCTCTTCGGGAATGTTGTTTGGGTTTTGGCCGCCCCGTTGGATCATATCTGCCTGACGGCGGAGCGATCGCTTTTGCCGCTGAGTCTGGCATTGTTCGCCAATTTTTTCAATCGCTTTTAGCAACCGAATGGTGACCGAGACATCGCTTTGCCCATATTGTCTAATTTGGTCAAAGGCAGCTTTGACAATAGATTCGAAGGTGACCGGGTTAATGATGAGACGAAGCTGGTGATTGTCGTCAAAGTAATAGACGGCCTGGGGCGCTTTTTGAGCGATTTGGCAAAGTCGCATAGATAGGCGATCAATGCAGCGAATGGCGGTAAATGGATCGTTGACGGCGGGTGAAATGGCTCTGATGGCAATTTCTACTAGCTGCTTGATGGGAAACTCTATGTCGCGATCGGGCTTGCGCTGATTGCCGCAGGTGAGCGTTGCGTTGAGGTTGATGCTTAATATGGGGTGCGAGGCTGCGTCTAGATCTTTTTCGACATAGGCGTAGAGGAGCTTGCTATTTTTGACGGCAAACTGTCCGGGACGATAAAGCAGTTTTAGGATGAGATTGTGTTGGGTTGCGATCGCACATAGGCCGTCGTAATCTATTCTGTGAATGTATCCGTTGTGCTGTGAGGGAAAGGCGATCGCTTGTTCTTCAAAATCAGCGGGGACTTCTTGAACCTGTCTGAATTCTACGGATCTGTTGCTTTTGTTTTGTTCGCTAGAGCGCTCATTAGGGCGTTTATCAGCGCGTTCGTCAGGGCGTCTTCTAGGGTCTGGAAGTACTTGGTGAATGCTGCTTTCTAGGTCTTTGCCGATTCTGGCGATGAGGTTGTCGGCATGTACCGTTTCAGCAATGTGGTGGACGAAATAGATAATAACAAACGTACTGATAACTGCCAACAGAAATCCAACAAAGACAGAGATTTGTGGCGTGAAGCTAATGTCTTTTGAGTCTTCTATCGTCCATAGAATCGCGAGCTGGTAGACAAAAGTGGCGCTACAAGTTCCGAGTGTGATCTGACTAACGCGATCGTGCATAAAGTCGCGCAGCATTCTAGGGCCAAACTGACCAGAGGCTAGCTGGATGGCCACAATGACGATGGAGAAGATGGAGCCTGCTACGGTGAGAATGGAGGTGGCGATCGCACTGAGCAACGTCCCGGCACTTTGCGTTCCTTTAGGCACTAAGACTCCCCAGATCTCAACCCCCTCAATCTGCACATTCCGATCAATATAGGAAAGTACAACTGCCAACAGCAGCGCCGAGAGGATCATCATGGACGGCACAAACCAAAAACTAGTGCTTAGCGAGTCCCATAGCTTGCTCAAACTTAAATACCTGCTGCTTTTCTTTCGGCTCATTGTCTAGCAGAAGGGCTTAACTCCTTTCAGCCTTTTGCTATAGGTTGAGCGAATTTGTCTAAATTAAATTGAGCAGAGCAACCGCCCAGTAACTTACATGCATGGTCGTTACTGGTTTATCAACCCATTTTAGGTATGGTTTTATACCTAAGAATAGGCCCAAAACTATTTATTTTGTCTATCTGCGGATAGCTGTCTAAGGTGGGGCGTTCGACTTAAATAACCCAATGTCAAAGCTGCGCGGTTAGGTCGAATTTTTGCAATATCTCAAAGCGCTCAGAGGTGGCTTTAATCGATTTAATCAATTCAATAGATCTGCTAAGCGGCTGATTTACTTTGCCTTGATTGTCAGAGTTTTACCTTGAAACTTTGACACAATGCTTCCGAGACACAATATTTCTAGCCTAGTTATCTGGGACTTCGTATGGCTCAATTTTGGACTCTGATTGGCTTTATTTCAATGACGGTGGGCGCTATTTTCTTTGGCTACAAGGCATCTAGTGCTACTAACGAACGATGGCGGATTCTGCTGACACTGAACTTTTTTATCACTGCGATCGCCTCTGTCTTGTACTTAGTTATTTTAACCAAGCATGGCGAAGGCACCTTCAACGACCACAACTCTTACTGGGTGAGATACGTTACCTGGATACTCTCTACTCCCCTATTGCTGCTAGTGCTCTCGTACTTGGGCCGTAGCCGCCTTTCTACCATTGGTGGGCTGTTGGGCGCTAACACACTCATGCTGGCAACCGGGTTCTTAGCGGATATCTATCCTAAGCCTCACAACATTACTTGGTATCTAATTAGCTGCGGTGCGTATGTAGGCGTTGTCTGTATTTTGCTATCTTCTTACCGCGCGGAGGCTGAGCGTAGTCATCCTGGTAAGGTAGGTAAAGATGCTTTCCAGCGTTTGCTGACGGTGCATATCGTACTTTGGACAGCTTATCCTATTGTTTGGATTTTGGCAGATACCGGCATTGATGCTATTGGTGATGGCGTGGAGTCTATGCTCTACACCATTTTAGATGTGGCGGCAAAAGTTGGATTTGGCCTACTTTCTATCAGTACGTTGAAAAAATTAGAGAAGTTTCCGGTTTGGGCTGACCAGGATATGGTTGCTTCGATGCCGACTACGCCTATTAACTCAAGTGACTATCCAGATATAGACAGCGTTCCAGAGCGAGGCGCTTTGTAGACTTCAACTCTATAAATTTCAATTTTGTAAACTTCAACCATGAGTTTGACGATTAGTAGGAATTTCCTGTTCACGGTTGAGCCATTTTGATAAAAAACACCAACCCCAGCTATTTCTAATGTGAGATAGCCGGGGCTGGTTAGTTTTGTTTTGGTTAGTTTGAGCTTTCGGTCACTTGGCGCTTGCGTTATACGATTTTTTCACCATTAACCGTGATCGCCTTGATCTTATCGAGTCGAATAACGGTGCCGTCTTTTAGCTTGCAGTAATCTGCGCCGCTGTCTGCATAGATATCAACAATCTCGCTTTCTATGGTTGTGCTGTTGTTATCTTCGCCCTGATAGGTGATGTTGGCAGTGCGGTGGAGGGTGGCGATCGCTTCTAACTTATCTTCAAAGTCGCAGTCAACCGGTTTGTAGTCGCTCATATTTGTTGGCCCTAGTTTATAAAGAGTGACTCAGGTTTATCACGGCGCAGATAGTGCGATCATCTATCCGAAGTGCCGTTGTTGAGGTTGATTTTTTAAATGATTGTTCCGTCGGGCAAGATGGCGTCTTTTAAGACGATGACGATACCGCTGCGAATATAGAATCCTTCGGCTTCGCGCTCGGCCTCTTCAACTCGATCTTTGTTGAGAATTTTGACATTGCAGCCGATGCGAGCGTTTTTGTCGATGATGGCTTTTTGAATTTCGCTGTTGCTGCCGATGCCGATGGGAATAGTTTGGCGATCGCAATCACTTTTTCGCTCAAAATCAGACTGATAGTAATCAGCACCCATCAGCAAACTATCTTGAATAATGCAGCCCGACTCAATGCGCGAGCGAATCCCAATAACTGAATGCGAAATTCGGCACTCTTTCAAGACGCAGCCTTCGCTGATCATAGATTCTGAGACATGGCATTCTAGCTGCTTGGTCGGCGGTAAATAGCGCCCTCGCGTATAGATAGGGGCCGACTTATCATAAAAGCTGAAGTCCGGATCAGGCTGTTTGGCCAGCGCCAAGTTGGCATGAAAAAAAGATTCAATCGTGCCAATATCCTCCCAGTAATCGTTAAACAAATAAGCCTGAACGTTAAGATTTTTCGCGGAGTTAGGAATAATCTCCTTGCCAAAGTCGGTCTGCTCAGGATACTGGCTAAGCAAATCTATCAGCACCTCTCGCTTAAACAAATAAATTCCCATAGAGGCAATGTAGGGCTTGCTCCTAGCTTCATCGGCCGACAGCCCAAGCTGAGTCGTATCTACCTGCATCTTTTTCAACGCATCGCCTGTTGGCTTCTCGCTAAAATCAACAATTCGACCCGTATCGTCGATTTTCGTCAAACCAAAGCTAGACGCTCGCTGCTCTCCCACGGGCAATACCGCCAGGGTAATATCGGCTCCTGTTTCTCGATGCCGCGCCACAAAGTCTCGATAATCCATGCGATACAAATGATCGCCCGATAAAATTAAGTATTCATCGATATCTTCTGCTGCTTGAAGTCTCCATAAGTACTGCCGCACGGCGTCTGCGGTTCCTTGAAACCAGTCTGAATTTTCGGGCGTTTGATGGGCCGCTAGTACCTCAACAAAGCCCTCTCGAAAGTCGGAAACGTTGTAAGACCGGTTGATATGCTGGTTGAGCGAGGCCGAATTGAACTGCGTTAGGACGTAGATTTTTAAGATATCTGAATTGATACAGTTGCTGATGGGAATATCGATCAGGCGGTGCTTTCCGCCTAAAGGTACGGCTGGCTTAGCGCGCACTTTAGTTAAGGGATAAAGCCGCGTCCCCGCGCCGCCGCCCAATATAATCGACAAAACTCTCTTCATCGGTGTCTCCCAAATATATCTTCAGATCTTGCGCTGCGAGTGGCTAGTTCAATTTGTTCAATACGCCTATATTTTTGGACGAAGACCTTTTACTGGCAAGGATCTAAAGATAGAAGTTTTGTCGAGGCAACACTTTAGCGTTTTTGCTGGTTACTAGATATTAATGGTTTCTCTGCGGCCTACTTTTTGGTCGTGATCGTCAACACCTGAGGCGGTGTTGCATCGGGCGGATAGATGAACTGGACGTTGACATCTCGTTGCTCGCCGGGAGCTAGAGCCAGTTCTACGAGTGGCTCGCCTTGCTGGCCCCGGTTTTGGACGAGGTAGGTGTAGTAAGCGCGCGATCGCCCATCGTCTTCTTTATAAACGAACAAAACGGTGCCGCGAAAGAACACGCGAGCGGCCGGCTTGGCATAAAACTGAAGGGCGTCTTTGAGTGAATCGTTTTGCAGCGGGGTTTGAATAGAGAGTGCAACCGATTGGGGACTGCTGGTGTTATTGGTAAGCGGCAAGGTGAGATTGTATTCCACACCGTAGTTGCCGTTGGCTAGATAGGCGGTGTCGCTATAGCGTTTGCTAACAGGCGCACTTTGAATTTGGCGGGTGCCGAAGGTGTTGCGCTCTAGCGTACTTAGGGCATAAGAAAATTGTTTGCCGGGAGCAGGAATCGAGAGCTGGCTGCTGCGATTGTCGGTGAGATCAGCCTTCCACTGGGAGCCTTGTACGACGCCCGAAACGCGACCATAGCGAAAGGGATTGTCGCGGCTACCTGGACGGCTAGGCGGCTGGTCTCTGGGGGTGGATAGCTGACCATTCTTAAGAAGTTGCTTCCAGTTTTCTAGGGTGGGAACGTATTCTTTACCGCCGCTTTGGGGCGCGTGCATGGCCAGACTAGCCACATAGACCGGGCCGCTGCTGTCGAGCCGGATGAGGGTAGAGCGACCGTTGAGCCGAGCGCCTTCCTTGGAGCTGCTGCTAGTTGGGGGAGGGGTCAGCTCGCTGCCGGGTGCGAGGGTGCCGTCTGTCGGCACGTTGAGGCGACGTAGGGGAATAGGGGCGTTTAGCAGCAGGTGGCTTTCTTTCGGCGGAATGGTGATTTGGCTGGGAAGTGAAGCCTGTCGGCGACCGCGCAGCACTTCGTTCATGACGCGACTACCGGGGCCGGAAAAGTTATTGCTATACAGGTTTGAGCTGTTGGATTTGATTTCATTCCAGGGGGATTCCTGGCTGATGTAGGATGCGCCGTTGCGAATGGTAAGGGTGATGGGGCGATCGCCTGGATTGTGAACCATGATGCCTTCGTAGACGGTGCGGGTGTCGCGGTCGTCGGTGCCGCGAGCGACGTGGTGAGAGAAAATCTCGAAGCGACCGTTGAAGGTGTAGTTGAGGTGAGCGTCTGGATCGCGTTTGCCCTGGTTGGGGAACGTGGAGAGTAAAATGCCGTCGCTTTCAATAAGTTCGGGGCTGTTGCTGTTGAAAACGGGGACGTTGTTGAGGCTACCGGGCAGCGATCGCACTTCCTGCGGTATCGCGATTATATTGCCATCGGCTTGAGCAAGCTCTAGCGGTGATCCTACAACTTGCTCTGCTGGCAGCGGCTCTGCTAACGGTGTGACGGCTGTAGTGAGCGGAGCTGTAATGAGAGCGAGAAGAGGGAATAGCGAAAGCATCGGCAAAAGAAACCTGAGTGTTAGGGGCTTTTAGGAAGGCACAGGCAGGACTTCTTTCTGCGTGTGTCTGGGTAAATGCTGTAACAAATTGAACAGAATAGACATTATCACTGTGGTCAGCCGCTCGCAATCGACAGTGGACAGTTTAAGCCGCTCGGACTTTTGTTCAATGACGCAGACGTTTTTTAGCGAGCCAAATCAGTGAGCCAGACATGAATGTAGGGCTAAGCGCCGATCTTTTGGTAGGTTTGGGGAGCTGTTGTTCGATTGAATTTAGCGCATGCGTGATTTTCATTTTCCGGGTCGCTCCCCTGCTTATAGTCATCAGGGGATGGCCGCTACGTCTCATCCGCTGGCGACGCTAACGGCGGTAGATGTGCTGCGCGCGGGTGGGAACGCGGTGGATGCAGCGATCGCAGCTTCTGTGGTTTTGTGCGTAGTAGAGCCGCAGGCTACGGGAATTGGCGGCGACTGTTTTGGACTGTATGCGCCCACGAATGCGGCGGCTGTGGTTGCGCTCAATGGGTCTGGTAAGGCTCCATCTGGGGCCAATTTGGACTGGTATTTGAGCCAGGGAATGACACAGATTTCGTTGCAAAGTCCGCATTCGGTGACGATTCC
>JBBSOB010000254.1:0-7170 GCA_038260205.1 Phormidesmidales cyanobacterium
GAACGCAACCGGCTCCGAGCGCTCGGCATTCTGGTGAAGCCACCCGGTATGGGTCTGCTCATTAGAACCGAAGCGGAAGGCGTTTCTGAAGACGCCATTATTGAAGATCTCGAAGCGCTACAGCGTAGCTGGGAATCGGTTCAAGCAGAGGCCATGACAACTCGGCCACCGTCTTTGCTTAATCGAGACGATGACTTCATTCAGCGCGTCCTACGAGATGTTTATAGCGACGACGTTAATCGCATTGTCACCGACACAGAAAGCGGTTTTGAGCGCACTCGCAAACATCTGACGAGCTGGAGCGATGATAGTCGAGTACCCACCGGCATCCTCCTCGACTATCACAAAGAGCAAACGCCCATTCTGGAGTATTTCCGCGTTAATGCGGGGATTCGTGAAGCGCTTAAGCCGCGCGTAGATCTGCCTTCAGGCGGTTACATCATCATTGAACCGACCGAAGCGTTAACCGTCATTGACGTAAACTCTGGCTCATTTACGCGTTCGGCGACAGCCCGTGAGACGGTGCTCTGGACAAACTGCGAAGCCGCCGTTGAAATTGCCCGACAAATGCGACTGCGCAATATTGCGGGCGTTATTATCGTTGACTTTATCGACATGGACACCCGCCGCGACCAGATGCAGGTGCTAGAGATGTTTGGTAAAGCCATTCGGCCCGATAAGTCTAGGCCGCAAATATCGCAGCTCTCTGAGTTGGGATTGGTAGAACTGACTCGAAAACGCCAGGGCCAAAACATTTACGAATTGTTTGGAGAGACCTGCCCAACTTGTGGCGGACTAGGTCATCTAGCGCATGTTCCTGGAGAGGAACCCGTCGCAGCCGTGCAAATGTCAGCCGTTTCTAGTCGCGGCACAGGCTATAGCTCGCCGTCGCAAAGCTTTTCCAATCGTCCTTCTGCAAAAGAAAGCAGCAATCGAGATAAACCGATTAGCTTGGAGCCTCAGTCAGAGCCGCAAGAGCTAGATTTGATGAATCACCCTAGCTATCAGGATAAGAACGGTCGTGGCGGTCGCCGTCGTCGTCGGCAAAGACCTGAAGGCCGCTCGGATAGCCGACCAGACGGTCGCTCAGATAGCCGTTCGGATAGCCGACCAGACGGTCGCTCGGATAGCCGATCAGATGGCCGATCAGACAGTGGGCCTTCTCGGAGCCGCAAATCTTCTAGCTCGCCTACAGTGCCGATTACAGTAGATCGAGATAGAAGCGATCGCACCGTCAGTCGCCAGGACAAAGTCAGCAGTCAGGGCGAAGAGCGTAGCCTAGAAGCCTCAGAGTTAAAAGCAGAATCAAGAGCAGAGCCGAAAGACAATGGCGTTGCCGTAGAGGCAGTCGCGAAAACCAAACGCACTCGTAACAGTCGCCGTAAGCTAGAAGAGCCGCCAGAAATTGTCGTCGTTGAGATGACCGAGGAGCAGCAGCGAATTTATGCAGTTATGGGAGTTTCACCGTTAGTTCTGAGCCAGCAAACCATTGAGAACCCTCAAAATGTCTTGATTTCGGTTGTGCTACCAGGGGAAGCAGACGCGTTTCGACAAAAAGTTCAGTCCGAAGCCCAGGCAACTGCAGCGATAGAGGAAACGGACAGCGAGGAAAAAGCACCCCCGCCAAAGCGAGTGATAGAGACGCCTAGTCGATTGGGTAGCGAACAAACGACTGAGACTGAGAATACTGACGAAGACTCTCCTCCAGCGAATAGCTATGCAGCGCCAGTACTCAATGGCAGCAGCAGCGAAGCTGAGGAGTCATCTAGCGATACGCCTGTTAGAAGACGCAGACGTACTGCTAGCCGCAAGAACAGGTCAGCCAACGCGTCAGACGATGAGCTAACCTTCTCCTCACCTGAGGCAGCGGCGACAGCCGCCTCCATCGAAGCACCGAGGAAGGCTGCGCCAGTAACGTTAGTCACGCCAGTCGAAGAAGAGCCAGTCGAAGAAGAACCAGTTGAAGAACCTGTCGTGCGTCGCCGTCGCCGTCGTTCTTCCGCTAGTGAATAAAAGCGGCGATCGCACTGCTGGCGTTGATGAGGTTGGGCGGGGTGCTTTGTTTGGCCCAGTCGTTGCGGCAGCGGTGATATTACCAGAAAGAGCGATCGCGCCTCTAACCACAGCAGGCGTCACCGATAGCAAAAGGCTGTCGGCTAAAAAACGTCAGCACCTAGCTCAGCAGATTAGACAGACAGCATATTGCGCAGTCGGTGTGGCGTCTGTCTATGAGATTGATCGAATTAATATTTTGCAGGCGTCTTTGCTAGCCATGCATCGAGCCGTCGCCCGACTATCTCCACAGCCAAGCTTTTGCCTGGTAGATGGAAATCAGCCGATTCCACGACTCCCGATGGAACAGCAAACGGTCATTAAGGGCGATTTGAACGAACTGGCGATCGCAGCGGCTAGCATCGTCGCTAAAGTTTGGCGAGACGAGCTAATTGTTCGATTAAACGGTTACTACCCCGGCTACGATTTAGCCTCTAACAAAGGCTATGGGAGCGCCAAGCATCTTGCGGGCATAGAGGCCCTAGGCATTACGCGCCAGCACCGGACATCTTTCAAGAGCTGCCAGCAGCCCTACATTAGGCTCGACACCTGAGACGATGCGATGGCCCAAGCAGAATAATTATTGATTAGCTGACGCATCAAACGCTGTTTCATAGTGATCAAAATACCGTTAAGAATGCTGCTGCCCGTACGCGCCACCAAAGTATTAGGCGTAAAGCCCAGCACAGGTGGCAAATCAATATCGACCATGAGATTGGCCTGTCCGCGTAGCTGCTTGCCCTTGGGCGTAGACTGCACCACCAAATAGCCCTGAAGATTCAAAGAAAAGCTATCATTTAGCAGGTCGTACTCTTCTACTTCACAATGATTGGAACTGAGCCGAACCGTATCTTGCTCCAGCCAAACTTTAATATCGCAAATTGGTCGGATAGAGATGCCAAGAAAGCGAATTGCCTTCATCCGCATTCTAAATAGGGTCGGGCTAAGCATCTCTACCTGCTGCCGCTCGGCCAGGGCATAAACCAGCCGACTAGGCTCACTTAGATAGGATTCAATTGAAAAAGGCTGCTGCGGCACCGAAATAGAAACCGATTGAGAGGCGCTGAAGCGAACCATAACAGCAGTCAGTGGGAATTAGAGAAAGATTATAAGCTCACCTTAACACCCTAAAACGATTAGATTAAGGCGTTATCGAAATATAAAGAATGATATTCGTACAACCTTGCTACACAAATTCTCGTACGATTGCCACATACCTTAAAGCGCAGAGAAGACGAAGGTATTAACGCTTAACGTTTCTCTATGGTCTATGACTTTTTCTATTGCCTATCTTGGCCCCAAGGGCACGTTTTCGGAATTCGCAGCAGCGGCTTACGCTGACAGTTTGGGCGAGCAGACCAGCAACCTCAAACCCTATATCACTATCGCTCAGGCGATTAACGCGACGGAACAGGGCGAAGCAGACTGCTGTGTTGTGCCCATTGAAAATTCGATTAATGGCGGCGTCACGCTTACGCTTGATACATTGTGGGAGATTGAGACGCTTCATATTCAGCAGGCGTTTACGCTACCTGTCCAGCAAGCGCTGATTTCCAGTGCCAAAAGCCTCTCAGATATTGACGCGGTCTATTCTCATCCGCAGGCGCTGAGTCAGTGTCGCGATTGGCTAACTGACCATTTGCCCAATGTACAGCTCATTCCCACCAGTTCTACCGCTGAACCCTTGCCCAGACTGAAGGAAAATCCTCGGACGGGGGCGATCGCATCTATATGGGGTGCTAGAGCCTATAACCTCTCTGTTCTTGCACATCCTATCAACGACTACGCCGATAACCACACCCGCTTTTGGGTACTGAGCAAGCAGCGCACTCAGGAGGGACAGCATACCTCCCTTGCACTAAAACTGCTCAGCAACGAACCCGGCGCTCTACTCAAGCCGCTTCAGCTATTTTCAGCGCTTAATCTCAACATGAGCCGCATTGAGTCGCGCCCTACTAAACGACTGCTCGGCGACTATATTTTCTTTATAGATGTAGAGGCCGGTGCCAGCGATCCCATCATGAAGACAGCCCTAGCGCTTCTAAAGCTTCACACCGCTACTTACAAAAATTTCGGCAGCTACGACCTAACATCGCTAGAGCCGCCGGTATAGCGGCTATTCCAACACGTCCTTAAGCGCTGTTCTAGCCGCTAGATTATTACGAGTAGACTTCAGAATCTCCGCCTCGCGCTCTAGTCGGCTCAGCGTACTCTGCATTTCTAGCAGGGACTGTTGCTCCAAGGACACGCCATACAGCGTGCTAGCCACCCAGTATGAAAGATCCAAAGGCAAATCAGGAATTTCTTCAGGGAACTCAATATCCTGACTGGTCAGCTTCGCAGATAGTCTCACGACATCTCTCAGTAGCTGATCAACTTCGCTAGCTAACGGCTTCAGGTTTTCCTTTACTGGCTCATCCTCAATCCACTCCACCAGACCAACTCGATACGGCGTTTCGCGCACATAATCGAGGACGCGGAAGCGACTCTGGCCCAGCGTCATAACCTTCATTTTGTCGTCACTATCGCGCTTGTAATGAATTACCTCAGCGCAACAGCCGACCTTAGCGATTTCGCCAGTCGTGGGATCAATCATCAGGACGCCGAAGCGGCGATCGCCCTGAAGGATCGTATTCATCATTATGCGGTAACGAAATTCGAATATTTGAAGCGGGAGCCGCCGACCAGGGAAAAGCACCAGCTCTGGCAACGGAAAAAGGGGCAATTCACGGACAGCCACTGAAGAGGAAAAAGCCATTATTTGCAGGGTAAATCAAAGCTTCGAACTCGTCCAGATGGCAAGCGCAAAAGCATCTTCATTCTAACCTAAGCGCTCTTCTCCTGTAGATAAAGTGCAGTAGCGCGCAGCTCCAAAAAACACGGCCTAAAAAAACGCAGCCACAAAAACGCAAAAAGCCCTCTAATCAATCAAGATCAGAGGGCTTTTTAATAGATAGAAATAATACGCTCGGGTACTACAGCTTAACTTCAATGTCCACACCAGCTGGCAAATCCAGCTTCATCAATGCGTCAATGGTCTTAGAAGAAGGCTGATAGATGTCGATAATGCGACGGTGCGTGCGCGTCTCAAAGTGCTCGCGGGAGTCTTTGTCTACGTGGGGCGATCGCAGCACACAATAAATTTTGCGGCGAGTCGGCAATGGAATTGGGCCAACGGCAGTCGCATTGGTACGGTTAGCAGTTTCGACAATTTTGTCGCAAGAAGTATCCAGCAAGCGGCGGTCGAAAGCCTTGAGGCGAATGCGGATCTTTTGCTGTTGAACAGTAGTAGCCATCGAAGAGTTAAGCGCCTTATGCGCCATTTTTTAGTTTTCTAGGTTCAGTAAAGAGGGCAGGAGATAGGTTTAACGCCTATCCCCTTACAATATCGCGTTATCCGTCGATCAATTACTTAGTGATCTTCGAAACAACGCCCGCACCGACAGTACGGCCACCTTCACGAATAGCAAAACGCATCCCTTGCTCAATCGCAATAGGGTTAATCAGCTTTACATTCATTTTGATGCGATCGCCCGGCATTACCATCTCAGCTTCGCTACCGTCGTCAGCAGTAAAGCTCTCAATGCTACCAGTTACGTCAGTTGTACGCACGTAGAACTGAGGCTTGTAGCCAGGGAAAAACGGCGTATGACGGCCACCTTCTTCTTTGTTAAGCACATACACTTCAGACTCAAATTCAGTGTGAGGTGTAATGCTCTTAGGCTTAGCCAGCACCATGCCGCGCTCAATGTCTTCCTTTTGAAGACCCCGAAGCAGTACGCCAACGTTATCGCCAGCCATACCAGACTCAAGGCTCTTCTGGAACATCTCAACGCCCGTGACCGTGGTTTCACGAGTATCGCGAATACCAACCAGCTGAACGGTTTCGCCCACTTTGACGACGCCACGTTCGATTCGACCGGTTGCAACCGTACCACGACCGGTAATAGAGAATACGTCCTCAACAGCCATCAAGAAAGGCTTGTCAACTTCGCGCTCAGGCGTCGGGATATAAGCATCGACTTCATCCATCAAAGCGTAAATCTTATCGACCCACTCGTCATCACCACGAACTGTACCAGGTGTGGCAACGAGCTTCTCAACTGCTTTCAGCGCAGAACCTGCGGTGACCGGAATATCGTCACCAGGAAAATCGTAAGAGCTAAGCAGCTCACGAATTTCTAGCTCAACTAGCTCTAGCAGCTCCTCGTCGTCTACCTGATCTTGCTTGTTCATGAACACAACAATGTTAGGTACGCCGACCTGACCAGCCAGCAGGATGTGCTCACGCGTTTGGGGCATCGGGCCATCAGCAGCAGATACAACCAGGATAGCACCGTCCATTTGCGCCGCACCCGTGATCATGTTCTTCACATAGTCAGCGTGGCCGGGGCAGTCAACGTGTGCATAGTGACGATTTTCAGTCTCATATTCTACGTGAGAGGTGTTGATCGTAATACCGCGCGCTTTTTCCTCAGGAGCCGAGTCGATTTCAGCGTAGCTCTGAGCTTTACCACCGCCAGCTGCCGCTAGGGTCATGGTAATAGCAGCTGTCAGCGTCGTCTTACCGTGGTCAACGTGGCCAATTGTACCAATGTTGACGTGGGGCTTACTTCTTACAAATTTTTCGCGTGCCATGAATTTTTCTGTGTGTTCCTAAAACTAACTATGCGTTCCCTTTGTTTCTGGCGATGATCGCCTCAGCCACACTACGCGGAACTTCCTCGTATTGGCTGAACTCCATAGAGAAGATGCCTCTTCCCTGAGTTTTGGAGCGAATATCGGTTGCGTAACCGAACATTTCGGCCAAAGGTACCTGGGCGGAAACCTTTGTAACGCCGTCTTCAGATCCCATCCCCTCAATTTGACCGCGACGAGAGTTTAAGTCTCCCATTACGTCTCCGAGGAAATCTTCTGGAGCTTCCACTTCGACCTTCATCATGGGTTCCAAAAGAACCGGAGAAGCCTTCATCGCGGCGTTTTTGACTGCCATAGAGCCAGCAATTTTAAATGCCATCTCTGAGGAGTCAACGTCGTGATAAGAGCCGTCCATCAAAGTGACCTTAACATCAATTAATGGATATCCGGCTAGAATACCAGATTCACAAGCCTCTTTCA
>JBBSOB010000255.1:0-7126 GCA_038260205.1 Phormidesmidales cyanobacterium
CGCTAGTCTCTTTCAACGCCTGCTGCTGCTGGGCCAGCTCGCTCTGTTGATTAGCCTGAGATTGCTGCTGCTCGCGTAAAGCGGCAATCTGTGAGAGATCTCTTTGAATTCGCTCCTGCAATCGCTCCTGCTGGGCGGCCAAATCCTGCTGCTGCTTTTCCGCGTCCCGTAGCTTCTGTTGCGCCTCATTCAAGCGAGCTTCAAACGTACGCACCTGTCCTTGCGCCTGCTGCCACTCGCTGTGGCTCTGAGACTTCTCCATCTCCGCGAGTGCCTGCCGCTGGTCGGTCAGTACTCGTTCTTGCGCGGGCAATGCAGACTCAATCTCACCTAATCTCTTTTTTGCCTGCGCCTGCTCGCGGTCGGAGCGGTCGAGCTGTTCTTTGGTCTGCTTTAGCCGCTGCGCGATCGCCTGCTTTTGGCTCGCGGCCTGACTTGCTTTGAGTTCTTCTTCGCGGTAGCGTTGTCTCGCTTCTATCAGCTCCTGAGACTGGGCCTTAGCCTTCAGCGTGAGCTGATTTACCTTTTGCTCGCAGCGAGAGAGAATGGCGTTAATTTCGGCTAGGCGATCGCGCAATCTCTTCGCCTCTTCAGACTCACCTGCTGCCACCGTGCCAAAGTGCAGCTGCCCGCCCCGACGCAGGCTCCCCCCCGTCATCGCGCCGCTCGATTCTAAAATTTCGCCTTCTAGCGTCACCATCCGAAACTTACCCATGTTCCGCCGCGCTTCGCTTAGCGACTCAAACACCACCGTACTGCCAAACACAAAGGCAAACACATCGGCGTATTGGTCGTCGCACTCAATCAAATTCACCGCGTAGTCGATAAAGCCGTCGGGTCGATTCCACTTGTCCGCAGGCTTAAAGCTGGGCACTCGAATTTTGTTTAGGGGCAAGAAGGTGGCGCGGCCCGCTCGCTTTTGCTTCAGCAGGTCAATGCCTTGCGAGGCCACCCGGTCATCTTCTACGACCATAAAGCCCATTCGCCCGCCCGCCGCAATTTCTAGCGCAAGCTGAAACTTCTTATCCACTTGGCCTAACTCCGCCACAATGCCGCACAGCCCGCTAATGCCGCTGCGCTTTAGCGTCTCGGTGGCCTGTGTTCCCTGAGACTCTTTGGTCGCTTGCTCTTGCGCTTCTAGCTTATCTAGCTCGCGCTGCTTCTCGCGCTGCTCTTGCAGCAATCGGTTTAGCGTTTGCGTCTGCGTTTGCAGTTCGGCTTCTACGTCAGCTACCGATTGCGCTAAAGACTGGATCTGGGCCTGGCCGCTGTTGGCGCGATCGCCGCTATTTTGATTTTCGCTAAAACCTGCCGTCTCGCGCTCAGACCGGGCCGCGTCGCCGCTCATTTCTCGCTCTAGGCCAGCTAGGGTTTCTCGCTGCGTCACGGTTTGCGCTTCGAGTTGGCTAATGCGCTCTTGCAGCCGCACCTGCTCAGAACGCTGAGGTTCTAGCTCGGCTAGCAGCGTTTCTATTTGGTGGCGCAAGTCGGTTTGCTGCTTTATCCAGGCTTGGGATTGATTGGCGATCGCAGTCGTCTCTTCCCGCTTAGCCTCCAACGTCTTCAAAGCCTCATCCCGGCTTGCCAGCAGTTTTTCCAGCGCTTCCTCAGTCAGCGTCTTCAGCCGTTGGCCGAGCGTTGCTAACTGATCTTCCTGCGTTTGCACCGTCGTTTGCAAGCTTCCTAGCTGCGCGACAATCTCACGCGCAGAGCTACCCAACCCTTCCCATTGCCTGACCAGCTGTTGCAGTTCCGCCTCCTGCGTCGCCAGCGTCGCCTGCAAAGCCAGATACTCTTCTTCACCTAGCGCCTTCACCTGCGCATTTAGCGCTTCTAACGCTCTTGCCGTCTGCTTCATCTGCTCAGCGATCGCCGCGATTTTTTGCTCAATGCCTTCGCCTTCCCGCTGGCCTCGCTCAATCTGACCGGCTAACTCCGCCGCCTGTCGCTGATTCGCCCGCCAGGTCATCACACCTTCCCATCGCTGCTTCTCCTGCAAGATGGCCTTAAGCTGCTTATATTTCTCCGCTTTCTTCCGGTCTTGGTCTAGTCGCTCTAGCTGGGCGATCAGTTCCGTTTCTACAATCCGAAACCGATCTTCGCGGTCTTTTACCACGTCCAGTTTCGACTTCGCCTGGTTAATTTTGCGGTCGAACGAGGCCACGCCCGCCAGCTCGTCAATAATCTCCCGCCGCTCGCGGGCATTCATTGAAATAATGCTGGTGACATCGCCTTGAAGCACCACGTTGTAGCCTTCGGGGTAAATGCGAAACCGCTGTAGCTGCTCATGTAGCTGATTGAGCGTACAAGACTCGCCGTTGATGTAGTAGTTGGAGGTATAGGTGCCTTGCGCAGTCACTCGCAGCCGTCGGGTCACCTGCCACTCGCTTGGCGGCATCCCAGTCTGACTGTCCCTGTTTTGAACAACCGCCCCGTTTCCGTTTAAGCCGTTTCCGTTCTCGTTCTGATGATTGACTTCAAATTCGATCGCGTCATCTGCCAGTGTTTGAGTCTTGTCCTGGGCCTCGTTTTGGGCCTCGTCCTTATCACTTTGCAAAACAATCTCATCTTCACCTTCGGTGATGAGCATGTCGGCCACATCGCTAATGTCGAATGTCGCTGTGACAATCGTTTCTACGGTGGATCGGCGTTTGGCCTGGGTTTGATTCACCAGATCGGGCAGTCGCTCGGCTCGCATTCCCCGAGAGCTGGCCAGACCTAGGCAAAACAGCAGCGAGTCGAGAATGTTTGATTTGCCAGAGCCGTTCGGCCCAGAAATGACGGTGAAGCCTGGGAGCAGGGGAACATCTGTTGATCCACCAAACGATTTAAAATTTGAGAGTTCGACTCTTTTTACATGCACTCAGGCGTCGCACTAGATGCAGTGCGTTCTTGTTGACTAATCGGAATGGACTCGGAAGGGGCGAAACAGGCGTACTAGAATGTACTAATTAGAATAGCAAAGTGGCCCACGGTACAAAGATCAAGACAGTACAGAGATCAAGATAGGTAGGTCAAGATAGTAAGTCAAGTCGTACTTTTAACAAACAATGGTGCAAAAATCACCCTTTTAGTTGAAAAGTATCAAATCTTGTCGCGGTTTTTCGACTGAAAATAAAAAGGGCGATCGCCGTCGCGAGAGGGGAATTAGCAGCGGAATATCCTACGGCAGAATATATTTAAAAAGGCATCGTCTATAAATAGGGTTTTACCACCGCGACTAGAGGAGTTTTCTCTCAGTGACTTTTTCGTCTAACCCCTATCAACCTCCTGCTTCTAGCCCCACTGCTCCGGGGCCAGCTTTGCTAGGATTCGATCCAGGAAAGGACAAATGCGGACTGGCCATCGTCGGGCTAGATGGTGCACTGCACTATCACGAAGTTATTGCGGTAGCTGAGGTGGCCAGTACGATTGAGCAGCTGCGATCGCGCTATCCCGTATCGGGTATTGTCCTGGGCGATCAAACCGGCTCTAAGCGCTGGCAGCAGGAAATAGCCAAGCTGCCGAATGCGCCCAGAGTAACCCTTGTAGACGAACGATATAGCTCGTTGGAGGCGCGCGATCGCTATTGGGAAATGTTTCCTCCCAAAGGACTGGGCAAGCTCGTTCCCCAAAGCCTACGCAGCATTCCTAGACCGATTGACGATATCGTGGCCATTTTGCTGGTAGAGCGCTATTTAAAAAGGCTTTCTGGGCGGGAGTAAGTTTGGTTACAACTGCGCTCGAATCGTAAACGAATAATCTCCGCCTGGCTCTAGCTGATAGTCAAACTGCTCTAGAAACCGACCGAGCGGCTCTAGAATCAGCGCTCTGCCTAGTGAAGGTTCTACGGTCAGCACGCCCTGACGAAAGCGCCAGCGAAACTCCCACTCAAACTCATTAGCACTCACCGCGCCTTCAATTCGGCCCGTTTTCCAGGATTGGTGAGTAATGCGGACATGGGCCGTTGTTGCCGGTAGATGATTGCTAGAACTCACGCGGACTTAGCGCTCCTCAAAAATAAGCGACTGCTTTAACTTTTTTGCTTTCAAACTTTTTCTGCTTTTAAACTTATAGACTCATTTTGGCGATCGCAACAAATCTCAATGGGTATAGCGATGGGCATAGCGACGGGCATCGCGCAAACCCAACTCATTTCCACTCTAAAACACAGCTACTTTTATTAAGTTTGGTTCACAATTTATCCGGTCATTGTCTCGCTTGGGCCTTTAATTTCAGTCAATTCGGTAGATGTCTGCCCTCAGCTCTGTTCAAGGCATCGCTAAAGACGATAGCCTATAAGGTGTTTACCCCTGTCGGTCAGAATTTACCTGGTCAGAATCTACCGTGCCTAAGGTTGGCCTCATTTATAACGACATCAAGCCGGTTGCTACTGGTGCCGCTCAAACGCTGCGCGATCGCCTGGAGTCTCTAGGCCACGAAGTTTGTATGGCCACTGGCGCAGCAGGCATTCTAGGCTACTCCCAGCCTGGCAAACCCGTCTGCCACACCCCGGTCGATAGCCTGGTGCCGCCCGGCTTTGACGAAGACATGGACTTTGCCGTGGTCTTCGGTGGCGATGGCACCGTGCTATCCGCTTTTCGCCAAGTGGCTCCCAAGGGCATTCCCCTACTGGCTGTTAACACGGGCCACATGGGCTTTATTACCGAAATCTACCTCAGTCAGCTAGACAAAGCCATTGACCAGTTGCTGGCTAATCAGTATCAGGTAGAAGAGCGCTCCATGGTGATGGTCAAGCTCTATAGCCACGATGTCGTGATGTGGGAAGCTCTCTGCATGAACGAAATGGTGATTCAGCGCCAGCCGCTCACCAGCATGTGTCATTTTGAAGTGCAAGTCGGTGACCATTCGCCCGTCGATATTGCCGCCGACGGCATTATTATCTCCACTCCCACCGGATCTACTGCCTACTCGCTCTCCGCCGGAGGGCCAGTAATCGCGCCGGGGGTACCGGTTCTTCAGCTCATTCCTATTTGTCCGCATTCTCTGGCCTCGCGCGGCCTGGTCTTTCCCAACTGCGAACCTATCACCATTGACTCGGTTAATCCTGATTCGCTGGTGATGGTGGTCGATGGCAATGCGGGTTGTTATGTGGAACCGACCGACCGGGTGTATGTAGAGCGATCGCCCTATAGCGCCCGATTTGTTCGATTGAAGCCGCCTGAGTTCTTCCGCGTCCTGCGAGAAAAGCTGGGATGGGGGCTACCGCATATTGCCAAGCCAACTTCTGTAGAGCTACCCTGAGCGCAGCCCACCCATTATGGAACCCGATTACCGGCAAGCTGCTCATGATAGCGTCTACCGATTCGTCTAAATCAGACAGTGCTACGCTGCCCGTAGTCCTCGTTGTCGAAAGTAACGAGGTGCTCGCCGAGCATATTGGCGTTGACCTCCATGAGGCGGGCTACAAGCCGGTGCTGGCCAACTCGCTAGGAGCCGGGATGACTCAGGCTAATCAGGTTGCCCCAGCGCTGATCGTGGTCGCTCGGCGGCTGGCCGAAGACTCTGGCCTAGAGCTGTGTCGCCGTCTGCGAGACGAGCAAAACCGCGTTCCCATTTTGCTAATGATGAGCCAGGATGAGCTGTCGGATCGGATCGCCTGTATAGAATCGGGCGCGGATGACTACTTTTTAGCGCCTTACCGCAGCGACGAATTTATTGCGCGGGTGAATGCCTACCTTAAGCCCAACGCGGCTAGTGGCGAACAGCTTCGCTTTGCCGATATGGTGCTAGATCTAACTCAGCGGCAGGTGTTGCGCGGCGATCGCATTATCGAACTCACCATGAAGGAATTTGAGCTGCTGAAATATTTGATGGAGCATCCGCGCGAAGTGCTCACGCGCAAACAGATTCTAGAGAGCGTGTGGGGCTACGATTTTATTGGTGAGTCGAACGTCATTGAGGTGTATATTCGCTATTTGCGACTGAAAATAGACGCCGACAATGAAAAGCGTCTGATTCAGACGGTGCGGAGTGTAGGTTATGTTCTGCGCGAAAGCTAGCTTACTCAATCTCGTTCTTGAGGACGGAAGATCCATGCAGACTCATCCATTGCACCCTAGCTATACTAGCCGCCACCGTTCAAAAGCTGGCCGGTTAGTCAGAAAATCGCGCCGAAAGCCTAAACAATGGACGCGTCGAATGGCGCTTTTGCTCTTACTCGGAACGCTGCTCATTGGCTGTACCGATGTTTCTGAGCCGGTTGTCGAATCATCAGGAGAACAGGGCGTGGCGGCGAGCAAAGTCCCCGATAAGGAAATTACGCTGAGCGGGCCAGGACAGCTTTTGGAGGTGAGCGCGATCGCCCAAATCAAAGGCCAACCTTTTCAGCTAGAAGTTGCCCAAACCCCACAGCAGCAATCACTGGGCCTGATGTTTCGCTCCGAGCTACCCGACAATCGAGGCATGCTCTTCTCCTTTCCCAACCCGCGTCGCGCCTCCTTTTGGATGAAAGACGTTCCCGTCCCGCTAGACATGGTCTTTCTCTACCGGGGCAAAGTCGTCGCCGTGATTACCGCACCGCCTTGTACTACCGAACTCTGCGATACCTACGGCCCCGGCAATCAAATTGTCGATCAGGTGATAGAGCTAAGGGGCGATCGCGCTAGCGAAATCGGTCTACAGCCCGGAGACGCCATCGAAATTCAGCCGATTTCTAGCAGCCAAAGCCCGAATAGCCAATAGAAAATTCTATCGGAAACTGAGCTAGTACTCTGCCTATAGCGAAGCTTAGGGGATGGTGTAAGCCGAGTGAGTGCTAGCGAGCAATCTTAAGCTCCGCAATGAGTTCTCTAAGCACCGCGTTCTGAGTCTTTTCTTTAACCTTGCAATAAGCCACAAGCAGCTCATATTCTTCATCCGAACATCTTACCGTTAGTTTTTTCATGCCGTCATTACGCCGTCAAAATACGGTATAATTATAGTATGAAGCAACGCTATCGCTACAGAATTTATCCAACGCAGTGCAGGCTAACGAGCTAGCTCGGCTGTTTGGCTGTAGCCGTGTTGTCTTTAACGAGGCGCTATCATTTTGTCGTGATGAGTAGGATATTCGCCCTGATTTCCTGCACCAGTTGAGTACTCAGCTGATTCGAGAAAACCAATCCATCAGGCTAGAAGATCTTAA
>JBBSOB010000256.1:0-7117 GCA_038260205.1 Phormidesmidales cyanobacterium
AGCTTGGCCGAGCGGGGAATGCTCACAATTACGAAATATACGATTAAAGAAGTCAGGCTGAGCGCGCAGGGCAAACAGTTCCTGCGAGATGAGTACGATCCCACGGGCAATTCTCCGGTGGCGACTGGGACGACGCTGGGCCACTATGTAAAATTTTTACGCGAGAGTTTGGGCGAGGCTTCATCGTCGCAGCGCTTACCGGCAAGTCAGCCCAGAGGTCAATCTTCTGGAGCGATGCCCATTGGCTCGCAGACAAAGCCAGATGCCGCAGCCGTTCTCCAGCAAATTAGGCAGCTAGATCAGCTAGTAGGTTCTGATAACTATCTACCGATTTATCATCTGCGCGAAAAGCTACAGCCGCCGCTGACTCGGGAAGAGTTAGATAGCTTGCTGTATGCTTTGCAGCGGGAAGATCGCATTGAGCTGAGCAGCTTACACGATCAGGGGGAGTATAGCGATCGCCAAATAGCCAGCGGCATTCGTCAGGAAAACGGTGGGTATCTATTTTTTATCAGCATCGTCTAATCCAGCTCACACCCGACCTATCTAAACCTCACCATACATCTACGGCATACGAGAGATTTGAGCGTGGCATCTTTAGAGCAGCTAATTCAGCAAAACATCAATCCGTTTGACCCGACTACCTTCAAGCCCGGCAACTTTTGGAAGGAATTGCAGAATCAGGATCAGGAGGTTTCTTCGATTCATCAGGGCGTGATTGATAGCGTTGAGGAGACGTTGGCTGCACTGGTGCGCGATCGCCAAACGCGGACGCTGATGCTCTTAGGTGATTCCGGTTCCGGTAAAAGCCATCTACTCGGCAGACTGAAGCGCCAGCTCAATGACAGAGCCTGCTTCGCCTACGTTGGCCCCTGGCCGGACAGTCAGTTCATTTGGCGTCATGTGCTCAGGCAAACAGTTGACAGTCTGTTGGAAATTCCTGATGGGCAGAGCGATCCCCAACTCATCCGCTGGCTGAAAGGTCTGGAGATCTTCAAAAAGAAAGGCTTTGCCAAACGGCTGATGGGCGAGCGTGGTGTGTTCATTCGAGACCTGCGGGCTAGCTTTCCGACCGGGCTCTATCAGGCCAAAGAATTTTTCGGGGTTCTCTATGACCTGCTCAATCCTGACTTGCGGATGCTGGCTTACGACTGGCTGCGCGGGGAGGATCTCGATGAGGAAGATCTGAAGCTGCTGCGAGTGAATCGCTCGGTTGAGTCTGAAGATGCGGCTCAAAAGATGCTGGGAAACTTCGGTCGAATTGCCGATTCTACCCAGCCCATCGTGATTTGCTTTGACAACTTGGACAATATTCCAAACCTGCCAAACGGCAAGCCAGATTTGCAGGCACTGTTTAATGTCAACTCCACAATCCATAACGAAGGACTAAACAATTTTTTGATTCTGGTGAGCATCATCACCAGTAACTGGCGAAACAACAATGGAACGGTTAACCACGCAGATCTTGCCCGAGTCAATCAGAAATTGGTACTCCGTACCATCACGCTCGATCAAGCAGAAGCTCTATGGAAATCTCGTCTGCATTCTCTCCACATGCAGACCGACCCACCGCCGAGTTCACCTATTGCCCCCCTCACCCGAGCCTGGTTAGAGCACTACCATCCGGGCGGTAAAGTGCTCCCTCGCGTAGCGCTGATGTTAGCAGAGCAGCTAATTCGATATTTTAAGCAGGCTGGCAAACTGCCCAATATTCCTGAAAAGCAGCCTGTGTCGAGCAAACCACACGCCAAGCCAGCTGACGTTCCTGACGTTCCCGATAATCTCCGGGCGAGCTTTGAGCTGGTATGGCAAAAGGAATTTAAAGAAGTCGGCAGATCGCTCACGCGAATTGCGCAGTTTTCTTCCCCTGAGCTGATCCGCCGTTTGCAAGAGGTGCTAGAAGCCCTCGCTGTAGAGAATATTCAGCTAGCGGTGCTGCCCAGTCCTAAGTACGGCAGCTATTCGCTGGGGTACCAGCGCTCGGAGCGAGTTGGCGTGGTTTGGACAGAAGACGGTAGTCTGACTGCCTTTTGCAGCGTGATGAAAGCCTGTCAAAAAATGACAGCTCAGCGCGATTGCCTCTACCTGATCCGTTCAGGTCGCTTAGGCACTCTTAAAAATAGGGGCTACCAGATATTTCAAGACATCTTTGAAGCGGACGAGCATATTCATATCAAGCCAGATTTGGCATCTGTGCAATATTTAGAAACCTACCACCGCTTAGTCAATGCGGCGGCTGGCGGTGAGCTTGTAGTCGGTTCAAAGATTCCTCACGTGCCCCAACTACAGGCATTGATTCGCGAGTCTCAAGTTTTAGACGACTGCTCGCTGTTACAACAGCTAGAAATAGTAAACTCTGCCACCCATGAAACAGTTGAAACAGTGACGGCTTCAAAGCCTCGTGATGGTAGTGGTGGTGATCGCGAACCTGTTAAACCTCCAAGTTACGTCGAGGCAGCTCAGCGATATATCCTCAATTTGATGGCAACTCAGTTCATGATCGGAATGCAAACGGTGATAGAGAGCACCCAGGAGCAGGTACCTGCTATGAGCGTCGACGAAATGGACAATCTCATTCAGTCACTTTGTCAGACCAACAGAATCCGCATGCTCGATCCGAATGCTAACCGCGAAAATCAATTGCTGTGCTGGGTGCCAGCCTGATCAGAAGACAGTGCCTCGTAGAAAAGCCAATTCCTCCCAAGTCGCTGCCCCGAGCTGATGAATACTCCAACTGATCTTTCACCGCCTCAATCTATCAGCGTGACCAAGGTGCGCCTAGCTTTTGAGTGCCCTCGGCTGATGTATTTGAACCATCACTTTAATGCGATCGCCCTGTTTAAATCATGCTCTCAGCCCGGACTCGGCACGGCCTTTCATCAGTTATGCGACGCTTGCGTGAAGCAAATCTGTACCGATCAAGAGATGATTGCCTTGCTGAGCGCTGAGCCGGAACAGTTGAATTCGGAGATGATCGCTCAGCAGATTCAGCAGCAGCTCTATCGCACCGTCTTCTATCCCTATTTGCAACAAACAATCAGCACACAGCCTAAAAAAGTCGCTTCACTTCAGCAACTTTGGGAAGGGCTGACGGGATTGATTCGCCGCTGGGCTGAACTATTGGTGAGCAACCGCCGCCACTGCGAGCCGTCTGAGGTAATGTCGAAAACATTTTTGGCGCAAGAGCTATCGGTCGCTCATAAGTTTGATCTGCCGGGAGGCAATCAGCAGCTTGTGCGTGGCAAATTCGACAGCCTGGTATATGACTTTGCCCAACAGCGCCTGTGCGTCGTGGAATATAAAACCTATCAGGCCACCGATCCCGCCGCCCAGCTTGCTCAGGTGGCACTGTACAGCTACATGCTCAGGCAAAAAATGGGGGTGTCGATCAACTCTGCCGTATACAGCGTATTGCCCGACTGGAAAGGCGTTGAGTACTCATGGGATCAGCTAGAAGAGACGTTGCACCAACTAATTCCTCCCAAGCTACAGCAAATGCGCGAGTGGATAGCCTGGGCACCGTCGACTCCTAACCCCCCGCCGATGACGGCACATCCTCGCCTGTGCGATATCTGCCCGCAGTACAACCGCTGTCATAACGATTTTCAGGTTGGCACTCAGCCAGATCGACATGCAGATATTGCTTTGCCTGCGTTAGCGATCGCTTCTCCTTTAGTTGAGGGGGCAGTCGGCGGGAGCTTCACTATTCGCACAATAAGCTTGCCGCTTGCCTCACAGCCTGTTCAGCCAAAGACCGTCAATCCTCCTCAGTTGCCGCCTCAAGGCCCCCGTCCCCAAGAAGAACCTCCCGTGTCAGTTGACCCTGCCATTAACATGATGGCTGCGCAGCTCGTCGAAACGCTCCAGTCCTTTGGCGTCGGAACCGACTATGTCGGTGCGGCAGTTGGCCCAGCATTTGTGCGCGTCAAGCTCAAGCCTCAGATCGGCGTCCGGGTCAGCAACGTACTGCGGTGCACTGACGACCTGCGAGTTCACTTAGGGCTCACGAACTCACCGCTGATTGCTCCGCAGGCAGGCTACATTAGCGTCGATCTCCCGCGCCCTGACCGGCAGACGGCTTTTTTCCAAAACTATTTCAACGCGCCAAAACAGAATGAATCGACCGCCAAAGTTGCCATCGGCATTAACTTAGATGGTCGGCTAGTAGAGGCCGATTTGTCCGATCCTAATACCTGTCACTTTTTGGTAGGGGGAACGACCGGTAGTGGCAAGAGTGAGTTTTTGCGATCGCTCCTCCTCAGCCTCATCGTCCGCCACGATCCCGCTCACTTTCAGGTCGCCCTGGTCGATCCTAAAAGGGTCACCTTTCCTGAATTTGAGACTATGCGCTGGCTGTATGAGCCGATTGTGAAAACTAAGGAAGATGCGATCGCCCTCATGGAACGCCTGGTTGCCGAAATGGACAGTCGCTATCAGCGCTTTGAGCGCAGCCGCTGCCCCGACTTAGCCACATACAACCAAAAAGCGCAGCAGCCCCTGCCCCGACTGCTCTGCATTTTTGACGAATACGCCGACTTCATGGCCGACAAAGAGGCGGCCAAAGCGCTCGAACAACAGATTCAACGGTTAGGCGCAATGGCCCGCGCCGCCGGTATTCATCTGATAATTGCCACCCAAAGACCCGAGGCCAGAGTTGTCACCCCGCTCATTCGCTCGAACCTGCCCGGCAGAGTCGCCCTGCGTACAGCTAGCGATGCCGACTCTGCGATTATCTTAGGCGGCAAACAAGGCGCTGCGGCGAGCTTACTTGGCAAGGGCGACTTGTTTTACTCGGGGGGGGATGCGCTGCAGCGGCTACAGAGCTTATTTGCACCTGCTGCGGTGGTTTCTGACCTGATTCGCTGAGGTGACCTGCAAGCGCATCGAGTGCCTAAAAGGCTTCCGTATACTGATGAAATCACGGAGGTATCTGGCCGGTTTCAACCGGCAGCAATCCATCTCCTTTATTTGTCGCAGACAGTTGTTACGTTTTCTATAAACTGTCCCATTTAACCCTAGTAAAAATAACCAATTTGTAGATAATAGTAGGCAACAAGTTCCTGAATACCGCTGACGGGATTCTGATGCTTGTGCCAATGCTTGCTTTCATGTCTCTAAAAGGGCGCTTAAGTAGTAAAGCTTTGGCAAATTTTGATACGCAAGCGACTTAAATTCTTGCTTGAATCAGCTACTTTACAGCTACTGTTAGATTGCTATGAGATCAGGTAGCGGCCCCTTTGACCTATGTGAAGCCGCCGCCGCGTGATCGCTCGCAGCAACTGAGGTAAGCAGTCGAATAGCCTTTATCTGTCTTTTGTTGATAGCTTCGTTCGAGACTTCAGGCTTTGCACCGGGAAAGCACTTTACATCGTCTCAAAGCTGTCAGGTCAAGCAGGGTGATTGGTAGGCAAAGCCAAATCACTTCAAGTTTTTAGGTATTGAATATCGTCTTTTCCAGGCTTTAGCTTTTCGTTGCCAGGAACAAGGGGACAGGGTTTTTCTTATCTGAATAGAAAAATTCTGCATGGCTGATTAGCGCAATCAGCTATGAGCTGCCTATAGCTACTCATAAAGTTCCATTGACCGATAAGTGCGCTTGAGCAAACGAGTCACTTCAATGCTGTGGCCCCGATGCTAGCAAGATTGTCATTAAAGTGAGCTGATGCTGTCGATTAGTCGCATCAGATCGGCCCGTAAGTATGAGACTGCGTGAATGGTGAGTGAGTGTTAACTAAGTGCGGGAGAAAAGGGGCATGAAAAAGAAGTTAAAGCAGCTACAGCGGTTCGGGATCGTGATGCTGGGAGGCTATGTAATCTCCGGCTGTCCCAGTCCGACGTCGGCTAGTTTGGCCAGCCATTCTTTGCCGGCGGAGTCGGTGGTTCAGGCGGCTGAAGAAAGGGTTGAAGCGAGATCAGATCTCGCTTTTGAAGTCTGCGCGGATGTTGTCGATTGGCAGAGACCTAGCGCTGCGGAGCAAGCCAAACAGCTCGGCACTGATGTTCGCTACGACGAAGCGCTAAGTGGAGATCCCCTCAAGGACGCCTCGAATCAGTTTTGGAACCATCAGGTAATTAGCTTTACGACCTATGGATTAAGCGCTCGGATGGAGCCTGTTAATCTGTCAGGTTTGTGGACGGTTGCGGATGATCTTTGGGGCTGCTACGAAGGCGATGCGGCTGAGGCTATTAATCAGGGCGATCGCGCTGAAACCTGGCTGCTCAATCACCGGGTGAGTGATTTGGTCTGGCAGGGCGATCGCTACATCATGACTGTCGAGCCCGCTGCTACCGGCGTCCAAGTCGTCCAGTTTGACCGAGTTGATGAGCTAGCAAGCTTGCCCTTAGAAGTGGTTACTGCCAACGGCGAAGCGGTAGACGTGGTCTCGGGCGACTGGGAGTAGGTAGCTAATTTAAGAATTCATCTTGCGCTTCAGCTCGTTGAGTTCTTCCTCGGCTTCCCAACGGCGGAAGCTTTCGTCGAGGGGATCGAGCGATTGATTAAAGCTGTAGGTGCTTTGGTTCCAGCCAGTTGTACCCCAGTCAGTAGAAGTTTTGGGCGTTGCAGCGGCTTGAGCGATTTTGGTTTTTAGCTCTTGTCGCTTAGTCTTCACCCGCTGATACAGTTCTTTGGTTTGAGCAATGCGTTCTTTGACGCCCTTCATCTGGCCCCAAAGGTGGTTTCCCTGGCGCAGTAAGGCGGCTTCGCGCTCTTGCGCCGGGCCGACTAAATCCTGCCGGTTGGCTGCTTTGGCTTTAGCAACACGGCTGTGCCACTGCTGAATATCTTGAGCAGTTTCTAAAATGCTATCTTCTAGCTGCTTTTCGCGGCGGTTGAGGTTGCCTAGCAGGGCTAGCGCATCTTCCTCCTGGCCGCGAAGCTGATCTTCTAACGCCCGCAGTTCCAAATGCGGATTGGCCCGCAAAAATTCATCGAGCCGCGTCTCTAGAAACCGGCTGAGGTCATCAAATAAGCTCATAGCGTCAAAAGTTATTAGAACGTTTGACCAATATAGATCGAGCGTACCTCACCATCACGCCGAACGACCACATCTTGAGCGTTGATGTTGACCAAAGTCCAGCCGGAAACGCCGATGCGATCGCCCACATAGGCCCGCTG
>JBBSOB010000257.1:0-7089 GCA_038260205.1 Phormidesmidales cyanobacterium
AGCGGCTGTATTAGGGGCCGCGCAGGCGATCGCCCAAATCAAACCAGCCGATGTCGAAGTCCACTTCATCAGCGCCGCCACCGAAAACATGGTCAGCCGCCATGCCATGCGCCCCGGCGACATCCTCACCGCCTCCAACGGCAAAACCATCGAAGTTAACAACACAGACGCAGAAGGTCGCCTGACCTTAGCAGATGCTCTGGTCTTTGCCGATAAGCTCGGCGTGGATGCCATTGTCGATTTAGCCACGCTCACAGGCGCTTGTATCGTCGCTCTTGGAGATGACATTGCAGCGCTCTTCAGCCAGGACGAAGAACTCTCCCAGGCATTGACTAGCGCCGCTCGAATGTCTGGCGAAAAGATGTGGCAACTGCCGATGGAAGAAAAGTACTTTGAGGGCCTCAAATCGATCGTTGCCGATATGAAGAATACCGGCCCGCGCGCTGGCGGCTCCATCACGGCGGCGCTATTTCTAGAGCAGTTTGTCAAAGACACGCCTTGGGCGCACATCGATCTAGCAGGCCCTGTCTGGTCAGAAAAAGAAAATGGCTATAACAATCCTGGTGCAACCGGCTACGGCGTCAGAATGTTGGTTGAATGGGTGACTAGCGAACTGAAATAAAAGCCGGAGCAGGGGATATTTTTCCACTTTCCTCTAAACGTCTGAGTTTTCGGCTGTTAGCTACATCACCGCTTCAAACAAACCGATCAAATTACCTTCAGGATCGCGGCAGTAGGCCACCTTCAAAGAGAACTCTGAGTTCTGGGTCGGTGGCTCTGAAAACGCTACGTTAGCCTCACGCAGTTCGCGATAGATATCGTCTAGATCTTTCACCTGCAAAATAATTCCAAACCTATCCTGGCAGCCCTCGGACTGCGGTAGTTCGCTGGTGCGCAAAATCTCAGCCATCTCTCTGCGCAAAAACAGAGAAAGCCGCATGTTAGACACTTCAAACTCTGCGTAGCCTTTTTCACTCTGAATTGTCACGGGCTTAAATTTCAGCACATCTCGATAGAACTCGGCGCAAACAGCAATATCGTCCACAAATAAACGAGTATGGGCAACTTGAACTTCCATAAATAATAACGTTGGGGAATAACGTTGAGAAAATGAATAAACTCTACCTAGAGCGTAAGCTAGAACAAGCGATTGCGACCGAAAAACCAGCATTTCTCAATCACTGCTAGCTCGTCTCGTCGGCATCGCCCATGCAGAACTCAAACCGCTGACCCTAAGCCATTAAGCAAAACGGAACGCGATCGCCCGCAACGGACATATCCAATCAGATGGCTGAGGCTGGAAATCTCTAAAGATTAAATCTATCTCGTAGAAAAGTTTGGTTAGCCGGGGTAACGCGACGGTTGACTACCGCTTTACCGCTCTCTTGCTGAGTGGCCATGTCAATTGCGATCGCTGCAATTTGCACATCCAAGCAGTCCATCGGCACCTGCAATTCAGCCGTTCCTTGCAAATCGCCCAGCGGATCGCGCGTCAGATTCGTCAAAATCTTCGGATCCATCACCAAATTACGGCTCTGACGATCTATCATCCATAACTTGATGAACGGTTTGTAGGCCGAAGGGCGCGATCGCACCGTCACCGTCACCGTCTGGCCCGCCACCAAATCGCCTACCGGCAGGCTAATCACCGGCAGCGCCATCTCTGGCAAGTCTTCTTCCAAGGCGCTTGGCCTTTTTTGAGCAGTCGCTGGCTCCCCTTCATGAATTGCTTGTTCGTGGGTGAATTGGCTCGCGGGTAAGGCCGAGCGATCGCGCCGAGATCTGATTCTGGCTGCGCGATCGCCATAACGACTAGCCGCATCATTCACGCCATCATTTACGGCGTCATTCACAGTTAAGGCAGGTCGAAATCTACCCTCCGATTGCGTCTCCGATTGCGCCTCAGCACCAACATTAGAAACGGGCTGATCCGAAACGGGTGGCTCCTCGTAAAGCACCACCTCATCACCCGCATACTCCTCTATTGCCGATGACGTAATCGGCGATGATGTAATTGCTGATGACGTAGAAGATGCCCGCAAACCATCACCTTGAAAGCGCTGAACACCTGCTGCTTCCATATTTTCGACAAGCTTCGCTGCTTCCTCGTGGCTCTGACGGTTCAAAGCCGAAAGCCGCTGCCAAAAATGGTCTTTTAGCTTCAGCGACTGAAAAGCGAGATTAGCCTCTACTTCTCGCCCAGATTTACGCGCAAGCTGACTTTGAGACGATTTAGACGCTTCCTCCGCAGATGGCGCTGCACTGTCCGGTACGCGCTCGGTCTCAGCCCCGGTCATCTTCGAGGTTCGCGGCGGCACATTATCCACGCCTTCTCCAATACCGGGCGTTTCCCAGGCGTCTAGATCTGAGGATTGGTTTAACAAGTCCTGATCAATATCGCCTAAGGCCGATGTAATTTCATCCGCTTCCAAATCGCTGTCTTCAATGCTAGTACCCACAAACTGAGCTGGTGCGGACACCATCAAAGGCATAGAAACGGGCGGCATCGAATATTGAGATGACGCCTGTGGTTCGACTTCAACAGCAGGTTTATCGAAGTCTGCACCGCCTGCGATTAATAAATCTGCATCTGAGTTTGGGCCAGCGAATAGTTTCGCTAAGTCTTGATCTGGCGGTTGGTTGAGCTGTCCATCTGCTGACTGATTGGGTGAATCCGGTGGTATCGGCTCAACAGCCGCCCGATCAAACATGGTTGGATCGAAGGTGGGCAAATCTATTAAGCTGCTGCCAATCTGAGTAGGTAGCTGGCTTAAAGATTCACCGATGACGGGTTCTCTGGTTGATCGCTGCTCTAATTGAGGTGGCAATACCGTTTTCTCAACCGGCGCGCTTGTCTTCGCACTCAGATCGAGAGTGGGCATTAAAGGTTCGCGTTTGGGTGTTAAATCTGTGTCGTTTGCCTCTAAAAGTAAAGATTCTTCTTCATCAAAAGTTCCTGAATCTTGATTGGCGATCGCATCCAAAATCTGATCGATTCCCGCCGTAATCGTAAACGCCGTAGACGCCAGCACCTGCACCGAACGCTCCCCGTCAATCGCCGTCGTACGCAGCGAAACCTCGCCCAGCACTACCCGCGTCTTCACGTCATTTGGTAGCTGAATTTGCACCTTAAAATCTGCCGGTAGGCGCGCCAAACTCAAAGGCCGATGCGCTTCCATAATTACCCCAGCCGTCTCAGGATTTTGCAATCGAATCCATAGCTGGCTCGCCGCCTCACCGGACGCATCTGTTAACGTATCCGTCAGCGCATCCGTTATCGCATCCGTTATCGTATTGACCTGGCCCATAATCGTCATCGGCTGGTCGCGCTGAGATAAATAAGCCTGCTGTCGCAACGTCACCTGATAGGCCAGACTGCTTGGCCCTTCCCATTGAGTTTGAGCAGACTCGCCGTGAGTGCCTTGCGCTACTGTCTGCTGTAGCTCAGCTTGGGCCTGTAGCAATGGCAAATCTGCATTCACCATTGACTCATCTATCGGCTCATTGGTCGGCTCACCTATTGACTTGTCTATCGGCTCATTGGTCGGCTCGTCTGAGGCATTTTGATCTATCAACACACTAGAGACAGACTGGCTGTTTTGCGCTGCGGGCCACTCACCCGACCCATCCTCCTCGCTTTGCGCAAATACCTGAAGCTGCACGTCATATTGCCAGCGATCGCCCAACATCTGGTCAATGCCTTCGGCGCTGCTACACTTTAGCGTCCACTGCCCCGGCTTCAAATGCACAAACGGCATCACCACCACCAAACCCGACTCGTTCGTCGAACCAGTCCGCTTGCGCACTCGTTTTCGCGGCGGCATTTCGCTCGTAGCTAACTGACTAACGCGAATATCTACAGGCGTATTTGCGCGATCGGTATGAGCTACCACCCGATAGCGCCCTTCTAAAATTTCAACCTGCTGGGTTTCTAGCGGTAGCCAGGTTTGATCGCCTTCTTTTTGGATCAAAAACTCCCAATATTTCATGTTGCTCAGGTGGCCAAAAGCACCCGTGATAAGTGCACAAGTAATCGCAGTATAGGGGAAATAGTAGCAGACGTATTTCCTCCCACCCTCACTTTAGAAAAAACGGCTGATGCATACTTATAAAAACAATCATTCTTCCTAGAAATTACTGAGATATCGGCGTATCAGTAATTTGTATTCTCCATTTTTGCTAATAATCAAAGCTACTCCTGATAGTCGGTTTGAATATCCACATCTAGCGTTTCCTCATCTATAGATACATAGAGGAGGTTGGGACGACAGCACACCTGGCAGTCCTCAATGTAAGACTGAGTACTGCCCGCGCTTAGATCAATAAAGGTTGTGCTAGATTCGCCACAAAAAGCGCAGGTGTACTCGGAGGTTGTCTGCATAGTCGCTAGGCGATTAGGTAAAAGAACTGTCGCTGATTATTCTCTTGAGGCCCTTTATGTAATCACTGTGGGCTGATCGCGTCCCGTCAGTTCCTTAATTTTTGCCGTCTCATCGGCTAGCTCAATTAAGGGCTTGAGAGCTTCTTGAGGATCTACATTGTGTTTAGACTCATCTGGCTCATAGCTTTCTAAATACAGCCGCAGCGTGGCACCTTGAGTTCCTGTTCCTGATAGCCGGAACACCATCCGCGAGCCATCTGTAAAGCCAATGCGAATGCCCTGCTTTTCGCTTACGCTCCCGTCAATTGGATCGGTATAGCCAAAGTCATCTGCATATTCCACGGTGTAGTCGCCTAGCTTTTTGCCCGGTAGAGAAGAAAGCTGCGATCGCACCCCATCCATCAACTCGCTCGCCTTCGCACTATCGACTCCTTCATAATCATGCCGCGAGTAAAAGTTGCGCCCGTAGGTTTTCCAATGCTCAGTCACAATCTCTTCTACAGACTGCTGCCGCTCCGCCAAAATATTTAGCCAAAACAACACCGCCCACAGACCGTCTTTTTCGCGCACATGGTTCGACCCTGTCCCAAAGCTCTCCTCACCGCAAATCGTAATTTTGTCTGCGTCTAGCAAATTCCCAAAAAACTTCCAGCCCGTGGGCGTTTCGTAGCAGTCAATGCCCAGCTTTTCCGCGACTCTATCAGCGGCCTGACTCGTCGGCATCGAACGAGCTATGCCCGCTAGCCCGTTTTTATAGCCCGGAATCAGAGTCGCGTTTGCAGCGATTAAGGCAAGACTGTCGCTAGGGTTCACAAAAAAGTTGTTGCCGAGGATCATATTGCGATCGCCATCCCCATCTGAAGCCGCCCCAAAATCAGGCGCATCCTCCGCAAACATAATGGCCACCAAATCATGCGCATACACCAAATTTGGATCAGGATGTCCGCCCCCAAAATTTTCTAGCGGCTCTCCATTCGTCACCGTCCCGGCCTTTGCCCCCAGCGTCTGCTCAAAAATTGACTTGGCATAAGGCCCGGTCACCGCATGCAGCGAATCCATGCACATACTGAAATTGCCTTCTAGCAGCGTACGAATCTTGCCGAAATCAAACAGTTGCTCCATCAGCTCCGCATAATCCGCCACCGAGTCAACCACTTCCACCGTCATCTCGCCGACCTGCTTCGTTCCTAGCTCGTCAAGGTCGATATCTTCCGTATCGGTAATCTTGTACTCGCTAATCGACTTCGTATTCTCAAAAATCGCGCTCGTCACCTTCTCAGGCGCTGGCCCTCCATTCGACACGTTGTACTTCACGCCGAAGTCGCCTTCAGGCCCGCCGGGATTATGGCTAGCAGACAGTACAATGCCACCAAACGCATCATATTTGCGAATCAGACAGGAAACCGCGGGCGTAGAAAGAATGCCCCCTTGACCCACCAGCGTTTTGCCCACGCCATTGGCAGCGGCCATTCGTAAAATAATCTGAATCGCCGGACGGTTAAAGTAGCGTCCGTCGCCGCCTAGCACCAGGGTTTTACCTTTGTAATTGTCTAGGCTGTCAAATGTAGCCTGGACGAAGTTTTCTAAATAATTAGGCTTCTGAAAGGTAGGCACCTGCTTGCGCAGACCCGACGTACCGGGTTTTTGGTCGTCAAAAGGAGTAGTCGAAACCGTTTTGATAGCCATTTCAGTAAAGTATCTCAGTGGATCAGAGCGATGGATTAGGGTTATGATCTCACACTGTCGCCGTTGTTTCTTAGAATTGGGACGAATCCAAAAGGCAAGTTAGGCCAAGCAAGTTAGGCATCCGCTCATCTCACTCTAGAGACACATTTTCTAGAGGCGCCTTTAGCAGCCTTAGTCATAGAACATAGCTTACAAGTTTGTACAACAGATCCCGACTTCTAAACGTGCTCGCAGTATGAATGTTTTCGCAAAGTAAATGGCAAAATCCGCTGCCAAATAAATCGTCGTTTTAGTCAACCAAAACCCTGAAGCGAATAAATCCATAAGAGTTGATCGGATTACCGTCACCAATGGCATGAGGAACATCGCTTAGATCCACCACGACAACCCCGTTGTTGTTTGCACCACCACAGCTAACGTTGACGCCTAGTTCACCACTCGGATTGACACCGGCCGGAAAGTAATAGCCGCCAATTCCATTGTCATTGCCTCCTGTATCAACAACTTCATCTCCGTCATTTGCATTCGTTAGTGACGCTTTTGCGATGCCATTAAAGCTAAACAAAATCCCCCGATTCCCAGGCGCGCTTAAAGCCGCAGCCGGAACATTGTTGAAAGCATCAGGAACAAACTGAGTATTGAGCGGAATGCGATCGCAAATTAACACATCTTGCGCCACAGCATCCCCATTCGACAAAAATGAAATCGTATACTCCAATTCATCATGCGGCTTAATGGCTAAATTCGCGATCGCCGTCAAATCATCAATCCCCGCCATTCCCGCGATATAGCTTTCAACCGTTCCCCCACCATTCGTCTCAGAAACAGCGCCACCCGGCCATTTTAGATCGTTATCATCCGCCGTATCGACATCAACATAAGTATTCTCAAGCAATCTTTCCTGGCCTGATATCCCCCGATTAATAGCCGTAATCCGCTTAGCTAGCAACATATTAGGGTTACTGGTAGTAGCAGTAACAACACTTATCTGATAGTCTTCTACCTCACCATTACCCGCCAAT
>JBBSOB010000258.1:0-7065 GCA_038260205.1 Phormidesmidales cyanobacterium
ACATCGCCCTGACGGTTTAGGTAACCGTACCATTCGCCGTTTTCGAGATCGCTAAAGTGGCTCCAGGTATAGTCGTGAACGCGCTGATACCAGTCCCAGTAGATTTTTTTCTGGGTGAGTCGATAGGCCATTGAAAGGGCGACGAGGGTTTCTAAATGTACCCACCAGAGCTTTTGATCCCATTCTAGCTGCTGGGGAGGATGCCCTTTGCTATCTAGAAAGTAGTAGAGTCCGCCGTATTGTTCGTCCCAGGCGTAGTCGAGGATAGAGAGAATGACCTCGCCTGCTGGGTCTATGAGCGCTGGGTTGTTTTGCCTTTCGGCGATCGCCATCATAAACCACATCGCTTCAATGCCGTGGCCAGGATTAATCAGTCGGCCCTCGTAGCAGTCTACAAACTCACCCTGGGGCGAGACATGTTCGTATAGGAGCAGGCGATCGCCATCTAAAAAATCGTTCATGACTTCGTGAGTGGTGGCTTGGAGGACAGTTTCTAGGCGATCGCCCGCGAGCAGCCAGTCCATTTCTAACGACAGGTTGGCCAAGATCATCGGTACGGCCAGCGCCTTGAGCGGTCGGGTGCCAGGATAGGTTTTGCTATAGGGGCCTTTGGGGTTAGCCTGGCGGCGCAGAACGTTTTCGTAGGCTTGGAGGGCAATTTGCTGGGCTTGAGATCGCGCGTCCCCTACAGGCAGCGCCAGGGCGTACTGACTAAAGGCCATGGCGGCAAAACAATCGGAAAATATGCTGTACGGCTGCGTCAGGGGTTCGCCCGCTCGGTTAAGCGAAAAGTACCAGTTGCCCGCCTCATCTCTGCCATGTGCCGCTAAAAAATCTGCACCATGCTGGGCGACTTTTAGCCACGATGCCTGCTGCTGCTCGCTGCCCACTTTTTGATTGCACAGCATAGAAAATAGCCACACCTGCCGATTTTGCAGCCAGATAAACTTATCGGTATCGTACGGGCGACCGGTGCGATCTAAGCAGGTAAAGTATCCGCCCTCTACGTCAATCGAATGAGTTGTCCAAAAGGGCACTACGTTTTCTAGCAAAGTCGTTTGGTATAACGCGCTGAGCGAGGAAAAATTGAGTGAGTCGAGTTGAGATGTCATAGCGTGGTGGCGGGTTTTTTGGCTAGGTAATCCAACCCATATTCCCCGGATAGTGTTTCAGATCTGAGTATAAAGAATCAACTGAGGCGCTTATTTTTTTCACGAAGTCTCGGTTTTTACCTTCGCGCAGGTCGCTATGCAAAGCCGTCTCCATGCACAGCCGATAATATTTTCTAGGGATGCTCTGCTAGAGACCCCGTTGGCCGCTACGCTTTCGGTGAGTAGGCCCCCCAAGTTAGATCGAAGGCGCACTGGGGCCATGGTTGGCGTGGCAGTGGCTTCGGCGGGAATCGTGTTGCCGCTAGCAGGCGAGCAGGCGGTGGCTTACGAAGGCCCGCAGAATAGCATCGATATGGCTCAACGCGCTGTTTCGGGACAGCAGACGGTGGAACTGATGGCGAGTGCGGTGATGCCACGGGCTTCGGAGTCTGGGCAGGCTAGCTTTAGCGCTCGTTCGAGTCGGGGGCATTCGTCAGCGGCGATCGCGGCAAAAGCAGCTAGGTCTAATGCGGCTTCATCGAACGTCAATTCTCTACTATCGCGCGCCCAAGACGGCAGCCTTAAGCTGGCTTATCAGTCGCCAAACGATGCTAGCTCTGGGCAAACTCAAGCGGTGGTCGCCCAGCTAGTGAGCGCAGCAAAGGCTCAGCCGATAGATAATGCATCCTCTATCTCGCGGGCGGCGGATATTGCTGCTGACTCAAGGATCGACTCTAAACTGTTTGCGGCTCGCCAGCAGGTTCAGCAGCTACAGCAAAAGATAGCCAATTTTGAAGCGGCTCATGGTCAGCAAAATATGGCTGCCTATCGCAACGTACTGGCTAGTCGGACGGCTGAAATATCCGAGCAAGGGACACAGCTTGATGCCAGCATTGAGCGAAATCAGCGCCTTCTAACTCAGCTCAAAATGCAGCTGCTAACGGTTGATGCCGACGTATCTTTACCCGACTTGATATTGAATAACAATGAAGAATATCAGGCGGTGTGGGCCAAGCTGCAAAAAGCTGAGCAAGACATGCAGGAAGAGTTTAGCTCGGCCAATATAGATGGAACTCGCCTGAACGAGATTTATAGTGACTACAAGTATCATCAGCAGTGGCTGACTAAGGTCGCAGAGCAAGCTTTTCCAAAATATGTGATGTCGAAGGAGTCGGCGCAGATCGAATTGATCAGCGACTCGCCCGCAGCTATTGACATAATGCAAAATCTGGTAGTGGCAACTCACCAAGATCGAGTCCAGCGACTGCGGCAAAACACGCTCGACGTTATCCGCCAGCGCTTGCAGAGCCGTCATTCTCAGCTAACAGCTGATATTGGGCAGTACGAACAGCTCGAACGGGAGCTATCGACGGCGACTCAAGCTGTGGCGGGATATGAACAGGCCGAGACGCAGCGGTCGAGCGGGGTTAAGGGTCAGCTGGTGGCCGATCGATCTGTTACTGAATTGCCTGCGTCCGAGCCGGAGGGTTCGGCGGTTTCACAGGCTCGGCTGCTTGCGCCCTATTTTGCTAACGGGACGCTGCCTAAAACCCTGTTGGGGATTGCGATCGCAGCGGGCGCTTTGGCAACGGCGGCCGCTTATCATCGCAGTCAGCGACAAAAGTCTGCGGAAAATGCTGATCCGCTGATGAGACCATCTGCACCGTCTGCCGCTCAGACTTCTCCCCAGATCTTTTCTCGGATTTCTCCTCAGCCACTAGAGGCTTTTTCGATTGCCCCGGCTGCTTTAGAGACTAATTTCTCTTCGTTTAGTTTGTATGGAGAGTCGGATTCTGAGCGTAGCGATTTAGAGAAAGAGCTGCTGACGACGGTACTTTCTGCTGTGGAGCTAGACTCTGCGCCGCCCATTTCTACCGATGAGCTAATGGCGGAGTTATTGGAAATTACCCGAGGAGATAAAGCCCTTGCGGCCTATCAAGTGGGTTCTGCTCAAGTGGGTTCTGTCGCTGATAAAGCGGCTGTAGAGTCGGCTGCCGCGTTGAGAACGGACGCATCGCTAGTTGCTGAGCTATCGGAGATTATTAACGCGGCGAATGTTACTAAGCCGATGCCTGTGCCTGCTTTAACGGTTGCAACGCTCGAAAGTATTTTGGGCGTAGAGGTGATGAATAAGGAGCTAGATGACATTATTAATGTTTGTGGCCCGACGTTAGCGCCTAGCCGAATTTTACCGGCTAGAGCGGCTTTGGTAGAGCCGATTAAGCTATCGGTTAGAGAGATTGATTTGTTTGCTGAGCAGGTGATCCGCTGGGTGCTCAATGACTTGGGGTTCCAAATGGTTAATTCACCGAACTAAGTTTGTCTAATTAACTTGTCTAAATATGACGATCGCCGCCTCGTGTCAGCATTTGGGGTCTAGATGTTGCACCAGAGAGCTAGAGTTTATCGGGTCAGTTTGGTATAGTCGTAAGCCTTTCCTGCTGCTGGCAACGCCTGTTGGTAACTCTTATGGCCTCTTTTTCTCGCCATCCTTTTCAACGCTTGCTCGCCTATGGTCGTCGCTATCGTCGTAAGGTCTGGCTGGCGAGTCTTTGCTCTGTTCTGAATACGGTTTTTGACTTAGCGCCGCCCGCTTTAATTGGTCTGGCTATTAATATCGTGGTCGATCAGCAGACATCTGTGCTGACTCAGTTTGGAATTATCGATCTGCGATCGCAGTTTATTGTGCTGTCTGCGCTGACCTTTTTGGTCTGGATTTTGGAGTCGGCGTTTCAGTATGCTTACGAGCTGCTGTGGCGTAACTTATCGCAGTCTGTGGAGCATGATTTGCGCATAGACGCTTACGGTCATGTGCAGAGTCTGGAGATGGCTTACTTTGAGGCGCGCAGTACGGGTGAGCTGATGTCGATGCTAAATGACGATATTAATCAGCTAGAGCGGTTTTTAGACAGCGGGGCCAACCAGCTGATTCAGATGGGGACAACCGTGCTGGTGATTGGCGCTGCGTTTTTTGTGCTGGCTCCTAGTTTGGCCTGGATGGCGATTGTGCCGATGCCGTTCATCATATGGGGCGCGATCGCCTTTCAAAAGTATCTGGCTCCTCGCTATGCGGAAGTGCGATCGCGAGCTGGATCAATCAATAGCCGACTGGCCAACAATCTGACCGGCATTTCGACGATTAAAAGCTTTACTTCCGAGACTTATGAGCTAGGGCAGCTTGGCCGCGAGAGCGATGCCTACCGCCTGAGCAATCAGCGGGCCATTCGCTTAAGCGCCGCGTTTATTCCGCTCATTCGCATCATTATTCTGATTGGATTTACCGGCATTTTGTTTTATGGCGGTTTGGCGACGGCTGCTGGGCGCATAGAGCCTGGCACCTACACCGTGCTGGTTTTTCTGACGCAGCGGCTGCTGTGGCCCCTGACGCGCCTGGGTGAAACGCTAGATCAGTACCAACGGGCAATGGCCTCTACTCAGCGAGTGATGGGCTTATTAGATACGCCAGTGGCTATTCGTCCGGGAGATGTGGCGCTTCCGGCTATGCAGGTGAGTGGCGAGATTGTGTTTGATAACGTCACCTTTGGCTATCGAGATCGACTGCCTATTTTAAAAAATCTCTCTTTGAGACTGCCCGCTGGAAAAACAACCGCCATTGTAGGCGCAACCGGATCGGGCAAAAGCACTTTAGTCAAACTGTTGCTGCGATTTTATGAGGTGAATTCGGACTATATCACGTTAGACGGACTGGACTTGCAGTCGCTCGATCTAAAAGATTTGCGCCGATCGATTGGTTTGGTGAGCCAGGATGTGTTTCTCTTTCATGGAACGGTGGCTGAAAATATCGCCTATGGCAGCTTTCAGGCCACTGAAAGAGAGATTGTTCAGGCGGCCAAAGTGGCTGAAGCTCATGACTTTATTGTGGGGCTACCGCAGGGCTATGACACGGTGGTCGGTGAGCGGGGTCAAAAGCTATCGGGCGGTCAGCGGCAGCGACTGGCGATCGCGCGCGCGCTGCTTAAAAATCCGCCTATTTTGATTTTAGATGAGGCGACCTCCGCGGTAGATAACGAAACTGAAGCGGCGATTCAAAAGTCTTTGGAAAAAATTACCCAGGAAAGAACAGTAGTGGCGATCGCTCATCGCTTATCTACCGTCCGAAATGCCCACTGCATTTATGTGATGGATCGCGGCGAACTGGTCGAAGGCGGCACCCACGAAGAGCTTATTCGTCAAAATGGAATCTACGCTGGGCTGTGGAAAGTACAGACCGGCGAGCCGTATCATTTCGATTCAATAAGTCGCTGACACCGGACTCGCGGCGGCTGAATGCCCTCGATAAAACTATTCGAGCACTGATGCGGAATGCCTCTATACAAGGGTTTTCGCTTGCGTAGCACATGGTTTTGAGTTTGTATATTTGTGAAGATATGTCAACAAAGTAAGGAAAACAGAGCGACAAGTACAATTTAAATGTAATTGGTAAAATTACCCTTGCGTCCTCGACTGCAATCGACGATGTGACAATTTACATTCTGACTGAAGAGAAATATCGGAGGCTGCTTGGCGTCATAAAAGTAAGTCAAGTGTTGTTCCTGACATTTTTACTGAGAACTTATTCAGCGCTAAGATTTCAGCGCTAAGATACTGAAATCTTACCCAGCGCTAAGTTCTAATAGATGCAGTTGGCTTGGGTTGAATCTTTCAACTTGCCTGCTCTAACTCGACGCAGCTTAGACCTGCGCAGCTCGGCTAGACCTGTATCTGTCCAAATTGATATGAATCGAGTTTGACCTAATGAATCGGTTGAGCGATATGAGCGTCACGCTCGCTACGTTTAGGATTAAGGGGCATCATGAAAACAGTCAAAATATTAGATGTTGAGATAGACAATATCTCAACATTTGAGCTGCTAGAGAAGCTCAAAGACGGTGGCGTCGTTTTTACGCCGAACATTGACCATGTTGTTAAACTTCAGAGCGATTCGCTGTTTCGTCAGGCTTACCGCTTCGCAGACTATAGAGTTTGCGACAGTCAGCTTTTGAAGTGGGTTTCTAAACTCATTAAAAAACCTATTCAGGAAAAGATCTCTGGTTCGAATCTATTTCCTGCCTTCTATCATCATTACCGCCATGATGATACGGTCAAAATCTTTTTGTTAGGATCCTCTCAAGGGGTTGCTGCTGCTGCTATGGACAGGATCAATGAAAAAGTTGGTCGTGAAATGGTCGTTGGCGCACATTCTCCATCTTTTCAATTTTTAAATAATAAAAAAGAGAACGAGGCCATTATTCGTTTGATTAATCACTCAAGAGCTACCGTTTTGGCGATTGGCGTGGGTGCGCCTAAGCAAGAAAAATGGCTGTTTGAGTATCGCGATCGCCTGCCCCACATCAAAGTAGCCATGGCGGTTGGAGCCACTATCGACTTTGAGGCCGGACATACAAACCGCGCCCCTATGTGGATTGGGGATTTGGGCTTAGAGTGGCTATATCGGCTGATGCGCGAGCCGAAGCGACTGTGGAAACGTTATTTGCTAGAAGATACCGTTTTCTTTTGGATGCTGTTGCGCCGTCAGCTATCTGAAAGCAAATTGTTCAAAAAAAAGTCTTCAAAAAGCAAATCGTTCAGTCATGAAATAGACAGAGAAATCGTCAGCGACTCTGATCTAATTCAATCCGATCCTGACTGTTGGGCCGATTCCGACTGTCTGGGCCTTCATCAATCTCAGAATTTGCTGAAAAAAAAGCATGAGCGATCGCCTTTGCATGAGCGATCGCGCTAGCGACAGCCACCTTTTGACATCAGTACGCACCCTCTCGCATCTACCTACCAAACCGTCGTTTTTATGAAGAAAGTTTCTATTATCATCCCTCTCTACAACGTGGAGAAGTTCGTCCGCTTAGCTTTGGAGTCGGCGATCGCGCAAACCTATCCGAACACCGAGATTTTGGTTGTTGATGACGAGTCTTCCGATGGCGGCGTAGACATCTGCAGACAGTTTGACGATCCTAGA
>JBBSOB010000259.1:0-7051 GCA_038260205.1 Phormidesmidales cyanobacterium
CAGCGTGACCGCACAAAACACGTTGGCCAATGCCATCCGGATTGGCAGTCCGGTTAGCTATGAGAAAGCGGTGAAGGCGATCGCTGAAACAGATGGCATTGTCGAACAGGCGACCGAAAACGAATTGGCTGCCGCCGCCGCGCACGCTGATTTGACTGGCATGTTTACCTGCCCGCATACCGGTGTGGCGCTTGCCGTGCTGACTAAGCTGATTAAGCGCGGCGTGATCAAATCCAGTGACAAGACGGTGGTGATTAGCACGGCTCACGGGCTGAAGTTTACCGATTTCAAAGTCGGCTACCATGAGTCGTCGCTGGAAGAAGTGACTAGCCAATATGCCAACCCTGCTGTTTACCTGCCAGCCAATGCGGACGCTGTGAAAGCTGAAATCGAAAAAAGGATCAGTTAATAGGAATCAGGAATTTTGCTTTGATGGGTATCAGCGATCGCAAAGTTTGCTGATACTGCGCGAAGAAAAGGTAAAAGTAGGTATGCGCTAATCAAGTTTTATTAGACTGGTTGGGCTTTCTTGAGATTGATATAGAAAAAAGGGGGTGCGCCATGAGCTTGAAAGCGATTGAGCTGAAGTTTTTATTGAGGCTGCTGGGCTGTGAAGATTATCGTGGCAAAATTACGGCTTTGAATCCCAGCAGCAAAACGCCGACAGCTGAGCGCGATCGCGTTTGCGAAACCCTGAGTTCCAAGGGATTCGTGGAGTATGACAGCGAAGTCGCTTACTTCAAAATCGCGCCCCCCGGTAGAACACTGCTAACGCTAGATACAACCAGCCTGCCGGTAACGCCCGATGAGCTGAAGGTGCTGAAAGCCTGTAAGGATACGATGACGCCCGGTAAGCTGCCGGTGCCCGCAAATGTCCGTCAGCAGCTCATTAGCAGCTTGGCCGAGCGGGGAATGCTCACAATTACGAAATACACGATTAAAGAAGTCAGGCTGAGTGCGCAGGGCAAACAATTTTTGCGAGATGAGTACGATCCTACGGGAAATTATCCTGCGGCAACGGCGACGATGCTGGGTCACTACGTGAAGTTTTTACGCGAGAGCTTGGGAGGGCAGGCTGCGTCGCACTTACCGAGTAGTCAACCTCGCCCGCAGCAGACTCTCAGTCGGCAGGGCCAACCGGGCAGTCAGCCAAGTAGCTCGATGCCTATAGGATCTTGAAAGAAATCTGGGAACCCATGTAGTGAGATAGAGAAGGAATGAAAAGTAAAGGGTTCTATGACGAGTCAGAAAACGCTGGACGTTGAACAACAGCAAACAGCCTTTGTTAGCAAATTAGCGTTGCATCAGTCCCGGCGAAACCAGTCCATCCCGACGCTGTCTGTTTTGACAGGCGGTGCGGCGGCAACGCAGCTTCTTTGGAATCAATGGGCGCAGCAGGTTGATCGACATACCGCTGTTTGTACTTATGAGTCAGCGCTTTCGCTGTTTGAGGGTTGGCTCTCTATTGTTGTCCAGCATTACGACCTACGGTCTCTGGTTCTAGAACGGGTTGCCCAGCTATCCGACCGAGCTGTTGAGCAGCTATCCGCTTGGCTGACTCACGCGAGTGAATATCAAATAGAGCGATTCTGGCAGCAGCAATGTGCTCAGTCTGAGCAGGGTCGTTGGTTAAAAGTACTCCTAGATCGGGCTAAGCCTCTCTGCGGAAAATTTCGGGAAGTGCTCAACTCTGAGGGCATTGAGCTAAAGGCTAATGACCTGCCTGCGATCGCCCAGCTCTTCACGCTCGTCTCTACCCTTCTTCCTGAAAACGCCGTGCCAGGAATTCTCATTCGCCTACCTTCTAATCGCCACGAGTCTCCTCGGCAGACGATCCTGATAGCACTGACACAACTGGTCGAAGCAGTCCCGACGATACCTATCGGTCTTTTACTACTCTCTGGCCAAGCCGATGAGCTGCTAAGCACGCTGCCAGAATCCAGGGCGAAGGCAACTTTGCGAGGCGGCGTGGTTGAGATCGCTGCGCCGGGGAAAAATGGGCTGCGACAGTGGCTGAGCGATCGCGGTTTAAAGCGCGAAGACCATCTGCAATCCATTGTCCATGCTGGGCAAAAGTACGGTGCTACCGAAGCAATACTGAATGCGGCACTGGCGCTCACAGAGTCGGCTGAAAAAGCTGAACCCACCGCTGACGAGAAGGAGAATTACCGCAGTCAGGCAGAGTGGCTTCTATTTCAGTACTTAGAAGCAAGACCTGCGACTTCTGGGCAGTTTCGAGTCAATGCTCAGCTCGATATCCGCTTTGGTAACCGGTCTATGGAAGTTGATTTTCTGGCAGATAGCGCCAAAATCGTCGTTGAGCTGGATGGTTACTATCACTTTCAGTCATCTGATAGCTATCGCCGCGATCGCCGCAAGGACATCGCCCTACAGCAGGCAGGCTTCTGGGTTCTGCGCTTCCTCTCTGAAGATGTCATTGCCCGCCTCGAAGAAATCCTTGCTACTATCGACCAAGCTTTATCGCTTCGACTTGCCCAATCGTCCGTTTAACTGGAGACGCAATGCTCTCACTGCAACCGATCACACTTTCAGATTTGATCCTCAGCCGTCTGCTGTTGGTAAAAGAGGGTGGTCTTATTAAAAGTAAGCTGAAAGATGCTGTGAAAGCGATCGCAGCCAGTCAGCTATCTGCATCAGCGCTGACTGAGCAACTAGAGCAAGCGCTTACATCACTTGAGGAAAAAGGCTACGCCGAGTCTGCTGGCAAAGCTCGTTGCCAAGCGACAGACAAAGGAACTCAATACATCCTTAAGCAGCTAAAGCTAGAAACGCTGCCGACTAGGTTACAGTGGCCTACTTTCAAAAACACGTATTGGATTGCCTATGCTCTGGGTTTGCCAGCGCTAACCTCAGAAACCAGAAAGCGGCTAGCTGATGCGGATAGATTGCGAGCGGCTATCTTACAGTCTGAATATGATTTGCCTATAGACGCATTCTCGTCGCTGACTGAAACTCGTAATGCTTTGCTGTGGCAGCAACTATGTGACCCCTCTGTTACCCAGAGTTTGCAAGATCAGCTCCCTCAGCTCAACCAGCAAGCGTTTAACCAAGGGGCCGTCATGGGGTTATTGCTGAATAATCTTTTGCAAACGCCCAAGCCTTTGAAATGGGAGCAGGCTCTCAATCAGCTCGTCGCTAAAGCTGCTGGTGCTCGCAATGACGCTAACCAGTTGCGTTTGGCTATTCTTCGTCAAGCTTTTACTCCGGATACGTCGGGCGAACCGACTTTAGATCCAGATACTTCAGATCTGTCAACATCCGAAGCCTCTGCCCAACCTCAAGCGTTCTCAAATCTGGAGCTTGAGGACTTTGCTAATACGGTATTAGCAGCGACTAAAGATACTAAAGAAGGGTGGTTTGGAGACCATAAAGTGTTCATTTCGCAAGTTTGGAAAACGCTGAGTTCGCAGCAACCGGATTGGAACCTCACGCTAGATGAATTTAAACAGAAGCTTTTGGCAGCGAGCCGTAAAGAGTGGATTAGCCTGAGCCGAGCTGACTTAGGTTACTCCCTTGACTCAGAAGACATGGCGGCTTCCGAAATTATCCATTTGCAAAGCCAGTTTCATTTCATTCGTACTGACTGAATTTTCCCAAAGTAACCTTTTGCCGCCTGGATTTCTTTTTTCCTAATGACTACAGAACAGCAGCTAACCGTATTTTGCTCTCAGCAGGGTTTAGACACCTTTCACGCGATTACGCATCAGCATCATATCTGGCATCCCGACCCTTACGATGTCGAAACTATTCATCAGTCAGCACGGTCAGCCTATGAGCGCCTGCTCAATAGAGTAGATAGCGGTACTTCGGATGATTCAGGGCGCATTTTGCTGCTGCTAGGAGAATCAGGTGCTGGCAAAACTCACCTGATGCGCGTCTTCCGCAATCAAACGCATGGGAGAAATCAGGGATTTTTTAGCTACATGCAGATGACCTCTGCGGTTTCTAACTATGCGCGATATGTGCTTAGAAACACCATTGACTCTTTTGAAAAGCCTTATTACGAAGATTTCGGTGTCACCACCGGCCTTATGAAAATTTCAAACGCTCTGGCAGAGAGTCCTAGCGTTATGACCGAGAATGAACTGCACCTCTTGAGAGAAGAAGAACTTAATACCTCTGAGCTATTAGATCTGATTTATCCCGTCGCGGATCGAGTGATAGCAATAGGGAAGTTTAGCGGCGTGGACTTGGACGTTATTCGAGCGCTGCTGTATTTTCAGGCTGGTCAAGCTGCCATCAGTGCCAAGGTGCTGAAGTTTTTACGGTGTGAGCCGTTAGCACCGTACGACAGCGGCGTATTAGGCGGGATGGCTTCGCGCGACCGCGATGACGATCCCCTCCGAATGTTGCAGTCTCTAGCGCTCCTCGTTCGAGCGGTCACAACCGGCGCTTTCATTATTTGTCTCGATCAGCTAGAAGACATCCGTGAAATGGAATCTGCCGAGCAGCGTTTTCGGCGAGCTATGCAAACCATCGTCACTATCGCTGAAATTCCTAATGTGGTAGTCGTGATCTCTTGCTTAGATGATTTCTATAGCAGCTTGAAGCAATATCTTCCTAAACCTCATCTTGATCGCTTAGAGCTAGATCCCGCACCCGTCACCCTCAAAGCGCAGAGAACGGCTGATGATGTCAGGTTGATTATTAAAAGACGATTACAGCATCTTTATGATTTGGCGGATGTAGATACATCGGACAGTCAGGACTCTTTGTATCCGTTTCCTTCAGAGACTGCGGATAAGCTAGCCCTCTTACCTACTCGACGTGTTTTAGATTGGTGTTTACAAAAGAGAGAAGAGAGTATTTCTACAGGCAAGCCTCCTGAATTAGAAACTAATCCTGGCCCTGGCCCTGATCCTGGCCCTGATCTAACAGGGTTAAGTCAGCTTTGGAATGATCATTTAGCCGCAACCTTTTCACCGCCTGAGGGCGATCGCGACCTACTCAATCTTTTAAGCAGTAGCATCGCTCAGTGCGCTCAAGAACTGGGTGACAACTACCAGTTCACAGTTGGCAACGAGGAAAGCTATCTGACGACCGACATTCGACTAGGCCAAAATACGCTCAAGGAATCTTTGCTGCTTGGGCTCTGCCAAAAGTCATCTTCAGGCGGTGCGCTACTCAGGCAGATTAAAGCGCTAGAGAAAGCTGCCACCAATGCTATACCAGTGATTCTTAGGACGACAGAGTTCCCCAGCAATCCTAGAACTAAAACCGCTGCGAAAATCGGTCAGTTCATCAGTGGCGGTGGCCGTAGAGCAATGGTCGTAGATTCTGACTGGCGCACGATGATGGCGCTTCAAAACTTTCAAGGACAGCATGGTTCCCGGCCTGAGTACCTACAGTGGCTACAAACCGAAAAGCCGTTGTCTCAGCTACCATCGCTGAAAGCAATGCTGAATTTGAACGAGCTGGAAGCAAACATTCCCTCATCTACATCGGCAGCTTCCTTGACGGGTGTCAACTCTGGCAGCTCAACTGCTCGCACAGAATCTATCTCACCTCCAAAGGCACCCAAATCTCCGCTATCGTTTGCCATCAACTCCACACTACCGGCCCCTACTGCATCTATTCCGCTAGGTCATACCCGTACTACTGTTTCGGAACCGGTCAAAATCGCTCCAGACAAGTTAGTCCGACACGGAGCATTTCTAGGCGGCTCAGGTAGTGGCAAAACGACGCTAGCGCTAACCTTAATTGAACAGTTGCTGCTACGAGGTATTCCGGCGATTTTGCTAGATCGCAAAGGCGATTTATGTAGCTACGCAGACCCTACAGCCTGGAACAATTCCGATAGCGATCCCCAAGTCGCAGCTTCTCGTCAGCTACTGCAAGACAAGATAGAGGTCGCTGTCTATACGCCTGGAACCATCAGAGGCCAAGGCCGACCGCTGAGTATTGCGATCACTCCACCTGGCTTGGGTCAATTACCCAGTGGCGAGCGACGGCAGATTGCCAATTACTGCGCAATGGCCCTCGGCGGCATTTTGAACTACAAGCAGTATGGTCAAGATAAGACTCGAATCGCTATTTTAGGGCAGGCGATCGCAGTGCTAAGTGAGCTACAGCTTGAGAACCCACTCACTATAAATCGGCTGATTGAATTTATCTCAGAAGTAGACCCACTATTAATCAATGCCATTGGCGTTTTAGATCCAAAGCATTGCAAAAAGCTTGCCGAAGACCTGCAAACCCTTAGCCTGATGACAGGCCATCTGTTTAATAGTCAGGCCGAACAATTGTCAGTCGACCAGCTATTGACCAGCCGATCACCACAGAAAACGCCACTGTCGGTCATCAACTTAGGGTCTCTAGGAGACAATGCTAATATTCTCTTCTGGGTGTCCCAGTTTTTGCTCGATCTCAACCGCTACGCACAGAAACACCCTTCCGGGAAGCTACAGGCAGTCGTACTATTTGATGAAGCCGATCTTTACTTACCTGCTCAGGCAAAACCTTCCACCAAAGAACCCATGGAAAGCCTCTTGAAGCGTGCCCGTTCAGCGGGGATCGGTGTCCTCCTTGCTACTCAAAGCCCCGGTGACCTGGATTACAAATGCCGAGACCAAATTTCCTCTTGGTTTGTGGGCAAGGTTAAAGAAAATACGGCTCTCAATAAGCTCAAGCCTATGTTGAGCGAAGCCAAAATAGATGTGACAAGCAAGCTAGCTAACCAACAAATAGGCGAATTTTTTGCCATTCGTGCAGGTGAGGTCACCAGCTTGAAAGCCAATATGTCGCTCGTGAAAGCTGAACAGGTTCCCCTTGAGGAAATTCTTACGCTAGCGGCTCAATCTAAGGGCCCTTAAATTCATGATCTCGATCCGGCGATCGCTCCTCCTCAACCTTATCGTCCGCCACGATCCCCAACACTTTCAAGTTGCTCTGGTCGATCCCAAGCGAGTCACCTTCCCCGAATTTGAGACCATGCGCTGGCTGTATGAGCCGATTGTGAAAACCAAAGAAGACGCGATCGCACTCATGGAACGCCTGGTCGCCTAAATGGACAATCGCTATCAGCGCTTCG
>JBBSOB010000260.1:0-7032 GCA_038260205.1 Phormidesmidales cyanobacterium
AGCGGGGCGGCTGAGGAATTGGGCGATGCTGCGAATTTGAGGAAGGCGAATGCGCGGTGGGCTTTTGCGCTTTAGACCCGCTTCGGCGGCTTCAGCGGGGGTGAGAAGATTACCATTGTGCAAGTAGGTAGGTTCTACCCAGAGCAGGTCGGGATGGTTGCGATCGCGAATTCGGCGGGCGAGTGCGGTGCCATCATTAGGGGCCTGACGATTGGATTTGGCCGTTAGCAATAATTCGGCGAACCCGGTGGCCGCCAAAGATTTGCCGGTTCCATCGGGGCCAACAAACAGGTAGCCAGGGGCAATGCGCTGTAGGGCAACGGCCCGGTTTAGTAAGGTGATTGCCTGGGTTTGGCCGATCAGGGCGGCAAAAGGATCTGAGGTCACGGAGTCTGTTCTCTTTTTACTGAGCATTAGCCGGTTACTGAGCATTAGCCGGTTACTGAGCATTGGCCGGAAACCAGCTGGCCATTTTTTGCTGAAGTACCTGCTGAATGTCGGCGGCGACGGTTTCTATGGGACGATCACCCGAAATTTCTACGGTGGGGCCGCTGCTGAGCGGATGAGGAGCGCCCGCATCGGTGGACTGAGCTAGAGCTGCAAAGCCGTCGCATACTCGCTGATGAAAGGAGCTTCCGGCTTGCTCTATGCGGTCGGCCTGTCCGCGCTGATGCATTCTAGCTAGTCCCACTGCTGGCGGGACGTGGAGCCAAAGAGTCAGGTCGCTTTTGAGCTGGCTGGTGGCAATTTGATTGAGCTGATAAATCAGATCTAAGTCTAGCTGGCGACCGTATCCTTGATAGGCGACGGTTGAATCGGTGTAGCGATCGCACAATACCCAATAGCCCGCGTCTAACCAGGGAATCAGGGTTTGCTCTACATGCTGAGCGCGATCAGCGGCATATAGCAAAAGCTCTGTTTTACTGGCGATCGCTGCTGTTGACGACTCGTAGGGATTAAGCAAAAGCTGTCGAATTTGTTTGCCTACAGGGGTTCCGCCCGGTTCTCTAGTTAGTTTTATGCCTTGGCAGCGGTCTTTAGGGCGCAACAGTTGTAGGGTTGCATTAGTTTTAAGCTCAGCTTCTAGCCACTGATGGAGCCTTAGTATTTGAGTGGTTTTGCCGCTGCCCTCGCCGCCTTCAAAAACAATAAATTTTCCTCTCATGGTATGGCTCTGTGCGATGCTCTTTCTGGGCTGGCTGTACAATTTATACCGCGTTTGGGGGGTTGGGCTAACTCCCCTATTCCCTATTCTCAGAAACAACGGTATCCTGTCAATGATCCGCGTCTTTGCCGATGTGGAGCTGTGCGGATGTATTTCAGTGTTTTCTATGGCTCGCTATACTAACTTTTTTATGACCGGCGCTTCTTCAGAAGAGATCAATCACGCCCTCGTCGGTGCGTTAGAAGCCTGTAATCTCGACTTGGTGTATCAAGATCCTATCTGCATCGTAGCCAAAGAGAAGCCGGGCAAGGTGCCTTTTGCAAAGTTGGCCACCATCGAACTGCTGATTAGCCCGCCGACCCTGGAGAGTGGCGGCTCAAAGATTGACCTAGTGGTGAAAAATGAGGAGCTGCCGCTGCGGACGCAGAACCACTGTAAAGAGATATTTTCGCAGATAAATCAGGCGATTACGGAGGCCAATACGCCCAGTAAAATCGCTTCCTAAACGGGCTACAAGCCATCTCCTGACCAGCAACCTAATTTTTGTGTGCAGCCTGTCGTGATTGCAAAGAGACGCGCTAGGCTATCGAAGCAGTAGCGGTCGCGGAGGAACTTGAGCGATGTCAAATTTTCATAGCGACGATCGGCAATCTGGTCGAGCCGCTTCTCCTCAGCATTTGAAACCTGGCCATTTGAAACCTGGAACTTTGAAGCCTGGAACTTTACCTTCTAGCGCTGCCAATCATCGCCGCGATCGCAGTAGCGCTAACCATGCTCATAGTTCAGGGCCTGACCACAGCCATACTCATCACCACCCTGCTCATCACCACAACTATGCAGACTATCGCTCTGAGGTGCGGCGAGTTCTGATACTGACGCTGGGACTGAACCTTACAGTAGTGGTACTGAAGGCGGGCGTGGGCTATTGGACGGGGTCGCTTAGCCTAATGGCAGATGCGCTGCACAGCGTTACGGATAGTGCAAACAATGTGTTGGGGCTGGTGACGAATCAGCTCGCTTCACCTGAGCCGGATAGGGATCATCCTTACGGACATCAGAAATATGAAGCGGTGGGTGCTTTATGCATTGCGGCCTTTTTAGGCATTGCCTGCTTTGAAATTTTGAAGGGGGCGGGCGAGCGCATTATTTTGGGGGGCGAACCCGTCAGGATGGAGGCTACGGCGCTGTGGATTATGTTGGTGGTGCTGGGGATTAACATTTTTGTTGCGGTTTACGAGCGCCGCGTGGGAAATCGGCTGGGTAGCAATATTTTGGTGGCAGATGCTCAGCATACGATGAGCGATATTTGGATTACGATTGCGGTGCTAGGCGGTTTAATTGGCGTGTGGGTAGGTCAAGACTGGTTGGACGTGGTGCTGGCGTTTCCAGTGGCGCTGCTGGTGATTCAAAGCGGTTGGACGGTGCTCTCGGCAAATTTGCCCTGGCTAGTCGATGAGATGGCGATCGCACCTGAAGCTATTCATAGCGCTGTGATGCAGGTTCCTGGCGTGCTGAACTGCCATAGCCTTGCGTCTCGGGGGCTGCTAGGCCGTCAGGTATTTATTGATATGCACTTAATTGTTGAACCTCAAGATGTGCTGAGCGCTCACCAGATTACCGAGCAGGTAGAACAGAAGTTAGCGGAAGAGTTTGGGCCAACGAGAGTGACCATTCATGTGGAGCCGCCTAGCTATGTAGAAAGAGAGATTTCGTATGGCGATCGCCCGCTTCATTCCTAACATCTCGAACTGGTCTTTTTCTCGCTTTCCCTATCGCTAAACGTTAAATTCATGAATTTACCTACCTGGATTACTTTCTCTCGCTTGCTGGGTGTCCCCATTGTTCTAATCGCCCTGCTAGAGCCTACTGACTATCGCCGCTGGTTAAGCGTGGTGGCCTTTGTTATTTTTGCGGGAACAGATTGGCTCGATGGGTATCTAGCGCGTAAGCTCAATCAGGTGACGGATCTCGGCAAGTTTTTAGACCCACTGGTAGATAAGCTACTGGTGATGGCGCCTTTAATGGCGCTAGTTGAGATGGGCGAAATTCCGGCTTGGGGCGTGTTTTTGATATTAGCTAGAGAGCTAACGATTTCTGGGTGGCGAGTGAATCCGACTTTCCAGAAAGGGGCGGTGCCCGGTGCCGGGATTTGGGGAAAGGCGAAAACGGTGGTGCAAATTGTGGCGATCGCAATTTTGCTGGCACCACTCGCAGGGATTGGGCAGACGGTGGGCATTGTTCTGTTCTGGGCGGCAGTGGCGCTTACCTGGATTTCTGGACTGCTGTATTTGCTCCCTGCTAAATCCTCCGTGGCCCAGTAACTTGCAGAAACAAGTCTGTTCGTTCCTAAGAAACCTTTGCTTTCACTTGTGATATCAGCTTATCGGTATCCTGAGAACTCACAGCCGCAAACTTCCTAAGCATGTATGGAAGCTGAGAATAGTCTACGCCCGGTGAAATAACAGGAAGAACAGTAAGATTGTGGCTGTCTGTGGCTTTACCTATAGCAACACCTGCCTCAAAGTTAGTCCATTCAGAGTCAAGAAAATTCTTTGATATATACAATACAACGTACCGACTCAGCTCAATCGCTTGACGGAGATCTTCTAGAAAATCTGATCCTGTCTCAAAATGCCGGTTGTCCCAAACCTTTATTCCCGCAGATTCTAGTTCTGTTTTAAGCGCCTCGACATCAGCCTTATCCCGATATGCGTATGAAATAAATACATCGTACTTTTGCTTAGTCATGACTTATCTTCTACGCGTTTTTTGAGCCGTTGAAAGTAAGAATCAATTTCATTGATATCAATGAAATTCAGCTTTTGAAGCGGTTCTGGTATTTCCTTAAGCCCTAATCCATGTAGTACACTCACAATTCTACGCCGACTACCCCAAAAAATTCCAGTTTCCATCAATACATAGGGCCTACTCTTCGACCACGGTGTGAGGAAAACGAGCAGTTCATCTGCTGAGGCAGCAGCGATGCGAATTTGTTCATCAACATCATCACCATGATCAATATCCTCTACATCTAGGAATGTAGCTGCACCGAAGTCATTTATATAGCGTGCTATCTGTTTTGCAACCCAGGTATCAATGGATGAATGGGATATAAATACTTTATATTTTGCCGTCAATTTACCCTATTTCCATCTTGCCAATAGGCTATAGGCTATCAAATAAGGTCGCTCAGCGCTAGCACATGCACACGATTAGCCAGAAATAGCGATATGTGAGCCATCTTAGTCTTTATGGACATCAATACGGGTTTGGAAGGCTTCGCGGAAGTCGGCATGTGAGTAATGGTGAGAATGCAGGCAAAGTCGGGGGCGATCGCCTCAATGGCTGCAAGCAATCGGTCGCAGCCTTCACGATCTTGAGTTCCGAAGCCTTCGTCTACAATCAGCATTTTGAGCAACATGCCGGAGCGTAGGGCGAGCAGGTGGGCGATCACCAGTCGAATAGCAAAGTTTACGCGAAAGTCTTCTCCGCCGAAGTAGGTCTCGCAGAAACAGGCGCTGCGAGCATCAAAGAATATCTAAGGTGTCTATATTTTCTGTTGTTTCGGCCTACCAGCTCGCGATCAGGCGAATAGCGGTCTTCAGCCAATAAAAAAGCGGAGTTGTTAGCCCCGCTTTTCTATAATATTTTGTAATATTTGGCCGATTTGTTTAGCAAAATTTGCCTTACTCGTCGTCGTCATCGTCGTCGTCGGATGGATACTCGAAGCTATTGGACTGGTTGGTCAGTACAGATTTACCTAGAGAAAGCGCTCGCTGTGCTTGAACGGCAGCTTTGTGTTTCCAGGTCGCTTTGCGACTGTTGCGTTTGGATTTTGAAGTCTTTTTCTTGGGAGCCGCCATGAGCGTACGTTTCTACAATATGTGATCAGCTTTGCCAGTGTAGTGTATTTTCGAGCTGGCGAAAAGAGCTAGCAAAAAGATTGTCGCTGCGGTTTTAAGAAAAATGCTGAAAGCCCCGATGCTCAATGACCTGAGTGCTGCCATCAGATAAGCGTAGCTGGACAACGCCTGAGTTGGTGGTGGTGCCGATGGCGATCGCGCTTTTACAGACGGCCAAAAAACGATCGGCCGTTTTAGAAGCAAGGCACAGCACCAGCTCAAAATCTTCTCCGCCGTAAAGTGTCCATTCCAGCGCCTTGTCAGCACCGGCAAAGGCGATTAGCTCCGATGGAATGAATAGACGAGATTGATCGATTTCTATTCCGACTTTGCTACGCTGACTGATTTGCAAGAGGGCGTTGGCTAGGCCGTCGCTACTGTCCATGCCGGTGATGGCGGGATAGGGACAGATGGATTGAAGGTGGGCGATCGCGTCAAACCGAGGCCCTGGATACTGATGCGCTTTAATCCACCGTGTCTGCTCAAAGCTATTGACAGCATCGCCTGGATTTTCTGATTTTAGTAAAAGGGCCAATCCAGCCCTAGAAAGGCCGTGGCATCCTGTGGCGACAACTGTCATCCCTGGAACTGCTGTATGTCGAAAGACGGCTTGTTGGGGCCGAACTTGGCCTAGCGCCGTAATCGAGAGGGTTCGCTGATCGGCCCGGCACACATCGCCACCGACAATTTCACCACCATACTGGGCAAGGCAATCAGCGATGCCTTGATAGAGACGCTGCACCCAGAGCCAGGGAGTTTGAGGCGGAAGGCCCAAACCGATGGTGATCCCTATTGGAGCCGCGCCCATGGCAGCCAAGTCTGAGAGGTTAGCGGCGGTAGCTCGCCAGCCGACCGAGTGGGGGGGAGTAGTGCGATCGCTAAAATGCACGCGGTCTGTCAAGACATCTGTAGTTACCACTAGCTGACAATCAGACGCAACCTTGAGTAAGGCTCCATCGTCGCCAACAACATCAGCACAGAAAGGCTTTAGGCGCTCTAATAAAGCCAGCTCGCCAATTTCAGCGATGGTTTCTACCGCATTAGACATAAACAGTCCACCTGCTGAAAATTCATCGACCTAAATTCATCGGCCTAAATTCATCGACCTAATAGAAAAGCAAAAGCGCTTGCAAACTAGGCATCCTGTTTGCCCTCACGAAAAGGCCAAGATGCTGATTCTGCAAGCGCTACCTATCTCGAGCAATTGAGTCAAATAGCTAAGCCTTGGGTTCAACTAAGTTATCGAGTCCGTCTACCACTCTAGCCGAGATGATTTTATCACCAGCCACTAGATCTTTCAAAACGTCTTTGCCTTCAACGGTGTAGCCAAATACAGCATAGCGACCGTCTAAAAGATTTCGGCCAGCGGGCGTTAGCTCTGGTTCAAACAGAAAGAAGAAAAACTGAGAAGAGCCGCCGTTATTGTTATCGCCAGGGCGAGCCAAGGCCAAGCTCCCATAAGAGTTAAAGGGCAGCACCGGCGTATCCATAAACCGGCCCAGCTCTTCTAGCGTAGAACCGTAGATAGGCTGCTCGTCGCCTTTAACCAAAATCTCCATCGGAATCGCCCGATATTCTTTTGTTTTGGGATCGATGTAACCTTCGTCTTTGCCTTCGGGGTCGCCGGTCTGCAAAACGTAAAAGTCTTCAGCGCGAATAAACGGCAGGCCGTCATAGAACTTTTTGTTAACTAAGTCTACAAAGTTACCGGCAGTGACGGGGGCGCTGTAGCCATCAGCGACAACGGTAATGTCGCCCCTGTTGGTGGTGAACTCAACGGTGGCGCGGCCTCTTAGCTGAGGCAGGTGGTCGTACTCGGCGGGCACTTCAAACGGGTAGCCGTCAACCATCAGTTCTTCAATTTCGCCCACCTGACTGAGGAGCTGCTTGCGCTCTGTCCAAACGCCTTCTTTATCCTTATTTTCAGCGGCCGTCTTGAGCGGTTCTATCCCAGCAGATAAACTG
>JBBSOB010000261.1:0-6990 GCA_038260205.1 Phormidesmidales cyanobacterium
ACCGAGCCATTGAGTTCGGAATAGTTGGAAACAAAGTAGAATGGTTTTATTCCAAACGCGACAGTTTTTACTCTTTACCGAGCCATTGAGTTCGGAATAGTTGGAAACTAGACTCGTCGGTCTTCTGTATCTTCTCCGTTATCACTTTACCGAGCCATTGAGTTCGGAATAGTTGGAAACTCTTCAAAAAAGAAGTTGAGAATTGTCATTACTCCCGTCTTTACCGAGCCATTGAGTTCGGAATATCTAAAATCAGGGGCTGAGAACTCTGAATAGTTACTCAGCCTCTATTTTGTATTTTTAGGTTTCAGTAAGTATGAGCTGTTTTTCGCTAGTAATATTTGCAACAACATGTTGAATTTAATGCAAGCGTAAGTTTCTTTAGTGGGCGATCGCACTCCTCTGTCAATGCTTCCATCCCAGGTTCACGAGCTATTTGACGAAATCTAGCGAAAAACGAAGCCCGCGTAAATTCTTTCCAAAAACCTTTAGTTTTAATAACGCCATCAGGAAATGGGTGAAATCGTTCTGCATGATATCAACGCAGGCTGAATTAAACCTCGGCTATTTGCCTAGTTGCTGAGATATCGCAGTCGCGCCAACTCTCAGCCTTGGAAACCCCCACTTCCAGAGGCAATTAAGCTATCTGTAATCTCACACAACTGTAATCTCACTCAGCCTAGCCCATGAGCGATCGCTATACCGCTATCACCTTCTCGCCTGTACAGAGCTTCATCGAAAAATCCCGCAAGCTCCGCGACCTCTACGGCAGCTCCTTTATTCTGTCGCACTTAGCCAACCAAGTCTGCGCTGATGCCCGTTGCCATTTAGGCAAAGGAGCCGATGGCAAATCAGATCCCGTCATCTCGCCAGCGCGAATCAACGTCTCCCAAGGAACGCCCAACCAAATCATCATCCGCGGAGAATTTTCCCGAGACCAAGCAGAGCGATCGCTGATTGACGCCTGGAAACAGCTCGTAGTGAGCTGCCAGCAATGGATACAAACTAACGTGACGACGACCGAATCGGGCGATCGCATCCAATACTTTTGGGATCGCCCCTGGAAAGAATGGGCCAACCATAACTGGGAGTTCTTTTGGGCAACCGGCAACACCATCGATCAGGCCAGACACAATCTAAACCAACAAAAAGTCGCTCGCGCCTGGACAGGCATTAACTACATCGGAGAAAGCTCCACCCTATCCGGCCTAGACTCTCGGGCCTGGCCCGCCCTGGGTCGCCACGCCCCACACACCCATGCAAAAGCCACCGAAGAAGCCGACGTTAAAGCCTTCTACCGCCTCCTGAGCGCCGCAGTCGATAGTAAGGGCGCAACGATTACCGAGCGAGAGCAGCTCAGCATTCCTGAGCTAGTAAAGCGTCTGGTCACCATTGACGGAGTGGTCGCTACTGACGTGGGCGTCGAAAATCCTCGTTCCTACGAGAAACTGCGGCGATGGAATGATAGAGACACCACTTCTGAAGATGCAGACCGAGAGTTGCGCTGGACAGGCTGGTTTCAAGGCGATGGCGACCGGGCCGGAAGCTACCTGCAAAGGGCCGGGAAAACGCCGGGTGCCGATCCTGAAGAAGTGCTGCACAACTTTAGTTTGGCACTGCGACAGTGGGGCCGCGATCTAGATGACAAGCTGCCTGCTTCAGCCGCCGCCGGTCAGCCACGACATAAGGATGGTCGGATTGTATATGCCGGAGGCGATGACTTTTTGGGAGTGCTGTATCGTAACGAACCGCGCGCGAAGCTAACGCCCCAAGACTGCCTAAACTGGTTTTACCGCTTTAGCCCGGACGTATGGAACGCGCACGCTCAGCCGATCACCGCTAGCGTTGGCTTTGTCTGGGTATCGCCCCAGGTGCCCCAGCGAGACGTGTTGCAGCACTGCCGTCTAGCAGAGTCATCCGCAAAAGAAAATGGGCGCGATCGCATTGCCCTACGAGTTCTCTTCAGCGGCGGCAACTATCTAGAATGGCAATGTCCCTGGCGGTTTTTACGGCTGCTAGAAGACTACGAGCGCGGCGGCGGTCGAGGCGGTGAATCGCCAAGCTGGACGCACATTTACAACGATGTCGCAGCGCTCGAAGCACGTCATGCCTTTAGCCGCGAACAATCTGACGTTGCCTGGGCGCTCCTCAAAGTTTACTTTCAGAGCGAAATAGTTGCAAAGTCTGAGAAAGACAACAATATGCAGGCGTTTCACGATTTTCTGAGCAAAGACAGCCTGGACATTGAGAGTTCTATGCTCTGGAACCAATACGAGGGCGCTGATCCGTACGATTCTCGGAGCAAGCATCTTTCCACTGGCATTTTAGGAGAGCGGTCTACTTTTACGGCTCCAAATGGATTGGCGGGCGATCGCATCCATGCCGCCTTCACCACCTGGGTCATCAACTTAGCAAAAGTAGGATTCCACCTATGTTCAAATACTTAATTTCGATTGAGCCGCTGGGTCTGCTATACGGCAGTGCAGGCCGATTCCTCTCCCCCGAAAATTTAGTCGGTCGCTCCGGGCAAAGCTTTCCGCCCAGCGCAGCCACCCTTTCGGGCCTATTTGCCGCTCAGTATGGCAATGCCGAGGTGCAGCCCTTACAGGTCGCTGGCCCTTTCTGGGGACAGGCCGATGAAATAGCCGCAACCGAACAAAACTTCTACGTCCCCGCGCCCTTTCACTACTTAGTAAAAGACAATCAGCTCGATCAAAAGTTGTTCTGGCATCCTAACGTAGAGAACTCAACAGCAGGGCAGTGGCTCACCGCAGAAGGAAAAAGCTCTAGCGGCAAGTACAAACGAGAAGCCTGGGTGAGCATTCAAAATTGGAACAACCCCAAAGCCTTTGAATCTGGCCCCTGGAAGTTCATGCCCCATTTGCATCCAAGACTTCAGCACGATCAAAGAAAGGTCGCCAATTCAGAAGAGGATGGCGCAACCGGCAGCTTGTTTCTAGAAAACGGCGTACAGCTCCTTCCAGAAGCGCGGCTAGTCTATCTCTCTAATATGGAGCTGCCCTCAGGCTGGTATCGCTTTGGCGGGGAAGGGCACATGGTAAACGTCACCACCTACGATCTCAGTGAGGCTCGTCAGCAGCAGCTTAGCCAGCCAGCGGGCGCTACCTTTGCGATTATCGTACCTGCGGTATGGGGATCTAACCGGCTCTCGCACCGCATCCCAAGCGCCTGGGCTGGCAAAGTAGATACGGTGATGACGGACAGGCCCGTGCCGTTTCGCTATCGCCTCGGCGGAAATCCGGGAGAAACCAAGCGGCTTTCTAGAGGCCGATATGCGGTGCCTGCGGGCAGTGTGTATGTGCTCAATGAGCCGATAGATTTGCCCTGGCACGACTGGGAAGCCGAGTGGTTCCCCCAAGAAGGCCCGCGCCTGAATCGCTGGGGTTGCGGGCTGGTACTGCCGCTCAATAACGTCGTTAATACCGATGTTGTTGAGGCAGTGGATTTTGTGGGTGGGGCGATCGCCAGCTAAATCTATCTCGTTCAATTTTTCCTTATCTTTACTGGCTTTACCGCAACAACTCTTATGTACAAAAAAGCTTACGGCATTATAGAAACGCTTGCTCCCCTGCACGTAGGGGCTAGCGCCGGAGAAGAAACCGGCAATCTCAACCTGATCTTTCGCGATCAGTTCACCCAAACGGGCATTGTCCCCGGCAGCTCCATTAGAGGCCGCTTTCGAGCGGATATGCGCAATAAGGATAGCGGCAGTGAACAAGACTGGTACGGTCACGAAGCGATCGCCAATCAAAAAGACGGTGGAACTAGTGAAGCCTATGTCAAGTTTGAGTATGCTTCTATTGTTTGGATACCTGTATTTTGTCCTGGTCAGCCGGTTGTGTGGGTGAGCTGTCCTCGACTGCTAAAACGTTATCAGCAGATTCGCTATCCCGAACTGAAAGACCGTCCTCCGGAGCTAGCGCCTTATAGCGCCGCCACTAGCCTCATCGGTAAGTTTCCGGGTACAGGTAAACCGGTACTCTTCTTTAACCTGGGCTTTTTAGAAATTCAACATTCCATTAAACCCGAGCTGCTGGAGGCTTGGATTCCTCTAGGTGCGAGCATTAAGCCTGAAAATATGGTTGTAGTTGATGACAATGACATCGCTATGATTCACGATATGGCGCTCTATCGTCAGAGCCGGGTAAAGCTATTAGATGAACAGAAAAAAGTAAAGGATGGCGCATTCTTCAACGTTGAGGCGTTGCCCGAAGGTACCCTGCTCATTTTTCCGATAGCGCTCAAGAAAACTGGCTGGCAACCGTTTGGAACTCAGGAAGATGAGCAGGGTGCAGCAGTGGCTGCGGCATCTGAAGAACTTTATTTCGGTGGTTTAGAATCTATCGGCTTTGGTCGATGCAACGTCACATTGCAAGGGGAGTATGCGTAATGCCTAACAAGAAAAAGAGCAAAAAGAGTAAATCAAAAGCATCTGGTCAGAACACGGCAGCGCCAGCTCAGAAGCCGCCTGCAAACACAGCAAATAGGCCCAGCAGCCTTGAGAGTCCGACCAGCAGCGCTAAGAAGAGTAAGGCTCCAACACATTGGCAGTCTTATGGATTAGACCAAATTGCGCAGCGGCTAGTCCTAAATGCGATAGATGCCGATCCAGATAGTCTCAATCAAAGCTACAAGATGAGAATGGCCACTTCCTATGGCCTAGAGCGATTTTGGGGCGAGCATTTACGCTTGCGCAACAGCAAAAAAGAAACAGATAAAAAGAAGGCAGACTATTGGAAAGCGACCTGGGATGAGCTAGTAAAGACGATGGATAAAGCTGGCGTCTCTATTCCCAATCATGCTGTATCCAGTAAGGATACGGCTGGTGTTCGGCTGATGTCAGAAGCGCTTTGGCAGCTAGATGTTGAAGTTCAGCGAGTGTCTTTGGCGGTATTAACTCAGATGTGTGACTGCATTGTGTGGTGGACTCAGCGCTATAAGGGGATTAAGTAATGACTATTGCAGACGCTGCGAAAAAAGTTCCGATGATGTATCGCGCCCAAGTAGAGGGCCGCAGCCAAGTTCAGCGGCTAATTCCTGATGCTCAAAAGCAGGATGCAAACCGCTGGGCGGAAGAGTGGGTCAGTGAAACCTATCCTGACGCGCCGCATTTTTCCACCACAGTGTCGACGAGAACCTACCAGATCACCTGGCGATTTATCACCAATAGCGGTCAGGACGACGGCGTAATTCGTCCGGTGATTGGGGCGCGGGGGTGGCCTTTTTATCCAGGGAGTAGCATGAAGGGTATCTTTCGGCGGGCGTGCAGTGCTGCCCAAGCGCTGAAATACTGCGGAGACAAGAACGATCAGTCACCGGGGATGTTGCGTTTTCATGGGGGCTATCCAACCAGTACCAATTGGACGGAAAACCTCGTAGATATTGTGCATCCTCAGCAGGATCGGCAGGTGAAGCGCGAGGGACGCTCTAGCGCGTTTATGCAAATCTCCTTGTATCAGCCGGAACTGCGGTTTGGCATTTCCAGTACGGCTAGCGATGAGGAAACAAACTGGGAGACGGTATGGCAGATTTGGGAGAAGGCGATCGCTCTCGGCTTAGGCTCTAGAGTGAGCGCAGGCTACGGCCACCCTAAGAATGCTACAGGAGAGCAGCTTTGTCGCTTCGGCTTGCAGGGGCAGGGGCAAGCGCCAAATTTAATTGGGAGCAGCGAAGGAGAGTTTCGGCCCAACGTTCTTCGAGCGGGCATACGGGGCCATGCGCTGCGTATTTTTGGTGGGCTGACGAGCGCAGAAAACGCGGAGCGGTTAGTGGAAACGCTGTTTGGCGGGATTATAGGCGGCGCAACTGTGGGGCTTTTGAGCATGGCCTTTCAGACGGCGACGCTAGAGATGGATCGCTCTGGAACTGGGTCTTTCGAGCAGCCAACTTATGATGTGACTGGAACACTGCGCTGGTCGCTAACAAAGCCATTGCCAGAAGAAGAGAGAAAACGGCTCACTTTTTTAATTGAGTCACTTACTCGCTTTGCAATGGTGTTTGGTGGCTTTGGTAAGTCTTGGCGACGGGCGGATCATCGACTGTTTTATCCTGACTATTATGAGCGAGGGCGTAAGCCTTTGATTGGCTGTCATTGGCAGTGGCACGGCAATCGCGCTTTGGTGAGAGAAAACCGGGTTCGCCGGTTGCCGCAAGCAGCGGAGCTAATTGAAATTGTTCGGGCCGCGGCTACTGATTGGATGCAGACGCAGGGAGTTGCGCCCAGTCGGGAGTATGCGGATAGCTGGCGAGAGGCATGGCATCCGAGCAAAGTGCAAGTATGGGGACGCATTGCTGAAGATGTGGCGGATAGTGAGGCTATTCGGTGGCTGCATGGGCCTTATCAGCGGGGCGATCGCACTTTACGCACTGCGGAACAAACAATTAAGCAAACCTCTGTGACTGGGAGATTAGGTCAAATTGGGCGACTGTGGCACCGCATGTATCCCTGGGTGAATGTGACGGACAACTCTGATAATCCAAGGCGACCGAACATTATCAACACTCAGAAGTACTTTGAACTGCTGACGTTGTTTCCCGATAGCTCTACTGAGTATCGTCAGTTTTTGGCATACTTAAACGAGCGGCAGAACGAGCTTAAAAAGTTGTGGCCTTGCGAGTAGGTAATCGCGAGCCTTCGGTAGGGAAATGGATGGCTAGCTGTTCATAGCCTTGAAGCCTTGATTGTATAAGAGTTTGAGCGCTTTGTCTTTACGACGAGGTTCGCGAAATCGCTGAAGTCTTTGATATGGCGCAGTTTGGAGGAAAATATGATTGGGTTCGGAGCGCAATTTCGTGATGAGTCGCTGGAAAAAGGAGGGGTTCGCGGAATGATAGGTTGAAATAACCGCTATAATAGCGTTTGGGGCCACGGGCTCGCACCAGCCTTTCGAGGTTGGAATAGTTGGAAACCATCTTCTTCGGAAGGCTTCCGTAAAAATGTAGTCCCTCGCACCAGCCTTTCGAGGTTGG
>JBBSOB010000262.1:0-6980 GCA_038260205.1 Phormidesmidales cyanobacterium
CGATCGCTAAGACTAGCGTCATATTACTCAGCAATGATATCGAATGATATCGAGCTGGACATTAACCGACAGGGCTATTCAGCTACTGCGTAAACGCTTACTTTTTTGCGATTCTTGCCCTTGCGCTCAAACTTCACCACGCCATTGATGAGTGAAAACAACGTGTCGTCGCTGCCAATACCCACGTTATTACCGACGTGATACTTAGTTCCCCGCTGACGCACGAGAATGTTACCCGCCACAACCTGCTCGCCGCCGTACTTTTTTACGCCCAATCGCTGAGCGTTCGAATCGCGACCGTTACGAGTACTACCGGTTCCTTTTTTAGACGCCATGAGTATTAATCTCCCTATTGTGAACTCAATCTTAAGCTAAATCCTATTCTGCCGTAGCGGACGCTTCAGCCGTAGACGCTTCAGCCGTAATGGTTTGGCCGTCAACCGTAATCGAGTCAATCATTACGCGCGTAAGATCTTGACGGTGACCGCGCTTCTTACGGGTCTTTTTCTTTGGCTGCATCTTATAGACGATGATCTTTTTGGCTCGTAGGTGGCTCACGATCGTACCGCTCACGCTAGCGCCGGGAACTAAAGGCTTACCAATGGTTACGCTGTCTCCATTCTCCACCATCAGCACGTCGTCAATCGTAATCTTTTCGTCTGGCTCCACCGGCAAGCGGTTGATATCATAAAACCGACCGGGTTCTACGCGTAGCTGAGTTCCCCCAGCCGCAATAATTGCATAGACCATTGTTCATTCCTTTGCCGTACAGGTAGGTAGGTTGACACCTTTTAACCTGATCCGTGCATATTTTGACAGAACGTACATTCTCTGAGAAAGTGCGCGGCGCTGTCAAGGGGGCCAAAGGCTTTTTGGACAAGTCTCCTCACACAGGCGGAACCTGCGCAATATCGTCAGATTGCGCTAACGTGCTGAGATTGTCTAGCTGGACTGTTCCTGTGGTCAGAAAGCGCAGCGTTTCCTGATATAGGCTCTGCCAGAATAAATTGCTCATGCCCTGACTGGTTTCGGTCGGATCGATCATGGGGTGGGGCACCATCGCCGAAGAAGGATATTTGTACAGGGCGTTTTTCGGATTGTTCAAGTCGGCAAAAAACTGCTCGTTGGCAGCGACATCTGCCGCGTCTTCGTTTTCAGTTAGCACTATAAAAGCAGGCGTCTGTCGCAGTCGCTTTACCGAGTCAGCCATGCGCAGCTCACTGCCAAAGTAGTCGGCGGCGGTCAGTGCGCCGACTGGAAAGCGAAGGTTAGGATCCCAGCCGGTTTCACTAATATCTAGCGGCCCGGCTAGCTGCACATACTGGCGTCTTTCCTCACCCATAATTCTGAGTAGCGGTGAATAGGCTACAACTTTCTCAATGCGCTCTGGCTGGTCGGCAGCTAGCCCTAGCGCCACGGCTCCGCCGACAGATAAACCCACGGTGTAGAGAGGGCCTGGCAGCGACGACAGTTCTGATAACCGCTGCTGAGCATCTGTGAGGAAGGCGGTGTGGCTAGACTCGAAATAGCGGTCAAATTCGGGCTGTTGGGGATGGGCGATCGCCTTGGCCAAATCCTTCATCTCAGGCGCCACCTGAAATAATCGGCCTAATAAAGCGGCCTGTCGTCCTGGGGCAACCGCTCCTATATCTGTCTTTTGCAACATTGCCGATATGAGCACCGGATCTTTTTGCACCTTCTGCATGAGGGACTGTACGTACTGCGATCGCAGATCTATTTGAGGCCAGTTTTTCGCCGGATTGAGCTTGTCGTGCCCGGCCAGCGTTACCTGATAAAAATTAAAGCCATTGTTGTATAGATAGTCCGCTAGTCGCCACATCTGATGGGGCCTCGCGCTAAAGCCGTGAAAGATTAGCACCGTACCGTGGATCGGCTCATTCGCAGGATGGAAGCGGTAATAGGGCCAGGCACCGGGTCTTTGATCGAGATGCGATCGCACCTCCACCAAATGCCGTTCAATCCTCTCAACCGCCTGATTCAAAGACTTGGCAGTTGGCGTCACCCGCACATCTATCATCAGATCACCCCAATTACAACTCCCTCCATTATGAGTGAGCATTCTCAGTGGAGCCAAGGCCGAAGTCACCTACAATTAAAGCTTGTTCTACTCCAGCCCCAAAAGACTTATGAAGCCCTATTTAGCGGCGGCTCTACAGATGACCAGCCTACCAAACCTGGATCAAAACTTAGCCCAAGCAGAAGAACTCATAGACCTAGCCGCCAGACGGGGTGCGGAACTAGTTACACTCCCCGAAAATTTTTCCTTTCTAGGCGACGAAAAAGCCAAATTCGAACGAGCGGAAGAGATTTGTCAGGCTAGCCAAAAGTTCATTAGAACAATGGCTCAGCGCTATCGCGTGACCTTACTCGGCGGCGGCTACCCAGTGCCTTCCCCCGACGGCCGCACTTACAATACGGCGCTGATGGTCGATGCCAATGGCGAAGAGCTACTGCGCTACGAAAAGGTGCATCTTTTTGATGTCAACCTGCCCGATGGCAACACCTATCAAGAGTCCGCCTCCGTTACCTCTGGCAGCATCCTGCCCAAAGTCTGGAAGTCAGATCGGCTTGGCAGCATCGGCATCTCTGTCTGCTACGACGTTCGATTTCCAGAGCTTTATCGCCAGCTCTCTAAAAGCGGCGCAGAAGTGATGATTATCCCCGCCGCCTTTACCGCCTTTACCGGCAAAGACCACTGGCAGGTGCTGCTTCAGGCTCGGGCCATTGAGAACACTTGCTACATCATCGCACCCGCTCAAACCGGCTTTCACAATGCTCGCAGACAGTCGCACGGCCACGCCATGATTGTCGACCCTTGGGGGATTGCGCTCGCCGATGCAGGCGATGACGTGGGAATGGCGATCGCCGAAATCAAACCCTCACGACTAGAGCAAGTGCGCCGACAGATGCCCTCATTGCAGCACCGGGTCTTTGGATAGTGCGTACGCTCTTTAGCTCAGCTCAGCTCAGGCAGTCGAAAATCAGCCTAAATCGCATCCTATCAAGCGACTAATTGAACAGACTTTGGCCCAGCTACTCCTGTAAATTAGACAACGACGAATCGCTGAAACAGCATGATGGAATCGGCACAGCTTGGCTTAATAGCAAACGGCTTCACAATAGACATAGACCCTTTAAACGGCATAAACAGCATGATCAACGGCCTTATTTCTCAGAGTCTTTCTCCTTCAAGCGGCTCTTGGGACATCTCAAGCTTTGCCTGGAACGCGCATACCACAGCCATGCCACTACTGGCTGAAATTGACGAAGCAGAAGTTGAGCCTCTAGTTATTACAGGCGTTCTACTCAGTCTCATCACCGTATTTATCGCGGCTAAGGTCGGCGGCGAAATCTGCGCCCGACTCAACTTACCTTCTGTGCTGGGCGAGTTGCTTGGCGGTGTCGTCGTCGGCGTATCGGCACTCAACCTGATCGTTTTTCCAGAGAGTGGCGAGATGGGCACCTCAGCCCTGATGAACATCATTCAAATGACGGCGCATCTCAATCCAGAAAGCATTGCGACGGTCTTTAGCAGCGAAAGCGAAGCCCTCAATGTGCTGGCCGAACTGGGCGTCATCATTCTGCTGTTTGAAATTGGGTTAGAGTCCGACTTAAAAGAACTGATTCGCGTCGGGCCGCAGGCTGCGGTTGTGGCCATTATTGGCGTAGTCGTTCCCTTTGTAGCAGGCACAGGAGGACTGGTTCTCTTCTTCGGCATCGACACCATTCCTGCCGTCTTTGCAGGTGCAGCGCTCACCGCCACCAGCATCGGCATCACGGCTAAAGTCTTGGCCGAAATGCAGCAGCTCACCTCCAAAGAAGGACAAATTATCATTGGCGCCGCCGTCCTCGACGACGTATTAGGCATCATTGTGCTGGCCGTCGTTGCTAGCCTGGCCAAAACTGGCGAAATCGAAGTCACAAACGTTATTTATCTGGTGCTGGGCGCAGCCGCTTTTCTCATTGGCTCCATTATTATTGGCCGGTTGCTCAGCCCACTGTTTGTGACCTTAGTCGATCAGCTTCAGACCCGAGGCCAGCTCATCATTACCTCACTGGTCTTCGCGTTCATCTTGTCCTATATCGCTGCTGCCATCCAGCTAGAAACCATTTTGGGGGCCTTTGCGGCGGGGCTGATTTTGGCCGAAACGTCCAAACGTCAGGAGCTAGAAGAACAAATCACGCCGATTGCCGATATGTTGGTGCCCGTCTTTTTCGTGACGGTGGGCGCTCGCACTGACATCAGCGTGCTCAATCCGCTAGAACCCGCTAACCGAGAAGGGCTAATTATTGCTTCCTTCCTAGTAGTCGTGGCCATTATTGGTAAAACCATTACCGGCTTTGCCGTCTTTGGTCAACCCGGCATCAACCGGCTGGCCGTGGGCTTCGGGATGATTCCTAGAGGAGAGGTTGGGCTGGTATTTGCAGGCGTTGGCGCAGCGAGCGGTGTCCTTTCAGAATCTTTGGACGCCGCCATTATCGTCATGGTTATTGTTACGACCTTTGTTGCTCCACCGCTGCTGAGGATGGTTTTTGACAGCGATGAGGAATCGGGCGGTACTCTCGAGAGTGCTTCGGAACCGGCGATCGCAATCCAGGACATAGAGGGTAATGTAACAGCAGCAGAATCTAACGAAGCCTGAGTGGACAGCAATCACTTTTAAGCACAACAAAAGATAATCCTGTCCGTATTTTCACGGACAGGATATAGCAATTTAATTCGAAGTATTCGAACTAAAAATAGTCAGTGTCCGGAATCGAATACAGCCAAGCTGTAGGAGAAGACCTACCCCTTTTGTGGAGTCTCAGGTCGTCTTTTTGTTGAGCTGTTTTTTGAGCCGAAAAAACATCTATCCGCAGGTGCTAGCTATCTTAATCTTGGGAATAAGAGAATGTGCGCGGCTAGTCAAAAATACTGCTCAAACGTAGAATTGACTGCCTGAAAACCTAAACAAAACTGGTAAAGTTTTCAAATCCGACTAAACTCTAAACAACATATATTCGCTTTATAAATTAAGCATTTCTACCTATGAGTATTCCTCCTAACTCTACCTCCTTGAACTCCAGATCAAAAATTGGTGTTTTTGACAGTGGTGTAGGGGGTCTTACCGTTCTTAAAGAGATTACTCGCAAGCTGCCTCAAGAATCCGTGATTTATTTTGGCGATACTGCTCGCGTCCCTTACGGCAACCGCTCCAAAAAGGAAATTTTGCGTTTTGTTCGCGAAATTATCGCCTGGATGATTGAGCTAGACGTAAAGATGATTATCATGGCCTGCAACACTAGCTCTGCCCTAGTGTTAGAAGAAGTTCGTTCAGAATTTCCGATTCCTATATTAGGCATTATTTTGCCCGGCGCTCGTGCAGCAGTTAGGCACGGCAGCAACATCGGCGTTATTTCAACCCAGGCTACCGCCGATAGCAATGCCTACCAACAAGCAGTCCATGAGATTGATCCTGCCGTGAAGGTTTGGCAGCAGGGTTGCCCAGATTTTGTCCCACTCATTGAGAGCGATCGCATCCACGATCCTTACACGCTAGCAGTGGCCAAACGCTACATCGAGCCACTCATTGCTAACGGCATTGACACGCTAGTTTACGGCTGCACCCACTATCCCCACCTAGCTCCCGTATTTAGACAAATTGTCCCCGACTCAATTACGTTGGTTAATCCTGCCATTCACCTGACGACAGCAGCCCAGCAAGAGTTAGAGATATTAGGACTCAGTCACCCCAAGATATCAACGCAAAGGGGCAAAACAGAATTCTACGTCAGCGGCAATCCCGATCATTTCGCACAGGTTTCTCAGCAGTGGCTCGGCTACCGGCCTCAGGTGGAGCAGGTTTCAGTCGAAGTTTTAGAAGCTATCCACGCTGCTTCTTCACAGGTCATTAGCGATCGCTAAACCTATAGACAGTACTCAAAATAGACAACATCCAAATCAGCATTATAAACATAACAATAGAGCCAGTCTCAATCTGCGAAACTGGCTCTATTTCTGTATGGCATTGATGCCTATATCAACTTTATCTGCTAGATAAAGACGCACCCTTTAAAAATCAGTCGGTCTCATACTCATCCATAAAAAGAAAAGGTAGACCACAGATAGATATCCGACAGCAGACAAAATGATAGTGGCGAGCGGAGTGACAGAAGCAACGTTGGGCATGGCGATAGAGAGAAGAAGAGAGTATGCCATCAACAAGGAGTCTTGAGCGGAGGCAAAACCATTTAAAGCTTACACAAAACGACTAGTCCCCACCTAGGAAATAGCGAATGTCGAATAGCTGTCCGCAAAGCCAAACCGGTTCCTAAAATCGCAACCGCTCAGCGCGAATACGGCATTATTTCAGCACAGTTTTGCTAACAGAAAACTACTGGGGAGAGCCTGAATAAGCGCATATCTGTCGGCAAAGCCAATTGATAAGACCCTTCAGCTCATGAAAAATCTTTAGAACGTCCTACGCGCCTCAAACTAGCGTCGAATGACTTAGGCAAAGCGGCAGTAGTCTAAAAGAGAGCGGCTTGGGAAAACGATAGCGTCAACCCCCTCTTTAACGAGGCTATTCTCAGCACAGCTATATCCGATGGGCAATACAGTTGGCCGAACTATCAATAGCTCGTGTGATAACAGTCAAAAACCAGTAGTCGAGCTACCAGCAGTCCAAAGACAACTGGAAAAACAACTGACGGCGGCTAAATGTTAGCTAAAACTAGCCCAGGAACTCTTTGTTGATATTCAAATTTTATCATAAGCATTCTTTATCTGACAAGGAATTGTTAAAAATGTGTTATGGAAACATGTATTTTGCGTATGTCCTGCTGTAGAAACTTTAAATCGTTCACTCATATAGCAAGAACGTAAGCAAGGAAAGGCAATGAAAGACAACGAAGCTATCGACGGTAGCATTCATGCCTCGGTCTAGTTCCTTTCTGATCGCAATAGCTTAGAATAAATA
>JBBSOB010000263.1:0-6907 GCA_038260205.1 Phormidesmidales cyanobacterium
GATAGTCCCCATCACCACCCTAAAAGTAAAGTCGTAGGCCGCCCACTTTACTAGCCAGCCGCCAAACGTCCCATTGTGTTCGGCTAACCTAATCGCCAGGTAAACAAAAGGAAAAGCCAGGCCGTCATTCAGTCCCGCTTCGGTGGTGAGGCTAAACCGCACCGGATCCTCACCGCCTTTGTTCGGCGGGCCAACCTGAACGCTGTGAGCCATAACTGGGTCAGTCGGCGCTAAGCAGGCACCTAGCAGAACCGAGTCCGTGAGGGAAAGGCCAAAAATCCAGTGTCCTAAGAAAGCTGCCCCCCCAATACAGATCGGCATAGACACGCAGAGTAGCCGCAGCGTAGATTGCCAAGTGCGAAGCCGAAACCGCCGATCGATCGCTAGACCCGCACCTGCCAGCGAAAGAATCACAATCAGCTCAGTGACATACTCTGTTATGACTGTGTGCGTTGAGTCATAAATAGGATCGAGTTTTGGCAGTCCTGGAATTTGGCTAAACAGCAGCACTGCTAGCAAAGAATACAACAGCGGTATATTGATATAGCGCGCGCCCTTAATGGTCGGAAGCCAGGTGAATCCTAGCAACGCCAAACCAAAGACGATGTACAAAATTATTTTGGGATCCATAGCAAGATTGAGGAGTGAAGGCGCGTCTGCCATTGCTATGGCTGAGCTAACCGGAGGGATAGCAATAGATGTTGTAACACTTTGTAATTTCTACCCTCTTCCGCAGAACAGAGATCGTGGCTTAACGAATGTCGTAGCCAAACACGTTTGCGTTTGCCTCGCCCATCACAATGTCGCCCAGTCCATATTCTTTCCAGCGCCGTTCGACTAGCGCCGCGACTTCTGGGTCGGACTCTAGCTGCTCGCCCCATTCGTGCTCGGTTTCAGGGGCGACCTTAGTGGTCGCATCAATGCCCATGCGGCTGCCCAATCCTAGTCGCTCGTTGGCGAAGTCTAAGGAGTCAAACGGACTATCTGGCAGGATAAATACGTCGCGAATCGGATCGACCTTGGAGGTTACGGCCCAGACCACCTGGCGCGGGTCGCGGATGTTAATGTCTTTGTCTACAACAATCACAAATTTGGTGTAGGTAAACTGCGGCAGCGCTGTCCAAAAGGCCATGGCCGCTCGCCGCGCTTGCCCTGGATAGGATTTGTCGATTGAGATAATGGCGGCCTTGTAACTGAGCGCTTCCATGGGTAGGAAGAAGTCAACGATCTCGCTGACCTGCTGGCGGAGGATGGGGGTGTAGATGCGGTTGAGCGCGATCGCCATCATGGCTTCTTCTTTGGGTGGACGCCCGCTAAACGTCGTCAGGTAAATGGGCGACTTCCGATGCGTCATACAGTGAAAGCGAATTAAAGGCGCATCTGAATTCACGCCGCCGTAATAGCCCATGTGGTCGCCAAACGGCCCGTCGATCGCTGTTTCTCCTGGCGTAATTGTCCCTTCTAGTACAAACTCTGACATCGAAGGCACTTCTAGATCAACGGTTTTGCACTTGGCAAGCGAAATTCCTTTACCGGCATACAGTCCAGCAAATAGCCATTCTGAAAGATCAACCGGAATAGGCGTAGCTGCGGCCAGGATGATGAGCGGATCTACGCCAATGGCGATCGCAATCTCCAAACTCTTTCCTCGCTCCGCCGCCTTCCGCAAATGCCGCGCCCCGCCCCGTACCGACAGCCACTGCACCGTCATCGTATTGCGAGACTGAAGCTGCAGCCGATACACGCCCACGTTCGGCACGCCCGTATCCACATCTTTCGTAATCACCAGCCCCATCGTCACCACCTTGCCCCCGTCTTTGGGATAAGGCCGAATCATCGGAATTTTGGTCAAATCAACCTTGTCATCTAGCTGCACCACCTGCTGACAGGCCGGGAGCCAGTCTCGTGAGGGCTTGGCCTTCACCACGTCAAACAGCACTTTCCCCAGATCAATCGCCTGAGAAAACGTCTTGGGTGGCTTTGGCTGCTGCAACATTCCTAGCTTTTTACCTAGAACTTCTAGCTCTTCGGGATGCTCCATCCCCATCGACCAGCACACCCGCTCTACTGTCCCTAGCAGGTTCACCACCACCGGATAGGGCGAGCCTTTCACATTTTCAAATAGCACCGCTGGCCCACCCGACTGCAACAGCCGATTAGAAACCTCAGCAATTTCCAGATTTGGATCTACTAGCGCCGAAACGTTGCGCAGTTGCCCTCTGGCCTTCACCTTTTTCAGAAAATCTCGTAGATCCTTCGCCATAATGAGAAGCGCTTTAACCGATAACTATCAGGGAATTTAACACTTCTCGTTGGCAATAACCTACTTTCGCTTTGCAGAACCTGCGAATAGATGGCGATCTCATAGATGGTGATCTCAATTTGCTAGCGCCGCTTTTTGCAGCTTCATTAGCTCGCCAATGCCTTTTTCGGCGTAGTCCAACATGCCGTTAAGCTGCGATCGCGCAAAGCTCCCGGCCTCCGCCGTCCCCTGCATCTCCACAAACTCCAATTTCTCGTTCATCACCACGTTAAAGTCAACATCCGCCGCGAAGTCTTCAGGATAGTTCAGGTCTAAAAACGGATCGCCTTCGAGCAAACCCACCGAGATAGCGGCAATTTGATGGTGAATGGGGGAAGTGGTGAGCTGGCCGTCTGAGATTAGGCGCGCGATCGCCTCTTCCAACGCCACATACGCTCCTGTAATCGAAGTCGTTCGCGTCCCGCCATCCGCCTGCAACACATCCGCATCAATCGTAATCATCCGCTCGCCTAGCGCCTCCATATCCAGCGCCGCCCGCAAACTCCGCCCAATCAGCCGCTGAATCTCCTGCGTCCGCCCCGACAGCTTCATTAGCTCCCGCGACTTGCGCGTATGCGTCGCCCCCGGCAGCATTCGATACTCCGCCGTCAGCCAGCCCTTGCCCTTGCCCTTCATCCAGTGCGGCACCTGTTCACTTACCGACGCCGTACACAGCACCCGCGTATTGCCACAGTGCGCCAGCACCGACCCCGCCGCATAGCGAGTAAACCCCCGCTCAAACTTCACCGGCCGCAGCTCATCCGCCTTTCGACCATCGGGACGTTCCCACATCGCTCAAACCCACCTAATACAGCTCAAGCCTCAGACTACAGCATTGGCCCATCCGAACAGTCGCCCGCTAGATCCTCCCCTCCGCTCAACTCAGAACAGATTTTAATCTTTGGACATATAGCGTATTATGCTGATCGTATGGCAGCTACTACACTACCTTTAGCGTCCAAGCAAATATATTGCTACTAGATATATTGTTACTAGATATTGTCAACCGTCTCCTATGGTTTCCCAGCTCAGAACGCTTCCCGGCAGCGCCATCGCTCCTCCCCTTCGGCATCCCCTGCTCCGTGCGATTGAAGGCACCGTGCAAATCTTCACCTCGCCACACCGCACCTTCTTCACCAACGTCATGGTGCAGTCTATCCGCGTCGCTGAGCAGGGCCTACCCGTTCTAGTCGTACAATTTCTGAAAGGCGGACTTAATCAGGGGCCAGAAAACCCCATGCAGATGGGTCAAAACCTCTCCTGGATTCGCTTCGACTCGCCAGAATGTATCGGCGATCCAAACGTCAGCGAAAAAACCAGCGCTGCCCTGCAAAAGCTCTGGGAACATACGCAGCTAGCCGTTAGAAACGGCACCTACGGCCTGATTGTTTTAGACGAATTGAGTCTAGCGGTAGACTTTGGACTCATCCCAGAAAACGAAGTCTTAAACATGTTAAAAGACCGCCCGTCTCATGTAGATATCATCTTAACTGGGCCACAGATGCCAGAGTCTCTTATCGCCGTAGCCGATCAGGTCACCGAGTTTCGCCGCAACTTCGTCGTTTAGGCTGTCCCTATTCTGCCTATTCTGGTAAAAGTCCTTAGAAGCAGAGCCAGCCATCCCATGATTAAAAACGACGTTTGGATTAAACAAGCTGCCAACGAAGGATTAATCGAACCCTTCGAGCCTTCTCTCATCCGCCGCGTACAGCTTCCTACCCACGGCCACGAAACGCCCGTCATCAGCTACGGTCTCTCTTCCTACGGCTACGACATTCGCCTGTCGTCCAAAGAGTTCCGTATCTTTCGCCACGTCCCCGGCACCGTCATCGATCCCAAAAACTTTAATCCTGACAACCTCGAAGCCAGCGACCTGCGAGAAGACGAAAACGGCAGCTACTTCATTTTGCCTGCTCACTCCTACGGCCTCGGCGTCGCTCTAGAGCGTTTGCAAATGCCTAACAACATCACCACCATCTGCATTGGCAAAAGCACCTATGCCCGCTGCGGCATCATTGCCAACCTCACCCCCGCCGAAGCTGGATGGCGCGGCTATCTCACCCTAGAATTCTCAAACTCTTCTAGCGCCGACTGCCGAATTTATGCGAATGAAGGTGTGGTTCAGCTTCTTTTCTTAGAAGGTGAGCCTTGCCAGGTGAGTTATGAAACCCGACGCGGTAAATACCAAGACCAGCCGGAAGCCGTTACTATTGCTCGCATATAGTGAGCGAAGTCATGCCTCACCTGTTCGCATCAGACGTGTTCTAGCCTGGGAAGAACGAGCGCGATCGCTCACAAAATCAATTCCGGCTCCGCCGCCAGTTAAACCAATTCTCAGCCCAGTCCCGTCGCCAGCGTCCTATCTGCCAGCGGGACTGTCGCGATCGCCCCACACATTCAAACACCAATTTCACGAGTCCTGGCCCGCTCAAGCTGCCATCGTCTAAATCCGCCATCGGCTTACCCATCCACTTGGCCAGCAAACAGGCTAACTCTTCGGCTCCTTCGCCTAGCAAGTGAATGCCCGCTAGGCGATCGCCCACCAAAACCAGCTTGCAATACATAGGCAGCGGAGCGACCCGGCTCAAGTCTGTGCTCCCGGCGTCGCTCGCTGTCTGCACCTGCACCCCAACCCCATGCCGACGCATGGCCTCCGCCTCAGTGAGTCCCACGCGGGCATAGCGGTCGTGCCCTTGGACAATCGCGCGATAGTCCACGCTCTGATTGGGCGAAAATAGCGCGTTCTCAACGGCAAGCCGGGCCTCATACTCAGCTAGGCGCATACTGGTAGATCCAGATAGCGCTGAACCACAGGCAAATAGCCGCGGATGCGCCGTTTGTAATTTGCGATTGACGCTTAAGTAAAGAGATTTGGCGGGCCGAATGCTTGCAAAATTAGGCAGTATTAAGGCCGGTTTTCCGGGATCTATGCTCAAAGTGAAGCGATCGCCATGAGTCGCAGTAGAGATGATTTCGATGCCTGATGCGATTAGCTGCGATCGCACCAACCGCCTTATATCCTCATCGGCCCCTGCTAGCACCCGCGCGGCTATCAATCGCACCTCTACGCCCACTGCGGCTAGCGCTTCAGCCCAAGCCACCGCCAACACCGAGCCGCCCACCACATCTATCGATTCAGGCCAAGCGGAAGCCTCTAGTAGCGGCCTCGCAAAGGGAACTCGCCCATAAGCGGCCAAAATGCCCCGAGCGCTGAGTCGTCTCTGTTGGGTCGTCACAACCATACGGCGCGACAGGCTCTCTGGCCGCTCTAGCACCACGTCCACACCGCTGGCGCTCATCATCGCAATAGACACCTTCGCCGCCGCAGACTCAGCCGCAATGCGACTCCAGGCAGTCAAGGCAGACTCCTGGAAGGCTCCCGCAGACTTTTCATAGCCAAACCATTCACCGACCGCCTGCCGTTGTCTGACCTGGCCCAACTGTTGCAAACCCGACCGCAAAAATCTTTGCCGCTGTCCATCGTCAAACAGCCCCGGCGGTTCTACCAGCGCCACCCTAGCGCCGTAGCCTACTGCTATCATCGCCGCGATTCTACCTTCCAGCCCACCGCCTAAAACGACCAAATCGTAGTCAGTTGGCATCGCTCGCCTCAGGCAACGCTGGCAGCACATCGGCGATCGCTCTCACCAACCGCGAATTCTCCTTCTGAGTTTTGACCGCCACTCGAAAATAGCGATCGCCTAACCCCTCAAAGCTCATACAGTCGCGAATATAGATGCGATGACGCTTTAGCAACGCCGCCTGCAACGCCACCACCGACTTCTCGCAGCCCACCAGCAAAAAGTTCACGCAGCCCGGTACGGGAGATAGCCCAGATAGCGCTGAGAGTCCTGCATATAGCTGTTTATTTGCGATCGCAAGCCAGTCCCAGGTGCTTTGCTGAAAAGCGGTGTCTTGCAACGCTGCAATCCCGGCAGATATGGCCAATGTATTGACAGACCAAGGATCTCGCCATTGTTGCCAGCGATTCAATATTTTGGGATGGGCGATCGCATAGCCCAATCTCAACCCCGGCATACTATAAAACTTCGTCAGCGAGCGAATCACCACCAAGTTCTCAAACTCGCCCACCCAGTCGATTACGCTTTGCGATCGATCGGGCGGCAAAAAATCCATAAACGCTTCATCTACCACGACCAAACCCAGGCAAGACAGCACCGACTGTATTTGTGCTTGGCCAAATAGTCTCCCAGTCGGATTATGAGGATTATTTAGCAAAAAGCCGCACTGACTTAAATCTAAAGATTGACCCAAAAGGGTTTCTGGCCAATTCACCGCGTTAAAAAAAGGAATCTTAGCCGAGACGCAGCCAAAAGCCCGTAACGCCCGGTCGTAATCGCTAAAGCCTGGTGATAGGCAAAAACAGGCTTTCATTTGGGCCAAATCTCTCGCCGCCCAGGTAATTAATTCTGCCGCGCCGTTGCCGGGCATAACATATTCGATAGGGACGTGGTGGTGTTGTGCGATCGCCCGCCTCAAATCCCCATACGCCGGGTCGGGATAATCTCGCACCGACAAAAAATCCGCCTGAACCGCCGCTCGTACAGAACGAGGTGGCCCAAGCGGACTAATACTAGCTGAAAA
>JBBSOB010000264.1:0-6904 GCA_038260205.1 Phormidesmidales cyanobacterium
CAACCGACGCCAAAATCGAGTATAACTACACGGCCTCAGCGCTCGACAAGCGAGCTAAGAACAAAGCCGTCATCCAAAAGGAAATGGGGCTAGCCCAAACGCCCGATACGTTCCTCATTGGCTTGGTTAGTCGCCTGGTTGAGCAAAAGGGTATCGACCTAATTTTGCAGACGATGGATCGCTATTTGGCTTATTCCGATGCGCAGTTTGTGGTTTTGGGGACGGGCGATCGCTTCTACGAAAATCAGCTTTGGGAACTGGCCAACCGCTATCCGGGTAGAGCGGCCTCATACATTATGTATAGTGATGCGATCGCCCGCCGCATCTACGCCGGTTGTGACGCCTTCCTCATGCCTTCTCGCTTCGAACCCTGTGGCATTAGCCAAATGATTGCCATGCGCTACGGCTGCGTCCCCATCGTGCGGCGCACAGGCGGCCTCGTCGACACCGTCAGCCATAACGAGCCTAGCACCGAGACCGGCACCGGCTACTGCTTCGACCGCTACGAGCCGCTAGACCTATTTACCTCTATGGTACGAGCCGCCGAAGCCTATCGCTTCAAACCCCAGTGGGAGGCTCTGCAAAAGCGCGCCATGGCCGAAAGCTTTAGCTGGGAAAAGTCAGCAGTGGAATATATCAAGCTCTATAGCGATGTCATGGGCCTACCTGCCGAAGATCAGCTACCCGTAAAGTACGGCGGCACGGTGGAAATTTAGCTAAAATCTAGCTGGCTGAAGTCTGGTTAAAATTTCCATTAAAAAAGCCTATCTCTTTACAGGGATAGGCTTTTTAGTAATTATCAAACATTAAACGGGCCCGACGAGATTCGAACTCGCAACTTCCGCCGTGACAGGGCGGTGCTCTAACCAATTGAACTACGGGCCCTCGCTTGGAGAGAACGAAACCGTTTCCTTCACAAGACGATCTCTATTGTGCGGAGTCGAGGCCGCTTTGTCAAATAAAAAGTTGAACAAAATTTTGCAAGGAATTTCTACAGCGATTTATTCGTCAATGACAAAACTCTGAACCCCACAGAGCGACACCTTCATAAATGTCGCTCTATTGATAATAGGTATCATCTAAGGTTACTATCGAAGGCGTTGTTATTGTTTTGTCCAAAAATGTCTAAGAAATTGAGAGCAGCAGAGCTATTTCTATCGCTAGGTCTTGCGGCAACGCTTGTGACCGGTTGTGGCGCGCCTAACGAGGGTGGTGAAGCCGTTGAGGGAGATGCTGGTGCAGAAACGGTGGAGCCGGGAGCCGTTGATCCAGGAAACGCTGATCCAGGGGCCGTTGATCCAGGATCTGAGGGTGGCGAGGGTGGCGAGGGTGGTGAAGGCTAGGTATAGGTAACTTAGGCATTGCCAGCTATCTGGCATTAGCTTTTAGACATCTAAAGCGAGAACGATTCTATGCGAATTGCTCTCGCTTTATTTAGTTTGAGCGCGTTTTATGGCTAGTCCTATTTATGTGGAGTCAGGTGCTTATCTAAAATTGGGTGGCATTTTGAGATGATCAGGCTAATTGGCAAGATTCTCTATGGTTTTGACTTTGGATCAGCGATCGCCCGCATCCCCAGAACCTAAACCAAAGCCATCTGCTTACTCTTATCAAACGAACCAGAGCGCACAATCCCCTCACTCACATTGAGCGTCACCACCGTCCCATTGCGAATAATCTCAGTCGCTTTTTCCACACCCACAATCACCGGAATGCCCAGTCGCAGACCCAGCACAGCGGCATGGCTCGACATACTGTCATCTTCGGTAATAATGCCGCCCGCTCGCCGAATCGTATCGACGTAGTCGGCGCTAGTGCGCGTCACCACCAAAATCTCGCCGTCATTAAAGTCCTTCACTGCCGCCGTATCGTGGGCCACTCTCGCTCGACCACTCACTGCGCCTTGTCCAATCCCGCGTCCGCGACCTAGCACCGCAGTCACAACTTCTACTTTAATAAAATCCGTAGAACCGGCTACGCCTTGAATGGTGCCCGCCGTCATTACGACCAAATCGCCGTCACGCAGCAAAGATTTTTCCTGGGCCACGTTAGTCGCCGCCTGAAATGTCTCATCAGAAGAGCTAGAGTCCATCACCAGTAGCGGCGTCACCCCCCAAACGAGCTGAAGCTGCCGCGACACGTCCACTAGCGGCGTAATTGCCAGAATCGGAGCCTTGGGCCTAAACTTCGATACATTGCGGGCGGTGGCCCCTGTACGCGTGAGCGTCATAATCGCGGAAGCCCGAAGCTGAGAGGAAATTTGCCCCACTGCCTGACTAATGGCATTAGGAATAGTGTGGCTTTTACTGAACTCTTCGGTCACGCGCTTCATCTGTTCTCTTTCAGTGCGCAGCGCAATTCTAGCCATTGTTGCCACGGCCTCTACTGGAAACTGGCCGACAGCCGTTTCGTTGGAGAGCATCACCGCGTCGGTGCCGTCGAAGATCGCGTTGGCCACGTCTGAAACTTCAGCTCTAGTCGGTCTTGGGCTATCTACCATGCTATCTAGCATCTGCGTAGCCGTAATCACTGGAATGCCCAGGCGGTTAGCGGTGGCAATGAGCCGCTTTTGCAAAACAGGAACATCCTCTGCGGGTAGCTCCACCCCTAGGTCTCCTCGAGCCACCATCACGCCGTCCGACAGCGATAGGATGGCATCCATCTGCTCAATGGCTTCGTGCTTTTCAATTTTGACGATGACGGGTACGCGCCGCTTGCTGTTGTTCTGAATGATTTCTTTAATCTCTAGAACATCCTGCGGATTGCGCACAAAACTGAGGGCCACCCAGTCCACGCCCTGATCGAGGCCAAACAAAAGATCTTTTTTATCCTTTTCTGTCAGCGCCTTAATCGACAGATAGACGCCAGGGAAGTTGACGCCTTTACTGTTAGACAGCTTGCCGCCGACAACCACCTCGCATTCCAGGTTCTGCTGCTCTATCTGCTTGCCAATCACTTTCATCTCGACCTTGCCGTCGTCGAGTAGAATGACCGCACCTACAGGCACTTCTTCGACTAGCGGCTCGTAAGTGACGGAGCTTTCTGTCTGAGTGCCGGGAACAGGACGGCTAGTAAGAATGAATTTATCGCCATTCTTTAGATGAATGAAACCGTCTGTGAATTTACCTAATCTGATTTTTGGCCCTTGCAAGTCCTGCAAAATGCCAACATGTTGGTTAAGCTCAAAGGAAAGTTGACGAATGAGCTTGATATTTTTCTTATGACCCTCTATTTCACCATGCGAAAAATTGAGCCGCAAAGTAGTAGCGCCTGCCTCTATTAGCGCTCTTAGCGTATCGGGGTCTTGGGTAGCAGGGCCAATGGTCGCGACAATTTTGGTTCGACGCAGAGCAGGACGCGATTGCATACGCTTATCGGTTGAAAATATAAGAACAAAGATCTGCTCAAACGATACCATTGTCAGGCTCCGTCTATTCAATAACCCACGCTTTGGGGATGCTTAGAACGAGCCTTAGTTGGTGTCACAAAACTTTATTATTAATCTCGGGTAGCGTATACTACCGAAGAACGCGGTGTGAAGGAGCAAATGTATGGTGTCGGCGGCAGTAGAGCCTCTGGCGGTTACTCGGAGAGTCCCCAAACGGTTTTTGGATGCCGATGGTGGTGTAAGCCCTGATTTACTCATCTTTTTTGGGGCGGTTTCTTTAGTAGCTGTTTCGACGGCTGGATATTTTGTTTGGGATTTTCCGCACTGGTTCTGTTTTGCCTTAAACACATTGGCATTGCATTTAGTGGGGACGGTTATCCACGATGCGTCCCATAATTCGGCCCACAAAAACAAGATCATTAATGCGGCGCTAGGTCACGGCAGTGCTCTGATGTTGGGTTTCACGTTTCCGGTGTTTACGCGGGTGCATTTGCAGCATCACGCCAACGTCAACGACCCTGAAAACGATCCAGACCACTTTGTCTCGACGGGTGGGCCGCTGTGGTTAATTGCCGCGCGGTTCTTTTACCACGAGATTTATTTCTTTCAGCGCCGTCTGTGGAAGAAGTATGAGCTGCTGGAATGGGTTTTGAGCCGGTTGACGGTGGCCGGGTTCGTGTATGCGGCCTGCCACTATGGTTTTATCGGCTATCTGTTTAACTACTGGTTTTCTCCGGCGCTTGTCGTGGGCCTGGCGCTAGGTCTATTTTTCGACTATTTGCCTCATCGGCCCTTCAAGGCCACCAATCGCTGGCAAAATGCGCGGGTTTATCCTAGTAAGGTTCTCAATTACCTGATCATGGGTCAGAACTATCATTTGGTTCATCACCTGTGGCCTTCGGTTCCTTGGTACAAGTACAAGTCGACCTATGAGGTAATGAAGCCGTTGCTAGATGAAAAGGGGTCTCCTCAGTCTTTGGGTTTGTTTAAGACTAAGGATTTTCTCAACTTTTTGTATGACCTGTTTATTGGCATCCGCTTTCACGCTAAGCCGGAGAAGGCCAGTAAGAAAGTATAGAAAGAAAACTTAGATAAGTACAGATTTTTGAAAGGCCCTAGCTGCTTTACTTTGCAGTTATGGCCTTTTTTTTAGATGAAAGATCGCGTTAATCGAGAACTGCGTAGATTGCGGATTCATGACCTGACGCGCGTCGTCAATTTCCGGCCGATTTCATTCCGAGCAGTTCTGCGGGTGAGGCGAGTAGTTTGATTCGAACGCGCTCAATCTGGCTAAGGGCGGATGTTCCGTCGTTTGCTGTCAAGATGAAATGCCAGGCGACGTTAACGTTAAAAACGATGGCGTTGACTTTGCCGGTCACAATAATTTGAGGGATTTGAGGGGTTTGAGAGCGATCGCCAGACAATGCCTGCGGAGTATTGCGCCCTCCCTCTATCATCTCCCACCGCTCAGGAAACGCCGTAATATTGCCAGCCTCCCGTTCTAAGTAAGCCAGAATGGCCTGCTTGCCAACAATCGGCGACTCAAAAGGCGGCACTAGCTCGCCCTTTTCACCAAATAGGGCAGCAGTCTGCTCAAACTGGTTCTCATTGAAGCTGCGAAAATATTCTTCGGTGACGCAACGGCCTACGGTGCCTACCGCAACGGCCTCTATCCCTTCAAAAGACTGATTTTTGGCGTTCATATTCGTTGAGGTTTGGTGGGTCGATCTAAAAACTCCACCCCAGCTTTTGAATAAATAGCCTAGGTGGAGCTTTAGCGATAACTATTGAGCGCCCATGCCGATGACAGACTGACGCAGCAGCGTAATTTGCTGATTAAAGTCTAGCTGAGTGATCTGGGTGAGTAGCTGCGAAGCGTCTCCCGGTAGCTCGTAGTCGTCGGGCACCTGAACGATATCGCCAGCATCCATCCCTTCGGAGAGGTGATACCAGAAGTACAGCTTGTTGTTGGCGTCGAAGCTGCTGTAGATTTTGGTGTTGTCTGTGGAGGTTTGGTTAACCAGATCTCTCATAAAGTCGAGCTGAGCTGAGCTGTCCATACCTTTGACATCTTCGTACAGTCTTTCTGTAAACTGTGGCTCGGCAGCGCCGGGTGCTGCGGGTGTAATAGAGTCACCCATTTTTTTGTAGATTTCCCAGAGCAGGCCGAGCTTGTCGTCGGTGCTAAGAGCCTTAAACGCAGACATCTCGCTGACAATATCTTCGGGGTTAAATTCTTCGGGGCTTGAGGCTTGTGGTGTCGTAACCATTAAAAACGCTTCCTTACGTAGTTCGCTTTTAAGCGTAATCGTCGCGCCGGTGAGTTCTTAATCCCCTACGGGCAGAGGTTTTAGACTATTTATCTCTCTCAAAAGGACAAAGGCGAGGCCGCGGCAACGGTGGATATATCAGTCAGAGGTGAGGCACAAATCGGGCCGCAGTCTCTGAGCGCCTCGTAGATAGATGTGGCTAACTTTCGATTGGCATACCGGCAGATAGGCGTGCAACATGAGGCGTATGCAGTGGGGCAGACTGCCTTCTACGTGCATTTGCTGAACGTCTAGGAGGGGGACGTAATCCCAGTTGGGGCGTTTGCGGGCGATCGCCGCTGGAAAAATAGCATCTAAGTCTCGCGTTACCGAAAACGTTGCGCTGACAATTCGCGTCGGATCGATTTGATTGTTGGCTGCAATTGCATCCAGCATTTCGCTAACGGCCTGGGCGATCGCCTCAGCCGAATTCTCCTCAACGGTGGTTGCCCCTCGAATGGCTCTCACTTGCCAATCCGTTTGCCCGTCCACAGCGCTCTTTCCCTTGCTACCATCACGCCTGTTTATTTAACCATTTATCCTGCGGGCTGCTGACGGTTGATACATCCACAGTGGCAGTCCACTAGTGGCCACCTCAAATTCTATGCGAGCCATGGTCGCGGGTATGTAGTCTGGCAGGGCATCGAAGGCCGTTCGGCTTCCTGGCAAAATTTTGCTCAGCAGCGGCTTTTTCTCTTCAAAGGTGTAGCATTCCGCTTTTTCAGGATCGAGACCGCCGAGTTCAGCGGCCCATCTGCGGGCATCTTCTTCGGTGCCTAAGCGATCGACTAATCCCAAGTTTAGGGCCTGCTCGCCGGTGAATACGCGCCCGTCGGCAAACGCCCTCACCGCGTCCTCAGGCAGGTTGCGACCTTCGGCTACTGTGCGCACAAACTGGCCGTAGCTCACGTCAATGAGCGATTGCAGAATCGTTTCTTCTTCTGAAGTCAGCGGTCTGTCGAAGGCCAGAATATCTTTGTAGGGGCCAGATTTAATGACTTTGAAGGAAACGCCCACGCGATCTAGCAATTTCTCGATGTTGTTGCCGCGCAAAATAACGCCGATGGAGCCGGTGATCGTGCCCGGATTGGAGACGATGTGGTGAGCGCCCACGCCGATATAAACACCGCCTGAGGCTGAGATATTGCCGAAGCTGGCGACTATTTTGACTTTTTCTTGCAGCTTTCTGAGCGCGCTGTAAATTTCC
>JBBSOB010000265.1:0-6903 GCA_038260205.1 Phormidesmidales cyanobacterium
AGGTCGTTGAGGCGGGGCTGGTGAATGACAGTTGCGTTATGCGCCCTTGGAGCAAGAAACGGTGCCGTTGCGACTAGGAGAGACTTTGGTACGCAATGGCTGGCTGACTCAGCAGACGGTGGGGTTTTTTGTAGATCGGCTGTGTTTGACGCCGACTGCCGTGTAAGTTAACTCTTTTGTCGTTGAGCTGCACTATGTTTTTTCCGGGCTTTTACCGGCAGCTCAATGACAAACTCTGCTCCCTCACCGACTGCTGAATGGCAGGAGAGTTTGCCGTTGTGGTTTTTAGTGACGATCTGGTAGTTTTCGGTTTCTTGGTAGAGTCGGGCATTTTCGATGGAGATGGCGGCTTGGCTAGTGAGGAACTGGAGCGTTTCGATGCGATCGCACGTAAAGGCTCCCTCCATCAAATTGTTCTCCAGGTATAAAATGCCGATCAGCTTACTCTGGAGGCTAATCGGCATGCATAGGGCTGAAATTGGCCGCTGAAGCGTGATATAGCGATCGCTCTCAAACTGCTCACAGGTGCTGAGATTTTCAAAAATAGCGACCTTGTTGGTTTTAGCGACGGCATAAATCAGACTTTGGGGTAGATTGAACGTTTGCTCAACCGGAATTTCCACAGTTTCAACGGCTTCCAAATGGGTCTGGGCTTTGACAAACCACTCCTTGCCCTGTTGTAAAATCAGGTAGCCGGTTTGCGCGCCTGCACTGGCCACCACAATTTTCATGAGCGTGGCGAGCAGCTTATCAAACTCAATTTCTGTTGAAATGGCCTGTGCGGCCTTGAGTGTTGCTGAAAAGTCCAACCAATTAATTTTGCCGGTGGTGGCGCTGGTAATGGTGTTGAGGGCTGTCGCTTGAGCTGTTTTCGGAGCGATAGTGGTGATGCCAGAGGCTTCGGCGGTCGCGAACCCTAGAAGCTGGGGATAGTGTTGTTCTAGGTGAATGACTTTTGCCTTTGCGCCCCACCGAGCGTAGCTATAGTAGGCTTCTTGCAAATAACCTGCGGCGATTTTGACTTTGCCCCAAGCTAGATAAAACCGAGCGGCTAGCTCATTGGCTAAGGCGGCTTCTTGGGTATAGCTGTGTGCTATGGCACCTGCGATCGCCTGATCGTACAGCGCCATCGCCTGGTAGAAATCGTTGGCGACGCGGCAGCGCTCAGCCTCCACCAAATCAAACTTGTGCTGGTAGTTCATGGGTGCGTGGTCGGCCCAGTGCTTTAGCTGAGTTTGATTCGCGTTTACGCGCGCTTCAACTTCTGGAGCGAGTTCTACTAAATTTTCTTCTGTACTGTGGGTTTGATGGGTTTGAAGTGCCACCAAAGAATCGTAGCAATAGAACAAAGGCGTAATCGCAAATCCATTACCCCCTGATAAGTACTGTCTGCTTAGGATTGCATATTCCTGAGCTTGGGGAATCGCTCCAAATAAGTAGCTGAGGATGAGCTTGTGCGCATAGAACTGATAGAGTCCGGTTCGGTCATTGGCGGCTAGCATTTGAGGAAGGACGGTTTCTTCATCAAACCCTTCACCCTTGAGTAAATAAGGCTCAGGGCAAGCGTGGATCAAGTTGAGAACAGCTTGCTGACACATTTTCCCGTAGTTTAAGGCTAAGCGCTGCTTAAAGTTGGCAAGTACTTGAATGTATGCGCTGATACTGGTTTCTAATCCTGTTAGCTCATTGCCCATCAGGTAAGTGCCGTGACAAATATGGGAAGCAGCATATCCCACGGATTCAAGATCGCCGCACTCTAAGGCCATTTGATAGCTATGCCTGAGGAGCGCCAGCGATTCGCTAAGAGAATCGGTATGGTGCTTGATGAAGGCACCGACAACAAAGTAAACCTTGGTCTTGAGTTCTTTGGAATGGAGATCGAAGCTGAGGTCTAAGGCGAGCTGGCCAAACTGGTCGGCAGCGGCAATGTCGTTGAGAATGATGTTGCACAGAAGCCCATAGGCAGCATAGCTGTAGGCAGACATGGGGGCGTTGCCATGCTCAATGGAGGCTCTGATCTGAGAGAGAATAATTAAGGGGAACAGGGAGGGCAGGCCGATAAAGACGGCTGGAATAATGCTGGCGGTTAGCCTCATTACAGCCAACTGCTCGACGGATGTCATGTCGGGCAAGTCGGCTAGAGCTGAGATATCTTGGCCAGCTAGCAGTTTGTGAGTGGCTTGAAAGGCTTTCTGGATATCGTGGGGATTGGGCTGGGTGGGGAAGGTCACGCCGAACGGCTTGAGGGCTTCTGAGGCGATCGCGATCGCCGCCAACAATTGATTTTGAGAGGTGCTCGCTTGAATCTTCAGCTCATATATTTTGACCTGATCCAGCAGGGTGGCGGCGTTGCTTAAGACCCTCTCGGCCCACTGTTCCATTTGTTCAAAGTCGCCGCAGAGCAGCGCCGTTTCGGCTGCTGATTCGTACAGATTTAAGGCCAGTGAATATTGGTTTTGCCAGCAGTCGGGCCTGAGTAAGTTGATACCTGCGGTAAGGTACTGGTTGGCACTGGTGTAGGCCGTTGAGGCTTTGGCTTTTTGCCCAGCTCTCAGATTGAGCTGGCAGAGGCCACTAAGCTGTCTGGGATCAGCGATCAGCGCTACGCCGATGTTGAGATGGTTGACAATTTCAAAGAGATTTTTCTCGCTTTCGTGCTCAGCGGCGTGGGCTAGAAGACGCTGGCCAATTTTCAGATGGCTGCTTTGTTTGTTCTCTTCGCTGATCAGCATGTAGGCAGCTTGCTGAACCCGGTCGTGGAGAAAACGGTAAATGGCGGTATTGTTGTTTCCTTCGGCGGATTCATTTTGAAAGGTGCCATGATCTTCGACGTAAAACTTGTAGACATCGCCTTGAGGTACGATCAGTCCTTCTTGGAGGGCGCACCAAAGGGTGTCAGCAATATCAGCTTTGGAATGTTCGGCTGCAATCGCCAATGTTTCCAAGTCAAAGCGATTGCCAATACAGGCGGCTAGTTGAAGCACCTGCTGCGTTTTCTCTGGCAGCTTTTGCAGCTGCTGCACCATAAATTCCACCACGTTATTGGTGGAGGCTATGCCGTTGACTTGGGCAATGTCACATTCCCAATGGCTTTGCTGGTCGTTAAACCAGATATGACCGTCTTCGTGTAACGACTTTAAAAACTGGGTTGTGAAAAAGGGATTCCCCTGGGTTTTTCGAATAATCAGCTCGGTGAGTGGCCCTGACCGCTCCGCAGAACAGTGCAGCGTATCGGCGACTAAGCAGTTTATATCTGCGGCACTCAGCGGCCCGAGCGTAAGGGTGTTAACGGTGACAGCGGATTTTTTGAGATCGGCTACGGTCAGCATAAACGGATGGGCTGTGGAGACTTCGTTGTCCCGATAAGCCCCGAGCAGCAGCAGATGGTGCTGCTCGACCAGCAAAAATTTAATCAGCTGGAGAGAGGCCAAGTCGGCCCACTGTAGGTCATCAACGAATATGACTAGCGGTTGTTGGGGGCTGGTAAAGACCGCTATGAACTGTTGGATCAGGCGGTTAAAGCGATTTTGGGCAGCGCCGCCTGAGAGCATAGAAGCGGGCGATTGAGGCCCGATGATGCGCTCAAGGGTAGGCACCACATCAATCAGGACTTGGCCGCTATCGCCGACTGCCGCTAGGATTTTTCTGCGCCAGTCGGCAATCGCAGCCTCGGACTCTGAGAGTAGCTGGTCGGTTAGGGCTTGCAGGGCTTGCAGAAAGGCAGACAGGGGCAAATTGCGGTTGAGCTGGTCGAATTTGCCCTTGATAAAGTAACCTTGCTGGCGCGTGATGGGCTTGTGGACTTCGTTGACGACAGCGGTTTTGCCGATGCCCGAAAGACCGGCAACCAGTATCATCTCGCTGTTGTTGCCAGGAGGATCTGTTATGTCATAATCATCTGCTTTAGCGGCAGCGACGCGATCAAAGGCGGCTAGCAGCGTTTTGACTTCGGCTGCTCGTCCGTAGAGTTTTTCTGATATTAAAAAGCGATCGCACAAATCTCGCGTACATAACTCGAAAGGAACGATCTTCCCCGTTTTTTCCCACTGGTTAAGGCAAATTTCAAGATCATACTGTAGCCCGCGCGCACTTTGGTAGCGGTTCTCAGCGTTTTTTCCCATCAGCTTGGCGACAATGGCCGAGACGATCAATGGAACCGCTAGATTTACCTGATGAACAGGCTTTGCGGTTTTGGCAATGTGGCAATGGACTAGCTCTAGCGGATCGTTGGACTTGAATGGAAGAGTTTGGGTAAACAGTTCGTAAAGGGTGATGCCCAGAGCATAGAAGTCAGCACGATAGTCAACGCCTCGGTTCATGCGCCCGGTTTGTTCGGGCGATAAGTAGGCAAGCGTGCCCTCTAGTCCATTAGGGTTTTGGAGATCTTGGGTCTCTTTGAGGAGCCGAGAGGCGATCGAAAAATCAATCAGCTTAATTTGTCCAGTGCCTGGACGAATCAGAATGTTGGCGGGCTTGATGTCTTTATGGACAATGTGGTGAGTATTGAGGTCGTTGAGGATACTGGCGAGCTGATGGGCGACCTGTAAACAGGTTGCAACCGTGAGGGGTTGGGCTTGCGCATATTGCTTGAGAGACACGCCGCCAAAGTCTTCCATGACTAAGGCATAGCCATTTTGCCAAGGTTCTAGGGCAATAGAGCGAACAATCCCAGGTATCAAAAGATCGTGGGTAATGCTGTACTGATTGCGAAGTTGCATCAGGTCGCTAAAGCTAGGATATTCCTGCTGGAGTACCTTAATAATGACAGGTTGACAAGCTACGGGACTTAGGATGTTCCCTTTCGTGTCAGCACAGCGGGTGGCTCGATACACGGCTGTGTATTCTCCGTCGTAGAGCTGTTCTGTCAGAATATAGCCGGAGATGCGCGGTAAGCTACTTGTGATCGCCGTAAGTACCATAGTAGTCTTTGACAAGGGATTTTCGTAGGGAGAGAAGTGTCTCTAGAATGCCCTAAGAATCAGGATTGTGTATATTAATACTCCAGACATAAATAAGAGACTAGAATACCGTAGTCACAAAAAAGTCCCACGGCGTTTCTGACCGACCAGCCTCATCCACATTGCTAGAACTTTTTGGTTCTGGGCGCTTCCAGAGAGCTTAGACATTGGACATAACAAGCTAGTTGAGACATGGATAACGATCCCACTCATTTACCTTGTTCTCGTAGCCGCATTGCTTGCTACCGAAGATGCTTTTGGGCCTCTATCGAGAGGTATCTAGCATCCAGCTTTTTCATCTCCTGGCTCCTATTGCTCACGCCTATTTAGGCTATCTGAGATCTTGCACCATTGTCAGTAGGGGTTGCGTAGCGGGCCAAAATCTGAAAAAAAGGGCGTAGAAAAAGTTTAGAAGACGGTCATTAAAACCATGCTTCATCACGCCCAAACGCTAGTGTATAGCCTAATTTCTCTGATGCCTAGTGTCTATCAAAAAGCCAGCCTCAAAGCCGTCTTCGGCTTATTTTTAGATGCGCAAGGCCATGCGCTACCGGAGCACACACAGGTCAAGTCAGCGAGTTCGCTGAGTCGATTTTTCAACCGCTATCGCTGGTCAACTCGGCAAGTAATTCGCACCGCTCGCGCTGCCATCCTAGACCAGCTCGCTACGCATCCGGTCAGAAAGGGGGTACCCGTGCGGCTGTTAATAGACTTGAGTACGCTGAAGAAAACAGGCAAGTTTTGGCATTTGAGTACGCCAACCGCTGATATTGATGCGCCTGAACCTTGGGTGCGAATGCTCAATGGCAAGCATGGCCTGCATTTAGTTGTGCTCTACATCGTCATCGGGCAGCGGCGAATCCCTTGGAGCTTCCGCGTCTGGCGAGGAAAAGGACAACCGAGTCCGAATCAATTGGCCTGTCAGTTATTGGCCAGCGTACCCAAGGTGCTCGTCAAAGGCAGAGTCGTGATTGTGCAAGCCGACACCGAATTTGGCACCATTGAATTTCTCAATGCCGTTCGCCAGCGAAAATGGAGAGCTGTTGTAGGCGTAAAAAACAGTCGGCTATTGCAAGATGGTCGCAAGCTAAAAAACCTTCCAAACAAAGCAAAACGCCGCTTACAAGTCAATCTCAAGGATATCGACTATCCCCTCACTCTCTCCTGGTTTTGGCTCAAACGGGCGGACAATAAGCGAGAGCTGCGCTTTGTCGCGTCCACTCATCCTTATTCGGGTGTTTATCTGGTTCGTTTAGGTCGCAAACGCTGGGCGATTGAGGGCTTCTTTAAAACCATTAAGCACCAGTTTGGCCTTCATTGCTTCGGCCAAGGCACCAAATTAGGCGTTTATCGCTGGCTGATTCTATCGCTCATTGCTTACCTACTAGCTCACTGGATTGACCTCTGGGCTTGGCCGTCTGTTTTGGACTGGAAGGCTACCGCAAGATTAACGCTAGAGAAGCTGTTGCCTTCTGTGCTCTGGGCCGGACTGCTCAGACAGATCAGAGATAATGCTCGTATCGCCAAACAATTGGGCTATGAAATCGTACTCAAATCACGGCCTGACAAAGCTTATCAAGAATGGTGCAAGATCTAAGCTATCGTTTGTATTTGTATATCAGAGTAATAAATGTTGCCGTGCTCGCTCCATTAGAAAGCCGATAGCTATTTTAGAAAACGTACGCGGTTGCGTAGTGTTCTCCCTATACAAGACAAGAATCAACAGTAGTAGTTTTGCCGGAGCGGAATATGTCAACAAAGATGAGACAGAGAATGAAAATAAATTAGTAGACTTCTTCAAAAATAGGAAAATCGCGCAGGCTGCTCTATCACCAACCGCTGAAGGCTGAAAATTAGACATACTGGCCCCTTAGTCGTACTAGCCCACAAACACACCCGATTACCTGTTCATACATTCCTGAGCGCATGCGAAATAGTTCTTTCG
>JBBSOB010000266.1:0-6874 GCA_038260205.1 Phormidesmidales cyanobacterium
AGTTTCTTAGCCCTCACAAAGTTGCTTAGCCCTCCTATAGTCTATGTCGCTTTCACTTTAATCACTTTAATAGGATTGCGAATAGATCTTTCATTAGCGCATTGCGATGGGCCTCTATGGCTTCTCCGGTTGCGGGCTGAGAGGAGGTAGGCGCATGGCTTTTTAGGACAGCGATCGCACTTTCTAAAAAATCTTCAAGATGTCCGTTGTAGCGATTTTGCCTTTGTAGCAGCGCCCTTAACGGTTTGTTTTCGGCTAGTCGGTAGCTGCCGTGAAACATGCCAAACAGCCTGTTGATGTTTTCGGTCACAGTCGTCCGATTTTCTGGAGTCATTAGATGTAGCTGAAGCGTCATGCAGGTGGCCGAAAACATTTTGCCGATATCAGCAATCTCATTAATTCGCCGAGGATACAGATCTCGAACAGAGTCGATTTCCCGAGTACTGTAGCGGTCTTTCGAAGCGAGATCTCTAAAAGATCGCTTAATTCTCTTTTTTTTGCCTTCTCGTTCTATCTGACATCCATCCTCGGCGATCGCCCAAGCCATATCAAACAATCGCCTTGCTATCTGTAGCTTGTGATTCCACTGAATTGGCCCGTCCGGCTCATTCTTTTCAAACTCTTCGGTCGTGTCGCTACAGAGTAAATATAGCCCTCTCGCCAAAAATAGGTGAGCTGTATTGGTGCCAAATAAATAGATGCTCTTATCTGGATGGTTGGCAGTTAGCCGGGGCAAGTCCTCATGATTGATAGCTAGTAAGGAGATATCTAGCGTTAAGAAGTCGTTGTTTTCACTAGGCGCTCGATCTCTTTGCAGACCTCTGTCTTCAAAAATGGCAGGCAGCTTGTCAATAAGGTAGCGACCATGTTCGTCAAAGTCGTCGGGCAGTCCGCTTTTTTCTTTGATGGCGTTATAGCACTGGCGACCGGTTTCGGCGTAGGTAAGCAGCGCGTGGTCTCTCAGCCGTTTGGCCCACATCAGGCAATCTTCGCGCGATAGCTGGCGCGTTTCGCCGGTTGTCTGGAGATTGAGCACGGTATCTTGAGCATCTTCGTAAGCGGCTGTCAGATAATAGCTGCTTTGCAGAGCGGCACAGCAGGCATAAGACTCGCTGTCGCCGTTGGCGGCCACGTAAAGCCTGGCTTTCTCCAGCAGGTAGAGCTTGCCCCAATGCACGGAGGCTTTTTTTCTTTGCTGCCCAGAGAAATTCTCTGTTCGCAGCATCTCTTCAGCCTTTGGGACTAAACGGGGAAAGAAGGTAAGCAGTCTGGCTCTGAGCAAATAAATCCGCCCTAACAGCCTGTAGTGTGGGTGAAAAGTCCCCTGCGAAACCTCGCCAATAACAACGTATTTCTTCAGTCTGTCTTTGATATGGGCCTCGGCTAGGCGAAGGGCATCCCACGCCTTGTCTACCAGTTCTTTACGGCTAGGTTGAGCAGAAAACTCGTGCTGTAGCGTCTTGGGCAGGCGATCGCGCAAATCAAACAAATAGTAGTAATTGGCCTTGCAAATGAGATAGCGAATAATCAGGGTGCTAGAAAATACCTGATAGCTATCGCTGTCTATATCGGTGCTGCCCATTTCTGAGAGACTGTTGCGAGCGTAAGTTTCTAGAATGCTGAGCTTTCTAAGATTGAAATAGCTAGCTTTATAAGCACCTTCGTCTAGCAGCGTTTCGGCAATAGAGAGAAAAGCATCAAAGTAGATATCTGGATCGGCCGCGCAGAGATCTCGATGCTTGCAGTCGCTGCTCAAGACCGACTGGTGAACGGTGCCAATCATCGCCATGGAAGAAAAAGGATAGGTTTTTAGCATTTGCCAGGCTCTTTTGAGCGCGTTCTGTTGCTCTACTTTCTGGCAAAGCTGTTTGATATACTCTGGCGGATGAACGCCCGTGCAGCGGATGGCCTGTAGTCTAGCCTGCAAAGACGACTGAGCCTGAGCAATTAAAAAGTCGAAGCCGCAAAAGTCGCCGTGCCCAATCGGATCGCCAAACGAAAAGTCGTCGTAAGCGGCCTGATTTTCTTCAAAGGCTCGCAGCGCTTTACCCACCGACTGGTTGTGGCATAGCTTGACTAAACTATGCGCCCAAATCGGCGAAGGCACATTATCTCTAACGATAGTTTGTGTGCAGATAACATCGTGAGCAATCGGGAAAAAGCTGTCTAAGCAGGGAATATCAGAGAGCAGCGTTTTGTTGATCACTTTAACGATGTGAGAGAGCGTACCGCCAACGCCAGTGCTGCTATAGACAAAATCTACCCGACGGTAAGGCCGGTTTTCTTCTATATTCTCACTCGCTAGCGTTTTAAAGGTTTGCTGCGTAATGTTTTGATAGTCTGTCGGTACTTTGATATAGAATCCCAGCGAAATTTCGACGGCTTCTTGAGAGGCTAGCTCGTAATCGCTAGGGACTGGAATATTCTCAGTTAGCGGACGCTCGGTGTTGCCATCGAGTTCTTGCAGCGCTCTATTTAATAGCTCGGGGTAAGAGCTACCAAACTGGTGGGAGCCTAAGCTATTGTCGAAAAAGGGTAACGGCCCACGGAGATTAACGGTTAGCTGCTTTAAGTACACAGGCAGCGTGGCGGTGAGTCGTTCGTTTTTGACGATGGTTTGCGTGAGCTTTTTGACAAAAGCAGGCTGCAGATAGTGCTTAATGTAAGGATGATCGGCGGTGCGATCGCTCCAAAAAGGCTGAGTGTTGCCACTGCGCACAAGCAGTCTTCTCACCTCGCGCTGAGCTTTGCGAGTGAGTTCTATAATGGTGTTTTCTCGACTCTGTTCTTTCTGTTTATTTTTACGATATTTGCTTTTTCGCTCGGGCAGATAGCTCAGCGCAGCGCGAACAGATGTCTCAACTAAATCATTTACCTGATTGAAGGTTGTAATTGCGGTTTCGTCGGCAAAGTCCAAACCAACAGCTTCTTTGTAAGTGTTGAAGATCGCTTCGTAGTTTTCGGTGCCAGTTCTAGTTTGTGAAGATAGCAGCGTCTGTTTTAGTAGCGTTAGCGTATCGCCAGCCGGTAAGCCTAGTCGGGTTCTTTCGTCTGGCGTTAGCGCCACGAGCTGATACAACGCGACGAGCATATCTTCCGTAGTAAGAACGCGGCTATAAGGTTCTTCGTGAGTGAGATAGTCTCGATCAAGCGTTTCTTTAAGCACGCTCAGCATATCTACAACGCGCCCGGTTGTCACCTTTTTGCGACTAGTGCTAACAGTCTCTTCCCAAGCGTCTTCTCCAGCCAAAACAAATGGCAGCACTTTACGCAGCTCCTTATCGCCAACGCGCTCAGCAGTTTGCGTACTAATAGGAGAGCCGTCTAGCCTGCGGCTAATCGCTAGGCATCCTAGTAAATAGCGGTACAAGTAGTAGCTGCGAATAATATCTGGCTGTTTAGACATATTTCAGGCAAGGCGCTAATTTCTTATTTAATTTTGGGGCAATTTCAACAGCGCCGTAAATCCGAACATGTTCTCAATCTCCCACGAATTAGGAGGTAAAACAGTATACAGAATCACTAAACGCCCAAAAATAGCGATTAACCCTGAGTTTAGTATCTATCGCTACCAAAATTCTGGGACAGACATCCCATTTTCACCTGTGCTGATAGACCTACTATGCACAGCCTTCCCCTGGCAAAGCTCATCGCATACTCGTCAGAATGCAGATACCAGGAAATCCTCCCGCTCAAAGAAAGTTTTCCTGGCTGCAATTTCACACTGCAATTTCACACTGCAATTTCACACTGGAGATGAATCCCAATGCCACCTAATTAATAATCTAACTGCTGCACGATTTTCGGGCAGGGCCAAACACCTATCTGAGCCGAAAATCATCTGTCCTCTATCCCTCTTCTAAGACTTGCTGTTTTAAGCCAGTCGCATTCTCTTTTGTATCTTTTAGGAGAAGTAATCACATGGTTAGACGACGCTCTTCCGATCTACTTAATCGCGTTCCCGAGACACATCATTTGGAATGTCCAAGGTGTCGCCGTCATAACATCGTGGGTCGCGGCGAGGGCAAATACGTTTGCTTGAACTGCGGCTGGCGTCGAGACGTGGATGATTGGGGCGATGGCCCTCCACCGTTTTTTGTTTTAATGGCGATCGCTATCATCCTCATGCTGATTTTTCTAGGTGGCTAAGTGCCGTCTTAGTTTCGGCGCAAGTAAGCCCAAAGGCACGGTGTTCGCCTTCGCATACCGTGCCTTTTTAATGGGTTCGGCATTCCTCCCGGCGTAGGCGGTGCACGATTCGATACAATGAACCTTTAATTTGAGGTATAGTCCCTCAAGTCCTGCCGTAACAAAAGTTCCTCCGTTATGGCTGCCTTTGCATTGCTGCGCCGTTTCTCCGGCCTTTTTTGGCCCTTCTGAACTAGCCATGTCTTTTGAACAAAGCCGACTCCGCTCCGATATTGTAGGCACTCAGGTCATTACCCGTAGCAATGGCCGACGACTGGGCATGGTAAGCCAGCTTTGGGTCGATTTAGATCGACTAGAGGTGGTGGCTGTCGGGCTTCAAGAAAACATGCTTTCTAAGGTGATTGCCAGTAACGAAAAAACCATGCTGCTAACTGATATTCGGCAGATGGGCGACGTGATTTTGGTCGATGACGACATGGTGCTCGACGGTGAGGTTAACACCGCGCCGTTTAATAGCCTGGTGAATAGCGAAGTGATAACTGAGTCGGGCGAAGTGCTGGGCAAGGTGCGCGGCTTTAAGTTCGATGTGATTAGCGGCAAGCTAGAAACCATCGTGATCGCCTCTTTTGGTCTACCACAAATTCCCGATCAGGTGGTGAGTACCTATGAGCTGCCGGTAGAAGAAATTGTCAGCACTGGGCCAGATCGAATTATTGTGTTTGAAGGCAGCGAGGAAAAGCTGGTGCAGTTGAGCGTTGGCCTGCTAGAGCGATTGGGCTTGGGCAGTGCGCCCTGGGATCGGGGCCTAAGCGATGGCTATGTGATGCCGGTGTCTACCTCGAATCAGCTGCCGTCTGGGGTTCGCAATGAGGGCCGACGAGAGCAGGAAAGGCCGATGGCGGATGAGCGGCAAAGGCAGCAAGAAAGACAGCAGGAAAGGCAGCAGGCCAGACCAGAGGCAGCGCCTCAACCTCAAAGAGAATCACAGCGAGAACCACAGCGAGAACCGCAGCGATCGCCTATTGTCGAACCCATCAGCGATGAGGATGTAGAGGGCGATATCTGGGGCGAACCGGTGAAGGAGGAAGAGCTAATTGAGCGTCAGAAGCCGCTGATTCTCCCGAAGAAAAAAGTGATGGAGTACGAAGAGGAAACGGACTATTAGCGTTTTTGGCAGTCGACTCTTTGCAATCGGGTCTTTGCGATCGGGTCTTTGCGATCAGGTCTTTGCGATCAGTCCTGTTGAGGTTCGCCATCTCCGTGGCAAAATGGCTTTGCAAGCTATAGATTCGAGCTGTGACTGAGAAGGAAAAATTGAAAACGCTGACGGTGATGGGTCTGCCTGTCCATCAGAGCTTGGACTATGTGGGCTGGCTACGTCATCGGGCGGAGCAGCAAGAAAGTACGCATGTGGTGACGCTAAATGCTGAGATGTGTATGCAGGCTCAGGAAAACGCGCAGCTACGGCAATTTATTCAGTCGGCAGAGTTGGTGGCGCCGGACGGATCTGGAATTGAGCTTTACTTTAAGTTTTATAAGGGACTGCGGGTAAAGCGGTATCCAGGGATTGAGCTGGCGGCAGATTTGCTCAGCAGCCTGGGGTCAGCGCAGAAGGTGGCTTTTTACGGTGGTAAGCCTGGAGTTGTGGCCGCCGCTGCTAAGTATTGGCAAGTGCGATCGCCCCAGCTCAATATCGCGTTGGTTCAACATGGCTATGTCCAAGGCGTAGAATTTGACGATTTTATTAACCGCCTAGTGGAGGTGCAGCCGGACGTCATTTTTGTTGGCTTAGGCGTACCGCGTCAAGAATTTTGGATTGCTGAGCATCGGCATTTGTGCCCTAACGCGGTGTGGATTGGGGTGGGCGGCAGCTACGATATTTGGTCGGGGTTGAGGGTTCGCGCGCCGCAGTGGATGTGTGATGCTCACCTAGAATGGCTGTACCGGCTTTATCAAGAACCCTGGCGCTGGCGCAGAATGCTGGCGCTGCCGCGATTTGTCTGGGCTTCTTTTTGGTATCGGCTCCGCAAGGGATAGGCCATTTGTGAGTGGGGGCGTTGGCGTTGAGGGTTGCAGGCAGATGAAACGGCGATGGTTTTTGTAGACCAGTAGTTCAGTTAGGCTCTGCCAGCCAAGGAGAGGTCGTAGCGCGAATAGTGCCGACTTCCCTTATTTTTGCAAAACTCAGCTTTAAATCTCACACTTTTTACTCAGTTCATAATCAACTTGGGCTGATGGAAGGGAACATTAATCCAGCGCATCAAAATCGGATCATCCTTTCGTCGTCATCCTCATTATGATCTCCATTCTTTCGCCCAAGGTTCACGCAAAATCTGCCCCTGTCGCCTTCAGGATGCCGTTTCAAACTAGGCCCAAGGCCACTGTCGGGCTAGAAGTTCCGGTTTCGGCGGTTCCTCAGCCATTATTAGATGAAGCGGCCAGAGAGTCGGGCCAGTTGTCGGGCCAGTTGTCGGGCCAGTTACCTGCGGCCTCAGCGATCGCGCTAAGCCACGTCAGCAAAACCTATGCCAACGGCGCACCGGCGCTACTAGATATCAACTTGACGCTCAACAAAGGCGACTTTCTCTTCATCACCGGGCCTTCGGGTGCCGGGAAGTCTACGCTGCTAAAGCTGCTCTACGGTCAGGAAAAGGCCACCGACGGCAGTATCTATATCAACGGTCAGGACATTGCGGCCCTGCGCGGCAACCGACTAGCCATGCTG
>JBBSOB010000267.1:0-6852 GCA_038260205.1 Phormidesmidales cyanobacterium
GGTATGTTGCTGCCAACAGTCGCCGCGCTGAACGGGTGATGGTTCCGCTGTTAGATATTCTGCAATCCGTTCCAGTGTTAGGGTTTCTCTCTATTACCGTGACTGGCTTTATTGCTCTGTTTCCTGGCAGCCTGCTAGGTCTAGAAGCTGCTTCGATTTTTGCCATTTTCACCAGCCAAGTTTGGAATATGACCTTTTCGTTCTATCAGTCCTTGCGGACGGTGCCCGAGGAGCTAAATGAAGCGGCCACGCTCTACCAACTGTCACGGTGGCAGCGGTTGACGAAGCTGGAAATTCCATCGGCAACGATTGGGCTGCTCTGGAATGCCATGATGAGCTTTGGCGGGGGCTGGTTTTTTGTGACCGCAAGTGAAGCGATTAGCGTACTCAATCAGGAATATGTTTTGCCGGGAATTGGCTCCTATGTGGCGGCGGTGATTTTTGATGAAAATTTAGTCGCACTCGGTTGGGCACTGCTCGCGATTGCCACCGTTATTGTGTTGGTAAATCAACTTTTTTGGCAACCCCTGATTGTTTGGTCAGACAAGTTTCGGATGGAGCAAAGCGCTGCTGTCGAAGCCTCAGAATCATGGGTGTATGATTTGTTGCAAGCGGCGCGGATTCCACGCCTGTTGGGTCAGGCGATCGCCCCGATAAAAGAAGCCGTAAACCGCTTTTTGTCTAAGCTAACTCAACCCAAATTCACGCATAAAGCCGATGCTAAACAACAGCAGAGCGATCGCCTTTACAGCCTGATCCTGCTGCTCATTATTGGTTGCTTACTGGCGTGGGTATCGCACTTTATCCTTATAACAGTAGGCTTAGGCGAAGTGTTGAAAGCTTTTGGGCTAGGCACCCTCACGTTTCTACGAGTGATTGTACTGCTACTATTTGCTACCGTAATCTGGACGCCCATTGGTGTCATGATCGGGCTAAACCCCAAACTGGCTCGAACGCTGCAACCTGTCGTCCAGTTTCTCTCTGCTTTTCCGGCCAACTTCATTTTTCCGTTTGCCACCTTGTTCTTTATTCGCACCCATATCAGTATTGAGTGGGGCAGTATTGCCTTAATGGCGCTAGGGGCACAGTGGTACATTCTATTTAATGCGATCGCCGGTGCTCAAAGTATTCCTGCCGATCTTCTAGAAATGGCGGAGGATGTTGGGTTAAACGGCTGGCAGCGCTGGAAAAAACTGATTATTCCAAGTATTTTTTCTGCCTGGGTCACCGGATCGGTCACCGCTAGCGGGGGCGCTTGGAACGCTAGTATTATCTCCGAAATTGTGGTTTGGGGTTCTACCACGCTAACAGCCACTGGGCTAGGATCCTACATTACCGAAGCCACTATCATCGGCGACTGGCCCCGCATTACGCTAGGCATCGGGATGATGAGTTTGTTTGTGGTTGGTTTAAACCGGTTGTTGTGGCAACGACTCTACCAGCTTGCCGAAACGAAATATCATCTTTAAAGTATCATCTTTAAAAGAGAGAGGGTGCAATGACAATGGAAGATTCTACCAATTTACTGACTATCGAACGGGTTTATAAACACTTTCCATTACCTAACGGAAAAGGAAAGTTTACGGTTCTAAACGACGTGAGTTTAAGCGTGCAATCCGGTGAGGTGGTTGCCTTATTAGGACGCAGTGGCAGCGGCAAAAGCACTCTGTTACGCATTATGGCGGGGTTAATTCCGCCCAGTCAGGGGCAGGTTTTCAGTAGTGGTAAGCCTCTGCGCGGTGCTAATCGGGACGTGGCGATGGTCTTTCAAAGCTTTGCCTTATTGCCCTGGTTGACGGTTCAAGAGAATGTGGAATTAGGGTTAGAAGCACAGGGCGTAAAGCGAGCCGAACGCCGAGAACGCGCCCTAAAAGCCATTGATATTGTGGGGTTAGATGGGTTTGAAAGTGCCTACCCAAAAGAGTTGTCTGGTGGGATGAAGCAGCGGGTTGGCTTTGCCCGCGCCTTTGTTTTGAATCCTCAGGTTTTAATTATGGATGAACCTTTTAGTGCCCTTGATGTGCTCACTTCTGAGAACCTGCGGGGTGAAATTGACGATCTTTGGAATGCAAAAACCTTTCCATCGAAGAGCATTTTGATAGTTACTCACGATATTGAGGAAGCGGTATTTCTAGCGGATCGGGTGGTGGTTTTAGGTGCCAATCCGGGTCATATTCGAGGAGAAGTCATCATTGATTTGCCTCGTCCTCACGATCGCGCCTCTTCTCGCTTTGTTTCGCTAGTCGATTACATTTATACCGTCATGACCAATCCCGAAATTGAAGTCACTGGGGAAGTTGAAACTGCAACAGCCGCCGTATCGCCCTATGCCAAGGCACTTCCTCATGCGCGGGTAGGGGGCATCAGTGGTCTGTTGGAACTCATTATTGATCAGCCAGAAAAAACCGATGATATCTCTCGACTTGCCGATCGACTTCAGCTTTCGGTAGACGACCTTTTGCCGATTTTAGATGCTGCCGTTTTGCTAGGGTTTGCCGAAGTTTCTCAGGGAGATGTGCGCCTGACGGAGATAGGACAAGACTTTGCTACTACTACCATTTTGCGTAGTAAGGATCTCTTTCAACAGCAGGTGCTAACTCGCGTTCCTGTTTTGAGCAGCATGGTTAAAATCCTTAGAGAAAAGCGCGGCGATTCTATGCGGGCAGATTTCTTTTTAAACCTTTGGGACGAATACTTTCCCCATCAGGAAACTGAGCGCCAGTTTGCAACAACGGTAGAATGGGGGCGTTATGCTGAGCTGTTTGAGTACGATGCCAGCGAGGAGCGGATTTATTTAGAGAGTTCCAAATCACCTACGGATATAGAAACAGAATGAGCGATCACATGAGCGGCGATCGCCTTCTAAACCGCCTGCCAAATCGCCTTCTAAATCGGTCGATACACTCTAAATTGATTGCCCTCCTGTTGTCCTATTTGTATCTACTCCAATCGTCGTCACTGTTTACGCCCACTCCTTAAAATAAAAACGGTTGCGGACGAACCAACAATATCGCCGCGTTCAGACTAGGGCAAAAGAGACTAGGGCAAAAGAGACTGCACTACAGAGCTATATAGCTCATAAGATTTCACGCCCGTTAACGTAGTCATCAGCTCACCCTCTTTGAAAATCATCACCGACGGCATTCCCTTTAGCCCAAAGCGTTTAGAAACCTGCCGGTTATGGTCAAAATCTAGCTTTACTACCGTTGCGCGATCGCCCATTTCCTCTGCCAACCGATCAATCATCGGCGTCACCAACTTACAAGGCCCACACCAGGAAGCAACGCAATCTACCACTAAAATAAACTCCTGCTCCACCAGCACATCTAGCTCCGCCTCATCTCGAATAAAGCGGGCCGCCCCCACATTCTCATCGCCCATCTGCGACAGCTCATTCGTCACCTCAGCGACCGACCGACTGGCATTGATAGTATTTAACCGAGATCGCTGCTTATAGTAGTCAAGCAAAGGCTCTACCATTTCCTGATACTGTTTCAAGCGCTGACGAATAGCCGCTACACTCCCATCCGGATTTGGCCCGGTCATCAGCCGATTCATCAGCACCCCCGTCGTTGCCTGAAGATAAATGACCTCAGCCGCTGATTGCCCAAACCCCGACCAAAACTCGTCAAATAGTTTGGCCTGAGCTAGCGATCGCGGAAACCCATCCAAAATCCAGCCTGTCAACATCACATCCGGCTGCTCAAACCGTCGCCGCATCAGCTTCATGACCAGCTCGTCCGGAATTAACTCCCCCGCCTCAACGCAAGGCTTGATCTCTGCGCCCAGTTCCGACCCCTGGGCAACTTCCGCTCGTACCAGCTCGCCTACCGAAACATAGGGTACGTGCCAGCGCTTAGCAAGAGCTGTTGCCTGCGTTTTTGCCCCTACACCGGGAGGCCCTAGAAGAATGAGCTGTTTAGATTCCATCGGGTAATGGCTGCCGAGCGCCCTCGTATAAAAGTTGCAAACAGGGTGTCCCTGTATAAAACAGTATCTTTCATGCGATCGCTCAACCGACGTTTTCAGGCAAATTCGTTAAATTTATTTGTCATTCCGACCGCTCAACTGTCAAAAGTACTTTCTCATTTTGAGGCTGAAGTCGCTATATTAAATAGCTATATTGAGTCTAATGATTAGCTTGTGAGCGCGTCGTGAGGCTATTTTACGCTATATCACCTCGAACTCGCCCATTTTGCATTCCCCGTTTTTGTATATCGTTTTTGTATATCGTTTTCACATATTTTTCACATATTTTTTGCATATATTTAGAAAAGGTTTGATCAGCCTGTATAAGATGCAACATTCAAAACAAACAATCGAGCCAAAATGACTAACCGTCTCTCAAACCCTCAGCTAGAACAATTATCGGCACTCCCTAAAATTGTTCAATTTGGACGCGATATTTGCGGCGATCGCACTCAATCTACCCAGCGCGAATGGCTAATTGCAAACGGCATCGGCGGCTACGGCTGCGGCACCGTCTCAGGTACACTCACCCGCTGCTATCACGGCCTTTTAGTCGCTGCGTTAAAGCCGCCACTCGGTCGCACGCTGCTGCTGACCAAACTAGACGAAACCGCTCAATGTCAGGGTATCTCTTATCCCTTAAGCTGCGATCAATGGTCGGGCGGCACCACCACAGGCCACGGCTATCGCCAGCTAGAAAGCTTTCGATTAGAAGGAACGACTCCCGTTTGGACATACGCCTGCGCCGATGCCCTCATCGAAAAACGCATCTGGATGCAGCCCGGAGAAAACACCACCTATATTCAGTACAAGCTGTGTCGGGCCAGCCAGCCGGTCAGTCTTACCGTGAAGGCGATCGCCAACTATCGAGATCACCACAGCGTCACCAGCCGCTCCAATCAACCTTGGCAAACCAAATCTCATCCTAGAGGGCTAAAAATCGAGGCTTTCGCTGGCGCAACCCCGCTTTATCTTCTTTGCAGCAAAGGCCAGCTGCGTCCCAACAACAAATGGTATCAGCACTACTTTCTCACCAAAGAGAAAGAACGCGGTCTCGCTCATCTAGACGATAACATCCATATTGCAACGCTCACAACCTCTCTTTCGCTTGGCCAGTCTTTCATTGTTGCTGCCAGCACTCAGCCTAGTCCCAACCTAAACGAACAAACAGCGTTAGCAGATCGAGAACACTATGAAAGAGATCTGCTTTCCCAATCGAAAATTAAGTCAGGAATTAAGTCAGGAATTAAGTCAGAAACCAGGTCGAAGAACAACTCGAAAGACACTCAATCAGCACCCGCAGCCATTCAACAATTAGTCCTGGCCGCCGACCAGTTCATCGTTAATCGCGCGACTCCCAATACTCCCGACGGCAAAACCATCATTGCCGGATATCCCTGGTTTGGCGACTGGGGCCGAGATACGATGATCTCTCTGCCAGGGCTTACGCTTACCACTCATCGCCCCGAAATTGCGCGGCCTATACTACGCACGTTTGCCCGCTACCTCAGTCAGGGAATGCTGCCAAATGCTTTTCCTGAAGCTAATAGCACCCCCGGCTATAACACCGTAGACGCTATTCTCTGGTACTTTGAGGCCATTCGCTCCTATCTAGAAGCAACAGAAGATATCGAACTTTTAGAAGAACTTTTTCCCGCCTTGCAAGAAGTTATCGACTGGCATATTAAAGGCACTCGCTACAATATCAAGCTAGATGACAGCGATGGTTTAATCTACGCGGGTCAAGCAGGCACTCAGCTTACTTGGATGGATGCCAAAGTAGACGATTGGGTGGTCACGCCGCGAATTGGTAAACCAATAGAAATCAACGCCCTCTGGCACAACGCGCTGATGTGTATGGTTTATTTTTGCGATCGCCTCAATCAGTCCAATCTCAATCAGTCCAATCTCAATCAGTCCAAATCACAATACATCGAACTTGCAAACAAAACAGCAACGGGCTTTCAAAGATTTTGGAATGCCGATCTTGGCTACTGTTACGACGTGCTAGACGGCCCTAGCGGAAATGATTTGGCGCTCAGGCCCAACCAGCTTTTTGCTGTCTCCTTAGTCTACGCGCCTCCTCTCTCAAAACAACAACAACAGGCAATTGTCGATACCTGCGCTGCGCACTTACTCACTTCTCATGGCCTGCGATCGCTCTCCCCCAACCATCCAGACTACATTGGCAAATATCAGGGCGATCGCACCCAGCGAGACGGAGCCTATCACCAGGGCACCGTATGGGGCTGGCTTATCGGCCCATTTGTCCAGGCCCATCTCAAAGTCTATCAAGACCCAAAGCTCTCTCGCACTTTTCTAACGCCCTTGCTCGATCATGTTCAGTCGGGTTGTGTCGGCACACTCAGCGAGATTTTTGACGGCGACGCGCCCTTTCCGTCCAAAGGAGCCTTTGCCCAAGCTTGGTCGGTAGCGGAGGTTCTACGTCTATGGCATCTGACCCAAGAAACCAAAGCTATAGAGCAAAACTAAGCTAGCTCTTTCTCTAGATAGACGGCAGCAAAGTTTTCAAAGAACAAAATAGCTATTACCCAGTCTATAGATACACACGGATATGCCCGCTATGAAGTGGCATCCTGTTACCTTACCTTTATTTTTAGGTCTGACAGTTTAGGGTGTCCTTGTTCGTTAATTGTTAAATTAAATAATCATGCAAACCACCATGCCAACACTAACGCCGAGAACTCATCTGAAGTCTCCTACAAAAAATAAGCAATTTAGAGCTGAAAGTCGAAATTTAAAAGTGAACTCAGCTCCCAATCCGAATCCGACGCCTCATCCAAATTCTGATCCAGATTCTAATCCCGATCCCAATCCTAATCCCACCCCCTCACCCAATCCCACCCCCATTCCCACCCCCGA
>JBBSOB010000268.1:0-6804 GCA_038260205.1 Phormidesmidales cyanobacterium
GAGTCAACGACGCTTCCGCCCTTCCCCCTCACTTGAGCGCACTTTTTCTCGCATCCTCAGGCGCGGTGCAGCACTAAGCTAGCCACCGTTATTCGAGCTATCGAAACCGCCGAGACATCACCGACTAGGACATTACCGACCGGGACATCAGGGTTGCCGAGTCGCCTGCTGAAGTTTTCAACGCGATCGCAAAATCCAATCCGTCAACGCCCTTAGGGCCAGAAGCGCTGCCTGTAGCTTGCTCCCTACCATCAACCGCATCTCTACCCCAAACGCCCATCGCTTTTAACCCCAGAAAGATGTCATATTGAGTTTGGACTTTACCCCAAGCCCGACTGCGCGCTCGACTGCTGTGGATGCCCTGCCCAACAACTTACCCTCCAATGCGCCAGATAATGCGCCTGCCGCCGACGCTACAGAAGATCGGGTTGCCAGCCTTACAGCAGCCCAACTCAGCGATATTAAAGCGCAGCTAGACTTGGTGCTCATGGCGCTAGAGGCCCTCACGCATATTGGCTCAGAGTCGGTACTAGAATCCGCCAAAATACTGCAATTGGAAAATATCCTCTCCGACCGGGTAGGTCTATGGCGGCTGCGACAGTCTAGCCCACTCAGAAAAGGTCAGGGCAGAAAAAAACTGGATGTTGAAGAGGCTAGAGCGCTGGTGCGAGTTATCTGCCATCTTAGCGCTGCGCATCACGAAAAAGTCCGGCTGGCGGTAGCTACGCTAGAGCAAGCCACCCAGCGGGGAGAACCGCCGCATAGAGCCGCTATCTTGGGCGACTACCTCGATAATTTCAGCAATTTGTATAGCGATCGCATGTCAGAAGCGGCGCTTTCCGCTCACCCAGCCACTTCTTCTCAAAGCGCGGCCACTCAAGATATAGTCACTCAAAACGCGACCATTCAAAACACGGCTATTCAAAACACGGCTATTCAAAACACGGCTATTCAAAACATGGCCACCCAAAATACAGCTACTCAAAGCACAGCTACTCAAATCCTCACCCAGCTCTCATTTCGGCTCCTAATCGATCTCCTTTTCTATAGCGCTCCCCAGGGAGAACGACAGCTATGGTTAGCCCTTTTAGACCGAGCCGTATAATAAAGACGAACACCACCTGCCAACCCCATGACAGCCGTACCGCTCAACCGGCCCCATTACGAATCTAGGTCAACGTCCCTCAAGCCAGGAAAACTTGACCTCCAAAAGACCAACCTCTATCTCATCGGCATGATGGGCGCAGGCAAAACCACCATTGGCAAAAAGCTGGCTAACCGTCTGCGCTATCGTTTTTTAGACACCGATGCCCTGATTGAAAAAACCGCAGGCCAGCCTATCAGCCAAATATTTGCCCAATCGGGAGAAGCTGTCTTTCGTCAGTTGGAAAGCGCAGTTCTCGCACAGACCAGCGCCTACACTCAGCTAGTGGTTGCTACTGGCGGCGGCATTATTACCCAGCCGATGAACTGGAGCCATCTACGGCACGGCATTGTCATCTGGCTAGATGTTCCTATTCCCGTACTCGTCGCGCGGCTATCGGGAGATACCAGTCGCCCGCTTCTGCAAGCTGTAGATCTCACGGCCAAGCTAGAAACCCTCTTGGAGGAAAGAGGCGATCGCTACGCCCAAGCCGACATTCGCATTCCTTACGAAGGCCGCTCAGTGGGTAAAACTTGCGATCGCATTCTAGCCGCCGTTCAAAATACCATCCGCGAACCCCAAAAAGAAGCCGAAGCGTTCACCATCAACCAATCCTCTATTAATCCATTGGTGAATCCATCAACAGTTAATCCATCAACAGTTAATCCATCAACAGTTAATCCAGCGAACATTGACCCGACCAACTAAGCCATATACTAAATCGCAATATCTAAGTTGCAATATCTAAATCGCAATATCTAAATCGCAATATCTAAATCGCAATAGCACTGGTTCCTTCATTCAATCCGATTAAAACCTATGGCCGCATTGCCTCTCGCCAACCAAGCCCTCAGCAACCAAAGCGAATACTTTCAGCAAGCTGAAGCCGATCGGGTGCGTATTCTCAGCGAGGCACTGCCCTACATTCAGCAGTTCCAGGGCCGCACAGTGGTGGTTAAGTACGGCGGCGCAGCCATGAAAGACGCTACGCTCAAAGCCGATGTCATCCGAGATATCGTCTTTATGGCCAGCGTCGGCATCCGTCCCGTATTGGTTCATGGCGGCGGCCCCGAAATCAACACCTGGCTCACCAAACTCGACATTGAACCTCAGTTCAAAGATGGCCTGCGCGTTACCGACAGCAAAACGATGGACGTAGTGGAAATGGTGCTCGTTGGCAGAGTTAACAAAGAAATTGTGGCCTTGATTAATCAAGCTGGCGGAGCGGCCGTCGGCATCTGTGGGAAAGATGGCAACTTAGTGACCGCTCGACCCCAGTCCGAGGCTGCAGGCGTCGGTTTTGTTGGCGAAGTTAGCAACGTCCGCGTAGATCTAGTCAGAACCCTGGTGGACGCCGATTACATTCCTGTTATCTCTAGTGTCGCTGCCGACATCCACGGTCAGGCGTACAATATCAACGCCGACACCATCGCGGGCGAACTCGCTGCCGCACTAGGCGCTGAAAAGCTCATCCTGCTTACCGACACTCCCGGCATTATGAGAGACTGCAACGACCCTAGCTCACTCATTAGTAAGCTAGACATCCAGCAAACGAGAGAGCTGATCGCAACTGGCGTCGTCTCCGGCGGCATGATTCCCAAGGTCACCTGCTGCGTTCGTTCTATTGCTCAAGGCGTCCGCTCCGCCACCATTCTAGATGGCCGAATGCCCCACTCTCTTCTGCTCGAAATTTTCTCAGATGCAGGCATTGGCACTATGATTGTGGCTTCTAGTTTTAGCCTATAGTCTTGAGCAACTTGCGCGCTGCAACTGCATCCTGCAAAACTTGGCGGCGCTGATTAAAATAGTAGCCTGCACCTAACGCTCAAGGACTGCGTGATATTACATGCATAGGATTTTCTCAGGCGCGCTTTCCATCGACCGGCACACCATTCCTATTACAGATTTACCGGCTCGCCTAGAGGGCACCACCATTGCCCAACTCTCCGACTTTCACTTCGACGGCCTGCGCCTGTCAGATTCGCTCTTGGCTCAAACTATCGATCAGCTTCACAGGTCCAATCCTGATCTGATTGCCCTCACTGGCGATTTTGTTACCTACGCGCCAGAACCCATCTACGAACTGGTGCGTCGAATTAAACATTTGCCTAGCCGCTATGGAATGATTTCGGTTTTGGGCAACCACGATATTCAAAAAGCGGGCGCTCGTAGCATGGTCACGCAGGCTTTGGAGCAAGCAGGTATTCCGGTGCTTTGGAATGCGATCGCCCATCCTTTAGGCCCCGACTTTCCGATCGTAGGCTTTGCCGACTACTGGTCAAAAGAATTCGACCCGACCATTCTCAACCAGCTCGATTCCAGTACGCCCAGACTTGTCCTTTCCCACAATCCAGACACCGCCGAGTATCTAGCCCGTTATCGCGTGGATCTTCAGCTATCAGGCCATACTCATGGTGGACAAATTTATATTCCGGGAATTGGCTCTGGCCCTGAGATTTGGAAAAAGATTCGCCGCTGGGTGCCCCGCCGAATCCGTAACAAAATTCCAGGTCTAAGCGATCAATGCTTTCACGTTGTAAAACACTGGGAGTGGGGAAAAGGACTTCACCGAGTAAACAACAACTGGCTCTATGTGAATAGAGGACTCGGCACCTATCCGCCTGGAAGACTCTTTTGTCCGCCAGAACTAACCATATTGACCTTAATAAAAGCCTGAAAACATAAAGGTCTGAAAGAATAAAAGCTTGAAAGCCAAAGGCTTATACCGCCGTCTAAACAGCAGATCTCTGCAGCAACCCTCTTTTCTATCAAAAGAGATAAAAATCTTGTAACTTTCGATGGATTCTTTATTTTCTGCAATCTGCAATAATCAGATACGGCAGTTAATAAAACAAACAGTGGCTAGGTTGTTAGTGATATTTAACTAAGCGTTATTTAACTAAATAAACAATCTTTTCACTAAGGTTCACTAAGTTAGATTTTTTTCTAACTAGTTTTCTATTTTAGTCTACAACGGCCGCAACCCGCAGTATTCTCAGAATTTTTCTGAAAATATTGTTTGCTCATCTGTCTCAAAATTTTCCATGAAAAACAATTCCCAGTCCTCTAATCTAGTCAGGAGCTATTTAAAAAACATTGGCCGCATTCCTCTTCTAACCCATGAGCAAGAAATTACGTTGGGCAAAAAAGTTCAGCAATATATGGAGCTTGAAGAGATTAAGTCCGACCTCGTTGAAACACTTGGTGATGCACCTACGCCAGCCGTATGGGCAGAAAAAACCGAGCTTTCGACGGCAGAGCTGAAGCAGACGGTGGCCGACGGGAAAAGAGCAAGGGCCAAAATGGTCAAGTCCAACTTGCGCTTGGTGGTATCTATTGCCAAAAAATATACCGGCAACAGCCTGGATATGATGGATTTGATTCAAGAGGGTACGATTGGCCTGCATCGCGGCGTAGAAAAGTTTGATCCCAGTAAGGGCTATCGTTTCTCGACCTACGCTTACTGGTGGATTCGTCAGGCAATCACTCGAGCCATTGGCAACAGCAGTCGCGTTATTCGCTTGCCTATTCACATTAGCGACAAGCTCAGAAAAATCAGAAAATCCCAGCGTGAGCTGTCTCAGTCTTTGGGTCGTCCAGCCACCGTATCGGAAGTGGCCGAAAACATGTCGCTATCAGTTGAGAAGCTCAGAGAAATTCAGACTCAGGGCAGACGGCCCCTTTCTTTAGATATGAAAGTTGGCAGCGAACAGTCTACCGAACTGGGAAGTCTTTTGGAAGATGAGGGCATTTTGCCAGAAGAGTATGCCACTCGCAGCTTGCTAAAAAGCGATATTCAAAAGCTGTTGCAGACTTTGAATGAACAGCAGCAGAAAGTGATTGGTATGCGGTTTGGGCTAGAAACCGGCAGCAAAATGACGCTGAACCAAATCGGCGAGTCTATGGATATTAGCCGAGAGCGCGTTCGTCAGGTAGAGCGGGCTGCCCTTAGAAAGCTTCGCCAGCGCAGCGCACCGCTAAAGGAATACGCGTCGGTTAGCTAAGCGCGACTAGCCGTTGAGATCTTTTTGGAGCATTATTTTCGGATCACCTTTGGATCAACGGCTTCATAATCAATGGCTTCATAGTTTTAACGACAAGGCTACTTCACTAGTGATGATGAAGTAGCTTTTTCCGTCTAAAAATTCTATAAAAAAAGCCTAGATGGGCTTCACTTTCGCCCGATGCAGCAGCTTCCCCTCATACAAACTGCCACTGTGAGTGACTTTCACTTTTTCGCCTGCCTTTGCCGTTCCGCCGATGAGCTGATGCAATTGCGGGTTGTAGTCTATTTCTGCATCTACCGGCGCGATCGCCTCCACTCCCCAAACTTTCATTAGCCGCTCCACCGGACGCACATGCGGAACCACCTTCGCCGCCGTCAGCGCTTCATTATCAGCTGCTCGCTTGGCGATCATAGGCCACTGGATTAACCAGGATTCTAGGGTTTGAAGCGCTTCTGTTTTGACCTGCGATCGCCCCAAAGCCTCTTTCTCCTCCAGCTGCCTGTTTAGCCGCGCATACTCTTGCCGTAGAGCCGCTAACGTTTTTGCCGCGGTATCTTCAGCCCTGGCGTCTTCCGGCAATAGCCCAAACGCCCTCAGCAAAGAATCTAAAGAAATCTCCAACCCACCGGCTAAGCGAGATAGCATGGTCAATCGCATGTGTTCGCCCTTACCAGATTGGAGCTGTTCTATTTGCCAAAGCGAAACGCCAGCGCGAGCGGCCAAAGCTCTATAGCTAGCAATGCCTGCTGCCGTCATCAGCATTCTCAGCCGTTCGCGATCGGTGAGCACGGTTGCCATAGTCTTTATCTGCCGGGTCTAGTCTTATTACAGCGACTGCGTTTTGTCTGTCAGCCACGTTTATTTTAAATCTGCGATCGCCCGGCAGCCAGTATTTTCTCTGGTTTGTCATAATACAAAACCTTCAGGTTTCCTAGATACTAGGGGCGTAAGTATTAGAATAAACGAGTACTAAGACACGTTAAGTCTGACGGCCAGCCCATTTTCCTGGGAAACCTGAATCTATAAAAAATCTAGAAAAGTTGATACGTAAGCCTGCGTCACCGCCTGCAAACTGTCCGTAAACCGCTCGCAAACCGCCTGCAAACCGCCTGCAAACCGTTAGATGCACCCCATGAACCGTCACCGCGTCCCTCGCACCTCTACCAAAACCGCACTGAGCTTATCTGTGCTGACAGCCTGGGCCTCCATGAGCGGCGCTGCCATCGTCTCAGCTCCTCTGGTAAGCACTTTAACCGGGACTTTGGGCGGCGCGATCGCAGGCGGCATCCTTTTAGAAAACATAATCAGCCCTCAGCCTGCCCAGGCCCAATCTGCTGCCCGCAATCCAGAAATTAAAGTTGGCATCGTCCAGCGCTTTGGAGCCAACAAAACCGATCGGCTCACCCTAGCGCCTCTCGCGGGCGATCAGCTCACCGTTAGCTTCAGCACCAATGGCCAGCCCCAAACCCTCAACGCTAGCCAAATGCAAATTGGCGTCGACATGCAGCCCTTGGCCCCACCCCTTCTGCAAGAGTGGGTCGTCCTCAGCACCCAGCGCAGCTGCGAGAGCGCCGAAGACAGTGCCACACGCTGGCAAGCTCAAGGCATCAACGCCGAACTGGCGCAGCCCGACGCCTGGCAGGTCTGGGCCAA
>JBBSOB010000269.1:0-6701 GCA_038260205.1 Phormidesmidales cyanobacterium
CTGGCCCTGGCTGGCCCAGACCTAGCGGTACGCCAAGAACTCTTTGACTTCATCGAGACAGAACTCAAACAGCGAGCGGGCAAGCAATATCCGAGCATCCGCAAACTCAGGAAGGCCCTGCACAATCAGCGTGATCAGCTATTGGCCTTTGCGGGTGTTCTCGATCAGAAGCTGGCAGCGATTGCGTCTAGTTTTGAGCTGCCGCTACGGGTCGTGCGCGATGTCTGCCTGCTACACCGCAAACATAAGACATCGAATGCCTACTGGGAGCGGTGGAATCAGCTATAGACCCCTGTCCGAGATAAATGCAAAAACGCTCACATCTCGCCACATCCTTTGCCCCACGGGAGATTCAAGATTGTTCTTAGTTACGTATTTAAGGCGGTCATCAAGAAAACTGCTACGACAGAATAGGGATTTCAAGCCGATGTGAGCGAAATTGACCGTATCTCGGATAGGGGTCATCTTAAGGGATATCGAGCGATTTTTATTAGAAATGGGGGCGGGATTCACCTTTGTCAGCCGCCAAAAGCGCTTACAAATTGATGACGATGATTTCTACATTGATTTGCTTTTCTACAATAGAAAGCTTAAACGTCTAGTCGCTATTGAGCTGAAGATAGGGAACTTTCGCCCTGAGTACAAAAGCCAGATGGAACTGTACTTACGTTGGCTTTAGAAACACGATCAGGAACCTGATGAGCCGCCTCCTCTCGGCATCATTTTATGTGCAGGTAAAAAGCAAGAGCAAATAGAGCTGCTTGAGTTGGATCGCAGTGGAATCCATGTTGCCGAATATCTGACTGTTCTGCCACCCGAGGAACTCCTAAACACCAAACTACACAATGCAATCACAAACGCTCGGAGTCGCTTTTCGTCACCTTCTATAGACCAAGACGCAGCAGAGGCAGACTAATTGGCCCGAAAGTGTGCGAAGCTGTGAAATAGGACTATACCTTTTTGAGGGGTTGTACAAAAAACCTCATCTTCAGGCAAGGATTGAGTTCAGGGTGGGGAAATGGGCATACTAAAGCCATGTGACAGCTGCCACAGCAGGTCTTGACCGACCCAGAAGGGGATAAGAGAAGACCTCTCTCATCCCCTTCCTTCCAAGTTTTTAAAATGATTAACGTGACTCGAAGTGCGATCTCGAATGCGATCGCTTTTTCTTTTAGCGACAGCAGACTACGGCCTTCGAGTAGTTTTGGATACTATTGGCGAACTCTAATAGTACGTATCAACTATAAAATTAACGACCGTTTTTCGAGTGCGATCACTCAGTTGCAGGAAGCGTTTGATAGAGCTAATAAGCATAGCCTTGGTCTGCGGCACATATCGGCCCATACCCAGCGTTAAGAGAACGGGGACTAGATAGTTCACGCCCACAAAAGCTACAGGAACCTAGCTTCACCCCATAGTGAGCTATAACACTCTTAGAATCGTCACAAAACTGTATGAATAGGCGCAGAATAGGTGGCGTGACAACTGCTTCTGGCAATATGCTCAAAACGCCTGAGCGAGTGACATGCATCAGCTCATTCCCAGCCCGGCGGCGTACGACAATCGTATCCTCGTCTAGTACACCTCCCCTCACGCGGAACCGTAACGTAAATTCGTCATCCGCCGATTCATCTTGAAAAGTAATACGGATGAGAGGAGCGCGCGTGTGCTTACGGCGAGTATCAAGTTCAGAGAATGCTTCTGCAAGACGCGATGACTTGAAGTTGGCAGTAGGTAGCGCCATAAGCTGTGATATTTGAACGAGGCCGTAGTGAGCTACAGCTTCCATAGCCGCTTTCTGTATCAGGTAACCGTCACCCGGTCTCGCTCGATCCCCTTCTTGCCGTTTCCACGCTTTGAAGCCCGCATTGCGTGAATCTAGCCCTCTACAGACAGAGAGTGCCTCATAGTCCTCAAAGATAGTTGAGAGAGGTGGTTCGCCAGAGCTGGAATATACATGAGGTCGGCGTTCAGAGAAATCTACAGCGTTGGCGTCACAAAATAGTTCGTAAATTCGTTTATCGTTCGCTAGATTCATCTGAGAGCTTATTGAATAAAGGCTAGCCTAGTTTTCCCAACAACATCGTCTTTATAGGATCCGCAAGGGCATTTAAGTTAAATTCAGCATGGTAGTCATCCATCCTGCTAGTCCTTAATAGGCCCCATTTAATACAGGTGAACTATGCCGATGATTTATCTGCTCTTTAGCAGCAACTTAATCTTACGATGAGTCTCACAACTGCTCAGAGGGGCGGGCTAAATCTGGCCTAACCAGTCTGTTTAAGATGGCTAGAACACCTGAATTCTCATGAGACTCATCCCTCGGCACTCGGCCTAGATAAAATAGCTCTATCTCCCGTACATAATTGGGTTCAGTCGATTAAAGGGGATCGCCTAGTTGCGGCAGAATGCAACCATTCGAGATATAAGTCTCAATTGTCTCAAAGTGCCCTATTGGGGAGTGCCCCTGAATAGGGCACTGCTTACTGAAGCGATAAAAGGACACAGGCTTTTTATCTATGCATAAAGGATTAACGTGCTTTCTTATGCATATCTACGGCGGGCCTTAGTCAGGGAAATCTACCTTCGTAAACATTTTAGGGAATACCATTCTATGGCTAAGAAGAAAAAGATTGCCGAAGCAGCAGGCTTTGCTGCTGGCGGTGGAGCTTTTGGAGTAGGAGTCGCCTCTATGGTCGGCAACATGGGCCTAGTGGGCACATTTGGTGGAGTCGCAGTTGGCGCTGCGCCTGTAGTTGCAGCCGGAACGGTTGTGGGGATAGCAGCTTACGGCATCAAAAAAGTCTTTGATTGACATTTCTACTTTCAGAACATACTAATATCGGAGAGAAAAATAATGGACGACTTTAAGAAAGTAGCTGGAGCTGCCGCTGCTGCTGGAGCTGCATTTGGTACTAGCTCAGTTACAGTAGCAACCGTCACAACGCCAGCAGCAGGGATCTTAGGCGTGATAGGCTTCACCACAACGGCTACAGTTGCGTTACCGCTAGCTGGTGTTGCAGCGGTTACGATAGTTGCCGGATTTGGAGTCAAGAAAGGCTGGGATCTCCTTAATGACTAAGCAGTATGTGCAGATCTGAAAACGGAGTCTAAGCGGTAATCAATAGTATTAGCGAACTCGTTTAGTACATATTAACCACTCAAGAAACGACCGTTTTCTTTACGGTGAGCGCTCGGTCACACAGCGTTCTACCGAAAATATCTGCATCTGGATTGGGCGGAGATTTGATCTAAATGCTATGAGAGAAAATCCACGGTTTTCCAAAGACCATGTACCCTTTTCGATAAAATAGCCATTATGCACCAATTAGTCTAGTATCCATGAATTCTTCAGACCTTTGCAAAAATAATAAAGCTATTGGCCTAGAAGTAAAAACTTTCATGGAAAACGTCAAGGACGTGAAGGAGGAATCGATTACTGATTATCTAATGTGGAAATGGAGAGAACTAGACCGCAGGTTCAACTACATTCGTACTAGCACATTCACAAGGCAAGAAGAAAGCGATACAACTGGTGCTGATTTTGAGCTTGAACTTTGGATTGTGGGGAGAATCAAGTCCCTTCCTTTACTCTTTCAGGCAAAAAAATTTCTCAAGCCCCACGACAGATATAAACTAAAGCTTAACTATCCGGGGTGTGAGTAGTACTCGCCCCAAAACATACGCTAAGCCGTCTAGTTTACTGGACAGAGCCAATAATAAGCATATAGACTCCGGGGTATGGAATCCGCAGAACGTCTGAAACAAAAGGTTTTACAAGAAAAACGATTGGCCAATCGGTTAGGTTGGACTCAAACTCGTCTCAAAGCCGCTGAACAAGAACGCATCTGGGCGATCGCATCGGCCCATGCGCAAGGCTTGTCAATTCGCAGGATTGCAACCGCGACTACATTGAGTTCTAGCCGCGTCCATCAATTTCTCCACTCTGAGGAAGCTGATCAGATTCCTGAGTGGCTGAACGCACTCAGAGTAGACGAAATCCCTGTTGAAGTAGCGGCAGTCGATTGCAATAGCCTGACTGTAAGCGATTGGCAGCGCCCGCTAGCCGATGAAGTGGCACTGATGCGCCAATGTATTGGATGGTTGGCGCAGTTAGCAAGGGATGAAAAAGTAGTGGTCAACCTACGCGCAGAATCAGACCCGAAGACACTCTATGTGAGCGTCGATCAGGCGTGGGTACTGCGAGTCTTGAAACGAATCACCGCCGACCTAGATGACTTGTCAGGGCATCTTAGTCCGATAGAGAAAAACGCTGAAGCTATTGACCCGATTACTGCTGGGATAGAGCATCGACGACGCCTAGCTGAGCCAGAGCCAACGATGTCATCGCTTAGTCAACGCGATCAGCGAGCTATTCTTCGAGAAACCCTACGTTTACCACTGCCATAAACCCCGTAAAATAAGGTTTTCAGATTACTTGTCCACTAAACTGGACGGCTTAGCGATCCTTTCTGTACCAATAATCCTCGTACCCCGAGTACGCTAAAAATCACACTAAAAGCTGTGGCGACTCATCAAAAAGGCTTTATATCAGGCGTTGTACGCGGGGAGCAGGCATTGCTTATACTAGCGCTTGGCCTTTCTCAGAATGTCTGTGTCTCAGATCCATGCCTCAGCAGCCTATGCATTTTATAAGCAGTTCATTCTCGACTACAGCCAGGATAAGTCAGCTATCTATCAGCAGTACGGCTTTACCTTGCAGGGCAGCATCGGCTCTAAGGATTGGGAGGTCTTTGCCGCGATTCTGATGGGTGATCGCGCGAGTGCTGGCGATGGTGCCGATTTGGAAAACTACGAGGTCAAGTCAGCCCTGACTGGTAACAGCTTTGAGTATCAATATCACCGGAATCGAGGGCTGGATAAGCTGCGGGATGAACGAGCAGTCGATCATCTATTTGTGGCCAGAAGCAGCACCTATCAAGATGTCGAGGTTTGGCTCGTTGACCGCGCTGAGCTGTTAGCAACGTTCGACCGGTGGTTGCCTGAGCTTCAGGAGAACTACCGTGCTGAGTCTCGACAGCGGTTTCGGCGCTCTGTAACCTACCGGTTCGTTGCAACGCAGGGCACTCAGCTGATGAAGATTAAGAATGGCGATTTGATTGAGCCAGCAGAAGCTTAGTGGCTAAAGGGTTCAATATATTTTCGCCTATCCAGGCGATCACGGGAACGCATACGGCATCCCCAAATCCTGTCAGGGCTTGGTTGACTCTCTTGGGTAAAGGATAGGCATCCGGAACGCCTTGCAGCCGTGCATATTCGCGCGGGGTCATCAGCCGCATTCTAATGCCGCTGGTTCCAACTCTGACCAGCATCTGTCGGCTGCTGCCGCCTCGCGCTGTCCGCAGACAGCCTGCGATGTTGTCTTTGCGAAGTTCTGCTCGCTGCTGACCACCGCGAACACGGCGGTACATGGTGCGATAGGAATGGCCAGGGCGCTGTCGCAGTTCGTCGATGTGAGTAATGTTGATAGGGCTCATCATCTGTAGATGACGCTCGACTTCTAAGCCTGACCACCAACGCTCGTCGGCTTCTGGAAGGTCTTCGATGATGCTCTCTAGCGATCTCGACAGACCTTCGGGCAGCGAAGGGATGTCCAAGAAGTTCCACGATAGGTCACGGTTGGATGTGATCGCTCGGTCTAGCGCTTTTGTCATTAAAGACTTTGGCCTCTGCGCTAACGTCAGCACATCACTGTTAGGTTCAGCTGTTTGTACGCCCACGACAAACACTCTGAGTCGGCTCTGTGGTACAAAACGAGCAGCGTCGATAGCGAAGACATCGCAGGCATAGCCCAGTTGATTGAGCGCCTCAATCGTGAGGCGAAAGTCTTTTCCTTGATTCGATGTCAACCAGCCGCCAACGTTTTCAAGCATCACTAGAGGGGGTCTGTGCTGTTGTTGCTTGAGAACGTCAATGAATCCCCAAAAAGCACCTGAGTAACGACCGCTAATGCCGTCCAGGTTGCCTGCTAAGGAAAGATCGATGCAGGGGAAAGAGGCTGTTGCCAGGAGAGAAGGTGGAACGTTCGTTTGGCAAAGGTCGAATACGTTTGCGAGGGCGTAGTGATCTTCAGCTTCCTGGAAATAGGCGGCGTACATATCGAACTTTTCACGCGCCCAGTCATTGGCGAAGATAATATTCCAGCCAGCTCGTTCGAGGCCCAAACGCACCAAGCCAATCCCGGCGAAGTACTCGACGCAGGTTTTATCGCTGGACGTTTGCTCAACCGCGTCAGGCAATAAAACTGACGACCTTGCTGTAGAAGCAAGCATAAGCGGGACTACTCGCAGAATAGGGGCTGGCTGAACCAACTTTTTTAGGAATGGTGGCTCAATACGTTTGTATCATAACTTGAGAGCTGGAGCAGAGTATGTGCTCTACTCTGCGATCGCAAAGCTAGACAGAGACAGAAGCCGCAGTGGTTTTCACAAACCCGTGTTTTCTAAAACTGTCACTGGCAGTGACAGTTTTAGAAAACAGCACTGTCGGCGCATTAGGTAGTACGTATAAACTACTCAAAAACGACGGGTTTCTTGATTGTCAGAATTTCGCTTAGAAGCTAAGTTATTAAGCACAAGAAAACTCGTCTAAAAATCAAAGCTAGATAAACCCCTATCGATCTACCTTTTCTGACAAGCTCAATCAAGCCAGTTAAAGACTAACAGCGCTATAAGAGGCAC
>JBBSOB010000270.1:0-6638 GCA_038260205.1 Phormidesmidales cyanobacterium
ACATTATTGACCTTAAATTTTCAATCCTTTAGAAAAGTCCAAATATCAAGCGTCTAGAGTATATATAGCGTTAGGCATATAACATTAAGTGCATACCTTTATCATCAAAACAACAGACCGACACAATTTAGAAGCGAAAAGAGCAGCGAAATCGGGGCTAACAATTACTTTTGTTCGCTAAAAATCAAATAAGCAGCGCCTGCGAGCAGCATGGCTGCAAAGAAATAGTTGCGGGTGAGTGGCACTTTGAGATAAGACACGCTAAAACCTGCAAAAACCAGCATCGTAATCACCTCTTGAAGAACTTTTAGCTGAGACACACTAAAGTACTGAGAGCCGATTCGATTAGCTGGAACTTGAAAACAGTACTCAAAAAATGCGATAGACCAACTAGTCGCGATCGCAATCCACAAAGGTGTAACGCTTACATCCTTCAGATGGCCGTACCAGGCAAATGTCATAAACATATTAGAGATCACCAACAGAACAATAGACTTCAACAAGGCTATAGGCTCGCTTTAACGAAAAATCACTCTATTAGATCACTCTATTATGTGTTGCGTGCAAATATGTGTTGCGTGCAAAATTTTAGCGGCCTAGGCTAGTTTCAGCAGCAGGCTCAGAGCGGACAGACCGCTGTGCTGATGTAAAAAGCACCTGAGAAAACAAACGGCAATTCTGTTGCTGTTTTCCAAGCGCGAATATCCAAGCGCGAATATCCAAGCAGACATCTAAGCAAATATCTAAGCAAATATCTAAGCACCAATAAAAAAGACCACTCTCAATCTCTGCTGGCAAAAAATCGACCAACCAACATTTGTTCAATCAAAGGGTCTGAGGACTGAGCCGTCCACTGAGCATATCGCTGAGCTACTGACGGCACCAGCGCGAAGGGGCCAGTAAATCCAGAAAAAAGATGTAGGCCGCTAATAGCAGGCACCGGGCCAAGCAGCGGCAGTCCGTCTTGAGTAAATGAGACTAGGCTGTGCCGCCAATTGCCAGAGATATTTTTTAGCTTGGGTATTTTTTGGGCGATCGCCGCCAACATCTCTCTTTTGCCCCCCTCGGCCTCTACCGGCGAATCAAACCCCGTATAAAACCGGCTAATTTGCCCAATTCTCGCCGTTTTATCGGCAAACTGAATGATGCCAGCTTCCAACACAGGCGGCATCATTCGAGCATCTGGTTTATCCCAGTCAAACTCTCCTGCTTTGGATTCCAGCTCGAAGCGAGTATTGGTAGCGGGCATGATGAGCGATCGCACCTCAAAATCCAACGCGGGCGTTTCTACCATCTCTGCATGGGTGAAGTACAGCGGCACCTCGATCCCAACCGATGCGAGCAATTGCAAACTATACGCGCCTGCTGAGACAATTGTCAGGCCCGCCGGATAAGCCTGAGCGGGGGTGGTAATTCCCGTGACGCGATCGCCCACCTTCACAAGTCCAGTCACCGTAGAGAGATTATGATGTCCGCCTAGCCGCCGAAATGCCTGGTTGTAAGCAGCAACCAGCGATATCGGATCGACATGAGCATGACGGGTGGTGAAGGCTCCAGCGATCGCATCCGCATCCAAACAAGGCTCTATCTCACTCGCCTCTTTAGCCGACACAAACCGGGGCGGCGAACTATACGCACCATAAGCGCGAGTTAGCGCATCGACATCGGCATCTTTTTCCACCGTCAACAACAAATTCAGTTCTCGCAGTTGAGTCTCTGCGCCTAGCTCTTCGGATAGTTCTTGATGACGAGAAAACCCTGCTTGAAATAACGTGGTGGTTAATTCTGTTGTTCCGGCCCAATAGCCAATTCCCCCGTAGCTGTAGCGCGTTCCGCTATCGGGATTGCCATCGTCCATTAATAGAACAGATCGCCCAGCCTTAACCAGCTCGTAGCTGAGGGCCGCGCCCGCTATACCATTGCCAATGACGATGGCATCGTAGGTTTGCATAAGGGTTCGAGACCGAAGTTAGGGTGAATTTGAGCCAGCATCAGGCGCAGGCGATCGCGAATCAAAATCGCGCAGACAATAGCGCACAGACAATAGTAAATTTACGCCGGAGATTTACACCGGAAGTTTACGCCGGAAGTTTACGCCGGAGGTTTGCACCATCAAGTTAGGGGCGGCTTCCTCGCAGGCTTTTATCCGGCTACTATATACCCGGATACTATGGGACAGCGGCAGGCGCAGCGCTTACTTTTTGCTCCGTTTAGGCTTCACCACTTCCAAATCAGAGGCTTTGAAGGTCACCAGTTTGTCCCAGTTGCCCCCTTCAAATAGCACCGCTACCTTCCCATCGGTAACGCGCTGAACCTGGCCTTCAAACTCGTAATAGGTATCGTCAACATTAGTAATGCGAACCGGAGAACCTGGCAAAATTATCATGGCAATTCGAGTAGTATGAGTCGCGTTTTGCGGATATCGCGTTTTATAGATATCTTTACATAGCTTACAGTGCAGATTCTACAGTGCAAGTGAATGAAGACATATTTTTGTTGTAAGTGGTTTAATCACAAGGAAAACGCACCTGAATGATCTACGAATATCTATACGACTCGGCCAATATTTTTGTGCTGCCCTTTTGGCTGCTGATGGTGATTCTCCCCGGCTGGTCGATAACGCGCCGGATAATGGCGTCTACGCTGCCGTTTGTGCCCATTGCCCTGGCCTACATTTACTGCTTTGTCGCCAGCGTTGATCCAAGTACGCTAGAAGCCTTTGCCAATCCTACGCTGAGTCAGCTAGCAAGTCTGTTTGCCGACGAGCGCGTGATGGCAACCGGCTGGATTCATTTCATTGTGATGGATTTGTTTGTAGGCCGCTGGATTTATTGGCAAGGGCAAGAAAAAGGCATTTGGACGCGGCATTCTTTGGCGCTGTGCCTGTTTGCCGGACCAGTGGGGTTGCTGTCGCATTTGATTACAGCGCAGCTACAGGAGCGCTTGTTTGGACTATCAGAAGTGAGCGGGACAGAAGGGATAGTTTGATCCAAATTAAATTGGATTGGGTCTAAAGTGTCATGCCGCTTTCTTTTGAATCGGCCCTCGATCCTCCATAATGTCGAAACTATACGTAAGCAACGTCAGCAAAATGCTCATGATGGTTTCTTTAATTCGTCGATCTCGTCGCAGCTTCCTGCTCAGATTCGGACAGTATGCCGGACTCTTGGCCCTTTGCCTCACGCTGGCGGTGAGCTGTCGCGGGGATGGCGGTTCGCAGCCGGTGGCAGATTTGGGGACGGGCGATCGCGTTTCTCTTGGCACCACGCTCAAAGCCGGTAGCCTCGACCCGGCCGACGCCTATGAAACCTTTCCAGGCATTTTGCTATATAACCTGGGCGATCGCCTCTACGCCTACACCCCTGGCACCACCGACCTCATCCCCCAGCTCGCCACCGAGCTACCCACCATTTCAGACGACGGCCTCACCTACACCATTCCGCTCCGCAGCGACGTTAAGCTTCACGACGGCACCCCTTTTGACGCGGAAGTCATGGCCTTCTCCATGCAGCGTTTTATTGACAACGGCGGTCGCCCCGCCGATCTGCTCTCTAGCAAAGTAAAAGAAGTCAGCGCCGCTTCGCCCACCGAACTGGTCATCACACTTAAAGCGCCCGTAGCCTCTTTCACTTCACTGCTCACCTTCTCTGGCCTCACGCCGATTTCGCCCAAGGAATACAAAATTGGCGCAGGCAGCTTCAAGCCCGACGTTTTCATTGGCTCTGGCCCCTACAAGCTCCGCGAATATAGCAGCAGTGTCATCCGCCTCGATGCCAACCCAGACTACTGGGGCAAACAGCCCGCCAACAGCGGCATCGACATTCAAATTTTCACCAGCGCCGCCAACCTCTACAACTCGTTCGTCTCTGGCAGCTTAGACGTAGCCTACCAAACGCTCGATCCCGACCAAATCTCGAAGCTAGAAGCCGACGCTGCCAGCAAAAACTGGACAGTCATTGAAGCAGGTGCAACCGTTGTAGATTATCTAGCGCTGAACCAAAAAATTGCGCCCTTCGATAATCTAGACGCCCGTAAGGCCGTTGCGGCCATGATGGATCGACCTCTGATTGTGAGCCGCGCCTTCAAAGATCAAGCAGACCCGCTTTACAGCCTAATTCCCCCCTCTTTCTCAGAAGTCTACGAACCCGTCTTTAAAGCAGCCTACGGCGACGGCAACTACGACGAAGCCAAAAAGTATCTCACGGCCGCGGGCTTTAGCGAATCGAAGCCAATGGCCTTCGAAATCTGGTATCCGTCCTCCTCTACGCCGCGCTCTATTGCCGCGCAAACTATCAAGCAGTCTATCGAGCAAAAACTGCCTGGCCTAGTAAACGTCACAATCAATACCGCCGAAGCGGCGGCTCTATGGGGCAACGTCGCCGATGGCGTTTATCCCAGCGTGCTTTCCAACTGGTACGCCGACTACTTCGATCCTGAAAACTTTGTACAGCCCTTTCTCTCCTGCGAAGATGGCTCCGCAGGCACCCTGTGCAAATCGGGCGAAAGTCAGAGCAGCGGCTCCTTTTACTACAGTGCCAAAGCCAATGAGCTGATCGCTCAGCAAAACGCCGAATCTGATCCGGCTCAGCGCAACGAAATCTTTAAGCAGCTGCAAAAAATGATGGCCGAAGACGTGCCTTATATTCCGCTGTGGCAAACCAAAGACTACGTTTTTACCACTGCTGACGTTAGCAACGTTGAAATTCAGCCCAATCAGCAACTGCTAATGTGGCAAATTAAGAAGAAATAGGGAATTTGGCTTTGGCCTGTTCTCTTCCCCCATATCCTCCTGCTAGCCAAAATCATGTCTTCTCGTGCCAGCTCTCTTCGGCTTTATATCACCTCCCGAATTCTGCTAGCCCCGCTGATGGTTTGGCTAGCGACCACTATCGTTTTTATCCTGATTCAGGCTGCTCCTGGCGATGTCGTGGATGTTAAACTCGGCCCCAATGCCCCTGAAGCGCTTAAAGAAAGTATGCGCATTCAAATGGGACTCGATCAGCCGATGTACATTCAGTATTTTCGCTACATCAATCAGCTTCTCCATTTTGACTTAGGCTCTTCCTCCTACACTCAGGGCCAGCCCATTGCCCAGGTAATTGGCGAGTTTTTTCCGGCGACGGTAGAACTCACGGTATGTGGCATGATCATCGCTGCGCTAGTCGGTCTGACGGTGGGATCTATGGCGGCCTCTCGGCCCAATACGCCTATGGACACCGGCAGCAGGCTCTTCGGCATTATTACTTATGCGCTGCCGATGTACTGGTTCGGCATGATTTTGCAACTGCTCTTTGCCGTTAAGCTTGGGTGGTTTCCTCAGGGCACTCGTTTTCCGCTGGGCGAGGTAGCACCTACTGGCCCCACCGGGCTATATGTGCTAGACAGCTTGCTACATCTCAACTTCGCTCAGTTTTTTACGGCTGTGCATTATCTGGCACTGCCTAGTCTGACTCTGGGTTTGCTGATCAGCGGCGTGTTCGAGCGTATTGTGCGGGTTAATCTGCGCCAGACGCTCAAATCCGACTATGTAGAAGCGGCTAGAGCAAGAGGTATTTCTGAATTTCGTATTCTCACGGCCCATGCGCTTAAAAATGCCATGATTCCGGTGATTACCATTTTGGGTCTAACCTTTGCGGCTATGCTGGGCGGCGCTGTTCTTACCGAAGTGACGTTTGACTGGCCGGGTTTGGGCAATCGACTGTATATCGCTATCTCTCAGCGCGACGCGGATATGGTGCAGGGACTGATGGTCTTTTTTGCCACGATTGTGGTGGTGGTGAGTATTTTGATTGATATTCTCAATGCCTATGTCGATCCTCGTATCCGGTATTAGCCTAGTATCAAGAACTCGTACCCAGAAAACGATACGTCCGGGTGCAACGGTGGAGAAATCGCTGACCTTCATCTCAGGTTTTCTGATACGGTGAACGAATATTACTTATCTCTGGCAAGCGAGCGCATAGTCTCAAGCTCGTTCGGTTCAAACGGTTGACTGAGACGATCGCAGACAAGTCATCTGTTCCATAGGTTCTTGAAGCCCTTAATTACAGACCATCGCTGTGTTTAATCACACCCTTTTCGAAATTGCATCTGCTGACGAGTACAGGCGGGGGGCCGGTTCTACTGCACTGCTTGCGCTTCGACGTTTTTGTTGGCGATCGCTTAAGCAAATAGGCCAAGTCAGTGCTGGCTTACTCTCGCTGTTCTTGATCGTGAGCATGGCAAATCATGGCGCTGCGTTTGCTGAAATGAGTTCGGCTGAAGCAACCCCGGCAAAAACCATATCAGTGCCTCATCGCCAGTCCAGTCAGTCGTCGCAGCCGTCGCTAAACCTCACAGCTAGCCCAACAGTTAGCCCAACAGCTAGCCCAAACAGCAGCGCCCTCAACGATAGTTCGGCTATCGTATCTTCGGCTAGAGGCAAACCTTTTCAAGTACTACGACCCAAGATGACTTACCACCGCTTTACCACATCGCGGTTTTCTATTCCACCCAGAAATTCTCAGGCGATTATCAACCTATCTGGAAGCGAATAGTCAGCTTTCTTCAGAGCAGACTGACTATAGAGCGAACTAAATACAGAGCGAACTAAATACAGAGCGAACTAAATACAGAGCGAACTAAATACAGAGCGAACT
>JBBSOB010000271.1:0-6607 GCA_038260205.1 Phormidesmidales cyanobacterium
AATCCATACAGAAGGATGACGGATATTCGCTCTACCTATCAAATATTCTGAAGGCCCAGATAAATCCTCTAGCGCCTAATACCATAGACGCTCGACAGACGCGATGAGGCCCTCTAGGTTGGCGCGGTCGGCTGAACCTTTTGTAAGAATCGTCACATGGCCCAGCTTTCGGCCTACGCGCGACTGTTTTTTGCCATACCAGTACACCTGGGAATGGGGAATTTGGGCTAGGGCCGCGCGTTTGTCTGCGTAGTCGCTTTCAATATCTTCCGTCCCAAGTAAGTTGATCATGACCGCGCCTGGGCTGGTGAGTTCGACGCTGCCTAAGGGTCGATTAGAAACGGCTCGTAGCTGCTGCTCAAATTGCGATGTGACGCAGGCATCTAGGGTGTAATGTCCGGAGTTGTGCGTACGCGGGGCAATTTCGTTAATCAGTACTTCGCCGTTGGTGGTGAGAAATAGCTCAATGCCGAAGATGCCGACAACGTTGAGGCTGCTGACGAGTTTATGGGCGATCGCGCTCACCTCCTCTACCACTGTTTGCGCCACGCTTGCTGGGGCAATCACCCGCCGACACACCTGATCAATCTGCTGCGTTTCGACGACGGGATAGACCGCTACGGTGTTGTTGCGATCGCGGGCCACCATCACCGCCAGTTCCTTTTCAAACGGCACAAACGCCTCCAGCAATACCGGCTGATAGCCCAAATCTTTCCAGGTGGCTTCAACTGCATCCATCGTTTTGAGAATAAACGTGCCCTGCCCGTCATAGCCGTGGCGACGGGTTTTAAGCGCTAGGGGTAACCCCACTGCTTTAACTTTCTCTTTAAGCGTCGGCAGATCTGCTTGGTCGGTTAGCGTCTCGAAGGTCGGTGAGGGTAGGCCAATTTGACTGCAATACTGTCGCTGATCGTATTTGTCTAAAAGGGGCGCTAGGCAGTCTAATTGGGGATAGAAGGTGACGCCTGTTTGGCTAAGCGATCGCAAAGCAGGCAAATCTATAAACTCATTTTCGAAGGTGATGACCTCGCAATCAGCCGCCATCTCTTTTGTAATGCTCGCATCGGCGACGGGGCCAAGGAAGATCTTTTGAGCAATAGAACAAGCGGGATCGTCTGGCTTGGGCGTTTGCACGGCCAGCTCGATTGCCAACGATTTAGCGCCTGCCGCCATCATCCAGGCCAACTGCCCGCCACCGACTACGCCTACTCGCTTTGCTTCTGAACGCCCTGTAACCATGTCTATTCCTTGTGCTGCTGCTATCTGCTGAGATTGGGTGGCTACCTTTAGATCGAGTAGCGAGAAGAGCGATCGCCATGAAAGTAGTTAATCTTAGTAGAGATGGGGACAGCCTCAAAATTTGACTAGCCTATTTCAGCAATAGACAAAAATCATCTGCCTGTTGAAGCCTCCCGCGATACAGCTATGGGCTATGGAGATCACCTTAAACAATAAAAAACAACAGACTTAGACAGCCGTTGTAAAAAAACTGTAAAAAGCTGTAAAAAACTAACCTCTAAACAGCCTCAAAGCCAGCGCCATTTTGCTTGAGCAATTGATACTTTTGCGCATTAAACCGATAAAGCTGCGCGGCTCGATGGGCCACGCCAGCCTCTTTTTTTCCGGTATCGATTAGCAAATCTATTTTCAACAACTTTTTGCGAAAGTTGCGCTTGTCAATCTCTTTTTCTAAAATCTGTTCGTACAGTCTTTGTAGCTGAGAGATCGTGAACGTTTCTGGCAACAGCTCAAATCCAATCGGTTCGTAGCGAATTTCGTTCCGCAGTCGCTTGACGGCACAGTCTAAAATCTCTGCATGGTCAAATCCTAGTTCTGGCAAGGCCGACAGCTCGAACCACCGGGCATCGCTGGCGTCGGTAGCTGCTTGCAAAGGGTGCCGCTGCAAGCTGATGAGGGCGTAGTAGGCCACAGAAACAACGCGATCGCGTGGATCTCTCTCCACCGCTCCAAACGTATAAAGCTGCTCCAAAAATACATCAGCTACGCCAGTCTCTTCCCTTAGCTCGCGCATCGCCGCCGCCTCTACCGACTCTTCTATCTGCACAAAACCACCTGGCAACGACCAGTCACCTTCAAACGGGGGGAGCTTGCGCCGAATGAGCAGCACTTTGAGCGCAGAGGCGCTGGCTTCATAGCCAAAGACAACGCAGTCTACGGTGAGGGCAGGACGGGCGTATTCGTAGGTGTAGGCCATGCTGAAACTAAGAAGAAAGAAGACAGAAACAAAGAGATTGACGCTTTGCGGTTGGATTCGCTATAACTATAGCAAGTTAGTGTGTATTTTACACTAAGTCGATTTTAAGCTAATTTAAGCTAATTATTTATAGAAGTTGGAAGGCAAAATATGTTAGGTGCGATCGCAGGCGACATTATCGGCTCGGTATATGAATTCGATTCAGTAAAACACAAGGATTTTCCACTATTCACCGCTAAAAGTGCCTTTACAGACGACACTATTCTCTCGGTTGCCGTGGCCGAAGTCATTCTAAAGGGCGGCAGCTACGGTGAGGCCATTAAGCGCTACGCACAGGCTTATCCCAATCCGGTTGGCAGCTATGGGGTCAGATTCCAGCAGTGGGCGGCTTCTAGCACCCTAGAGCCTTACAACAGTTGGGGAAACGGGTCTGCTATGCGCGTTAGTGCCGTTGGCTTTGCTTATGATGAGCTGTCCACAGTGCTGGAAGTGGCTAAGCAAACCGCAGCGGTTACGCACAATCATCCAGAGGGAATTAAGGGCGCTCAGGCTACGGCGGCGGCGATTTTGATGGCGAAGCGGGGAGAAAGTAAGGATGCGATTAAAGCGTATGTGGAATCTACGTTTGACTATGATTTGGGGCGATCGCTCAAAGAAATCCGACCTACCTACGGCTTCAACGAATCCTGTCAGGGAACCGTTCCCGAATCCATCATTGCTTTTCTAGAATCAACAGATTTTGAAGACGCGATTCGCAACACTATTTCGCTAGGCGGCGACACCGATACGATGGGCAGCATTACCGGCGGCATTGCCGAAGCCTTTTACGGCGGTGTGCCCGATGAGATTGTGCAAGAAGTTTTAGCGAGACTAGATACGCCTTTGCGCAAAGTTACGCTTGAGTTTTGCGATCGCTTCACCCAGCCTTATCCCGTATATGGCGCTTAAATTGTGCGATCGCTCAAACCTTATTAGCCATTCAAACTATGTCTTCTATTCCCAGCTTTTTCAATCTAGAGACTGTCGGTAAAATATGGCGAGTGCCTTACCAAACCCGCGCTAGCGAAGCCCAGACCTATGCCAAAACGCACGGCATTACACCGGCCTACACCGACAAAGTTCGCGTTTGCCTGCTAGCAATTGATGTCCAAAACACGTTTTGTCTTCCAGACTTCGAGCTGTTTGTTGGTGGACGATCGGGCAACGGCGCAGTCGAAGATACGCAGCGGCTGTGTGAGTTTGTCTACCGCAATCTCGGTATCCTTACAGAAATTGCGCCCACGATGGACACCCATGCGGCCACTCAAATCTTCCACCCCGTGTTTTGGGTGAACCAATCAGGCGAGCATCCTGCGCCGATGACGATGATTAGCGCCGAAGAAATAGAGGCAGGCCAGTGGCAGGTGAATCCTGTCGTTGCCCAAAGCTTAGCAAGCGTTCAATCTGGCTCTCAATCCATCGACGTAGCCGCCTTTGCGCTTCACTATGCCAAGCAACTGGGCGCTGCGAACAAATATCCCCTCACCATTTGGCCCTATCATTCCATGCTGGGCGGCATTGGCCATGCGCTCGTCCCGGCCTTCGAAGAAGCCTGTTTTTTTCACAATATGGCTCGCCAAAGCCAAACCCACCTCGAAATTAAAGGAGACAATCCGCTCACCGAAAACTACTCTGTGCTTAGCCCAGAAGTGCTAAACGGCGCAGACAATCAGCCCATTGCTCAAAAGAACAACAGTTTCGTGCAGCACCTGCTGAGCTTCGATGCCGTAATCATCGCCGGACAGGCCAAAAGCCACTGCGTCGCCTGGACTATTCGCGACTTGCTCAGCGAAATACAGGCGATCGATCCCGCCCAAGCTCGCAAGATATATCTGTTAGAAGACTGTACCTCACCGGTTGTTGTCCCCGGAATTGCTGATTTTACGGAGGATGCCGACGCTCGCTATCAGGCGTTTGCAGCGGCGGGGATGCATGTTGTTAAATCGACACAGTCGCCCCAAAATTGGCCAGCGTTTCCAGCCAAAATGAATTGAGTAGAAAGGCGATCGCACAAAATAAGAAGCCTAGTCACACTTTGGCAATATGTTTCGTGTTACCTTCTCGTAAATCAATGAACATATTGTAAAGTTTGCGATAATATCAATAGCCCTGGAAATACCTGGGAAGTATTGGGGAACGTTCGCAATTAAAGACATTTGCTTAGATTAACGTCTTTCTAGATATAAATCTTCCTAGATATAGTGCACGCCCATGAAATGTCCCGTCTGCCATACTCATTCTCTTAACGCGGTCAATTTGGAAGTTGGTCTGTCAGCCTACCAGTGCAATCGATGCTTGGGTCACTGGCTGCCTTCGGAAAGCTACTGGCAGTGGTTAGACCATCGCCGTCAGCCGCAAAATCAAAGTAACAGACCGGCTCCTATTAAGCTGAACGTGGGCCAAAACCTGCTGCCGGTTGCTGATAACAGCACGGCTAATTTTTGCGTAGACTGCGCTCGCCTGATGACTAAAACTAGGGTCGGTAGAGGGCTAAATTTTTATATAGACCGATGCGGCTACTGCCACGGCGTTTGGCTCGACCAAAACGAATGGGAAAATATTCAGCGCATGGATTTGCATCACCAAATTCACTACATGTTCTCTAGCGCTTGGCAGCACAGCGTCCGCCACGAGGCGTATGCTAAAGGGGCAATGCCTGCTTGAGATATTTGAAGTGTCTATGACTGAGGTTACTGTTCCAGCTGCATCTGTTCCTGTCGCCTTGACAATTGCTGGCTCTGATAGTGGGGGTGGTGCGGGCATTCAGGCCGATTTGCGTACCTTTTCTTTTCATCGGGTGCATGGCACTAGCGCTTTGACCTGCGTAACCGCGCAGAACACCGTGGGCGTGAGCCGGGTGGATGCACTATCGCCCGCAGCGGTCATCGCTCAGATAGAGGCGGTGACTAGCGACATTGGCGTCCAGGCGGCCAAAACCGGGATGCTGCTCAATCAGCCTATTATCGAAGCGGTTGCGGCGCACCTGAAGGCAAACCCAATGCCTTATCTGGTGGTCGATCCGGTGATGGTGTCGCGGACGGGAGCCAGACTCATTGATGAAGGCGCGATCGCCTCTCTCATCCGTCAACTCATTCCTCTTGCCACGGTGCTTACGCCCAATCGCTACGAAGCCCAAATTCTCGCCGACCTGGAAATCAATACGTTAGCGGATATGCAGAACGCAGCTCAGAAAATTCTGGCGCTTGGCCCCCAGGCCGTTTTGGTAAAAGGCGGCGGGTTTCAAGGTGAGCTGTGCGGCGTAGATGTTTGGTGCGATGGCAAAATGATGGAAGTGCTAACCACAGAACAGATAAACACGAATAATACGCATGGAACAGGCTGTACGCTTTCTAGTGCGATCGCCGCCAACCTCGCCCAAGGAAAACGGCCTCTACCCGCTGTCAAAGCGGCCAAAATCTACGTCACCCAAGCGCTTAAACATGCGCTGTCCATGGGTCAAGGCCAAGGCCCAGTCGGTCATTTTTATCCTTTGCTGGGCGAAGTCTCTACCCTCTCAAAGCCCTCAGCTCTCGTCTGACATTCCTGGCCAAACCGACTCCCAATCTGGGCATTGCTCACCCTCTGGGCCATAGGGATGCATTCCACAGACCAGCATCTCGTTACCGTAACCAGTCCCGTGATAGTTGCGGCAACCCACACAGGTCGGATGGTCTTGCAGCAGCGGATTTACGGTATTCACAATAGGCGCGGTGGCTTTTTCCATCCAAGGCGTTATCTGCTGGTTTACAAAATCAATCCCAGCATCTAGGGCCGTATCTACCTGATCGTTAATTTGCAAAAACGCGGGAGCCACGTTCTCTTCAATTACCTTCTCCGCTGCCTCAACCATTTCCAGTGAGCTATCCAGCCACTGCTCGATCATTTTCTCGCCTTGCCGCGCTGCTTCGTTAAGCTCGCTTTGCAACTGCTTTAGCCATTCATCCATCGCCAAAATCCTCCAGGGACTGAATCTGCCTCGCCATCTATTAACTATTTCAGTTTGTACTATTTCAGTTTGTACTATTTCAGTTTGTTCAGTTCCTGACGCAGCGTTTCTACTTCTTTACGCAGTGCCGCCGCCTGACGCTCTTCCGTCGTGAGCGCTTCACTTTCATCTAAAATCTGAATTTGTCTGGGGCCTGCCGATGCGGCGTCCGATCCGTTGGACTGCGCACTCGTTTGATCAGCGGCGGTCGCTTCTGCTCTAGCCATCATTTCATTCATCATCTTCTGCGCTTCTTCTGCTGTCAGCTCGCCGCGCTCTACCAACTCATCCACCAGCTTTTGCGCCTGGCCCTTAAGGTCGCCCAACGCAAAGCCTGCTTTTTCCCCTGCGTAGGCAGCAATGCCCAC
>JBBSOB010000272.1:0-6589 GCA_038260205.1 Phormidesmidales cyanobacterium
ACATAGAGGCGGTTGTCGGTACTGGTAACCCACTGGCAGAAATTCTCCCAGAGGGAAGCGCTTTGGCGCTGTTGCAGAGTAGTGGTCATGTTTATTATTGCGGGGAAAAAAGTTGAGATGAGATATGTATGTGACGGGTAAACCCTCGATTGAGGTGCTTGCCTGTCGGTATATATCTAATGTAACACAATGTAACAAGATATTGCAGGCGTCTTAACAATCTATTCCGAAAGATGCAAGGTTTATCCTTACGTTCTTCGCGATAGTGACCTTCGCGATAGTGACGAGCCGAAATACTATGCACTCGTCAATAAAGCAGTCTCCTGTTCAGAAGTGCTCTCTGCATCCACGGTTTCTTTGGCAACTATATCTAGAACGTCTAGCAACTCTCGCTCAAAAGAAACCTGGGCACGGTTAGTTCGTCCGGCAACATACAGTGTTTCGTCTGTTTGCAAAGCCCAAACCTGAGAGTGCGAAATGTAGCTCACGACTACGCCAACCATCAATAGGCCAAAACCTAGGTACACTACCGGAATGCCAGGGTCGGCTTTAATTTGCAAGCCTGTACTACCCGTGAGTTCGTCCACATGTAGGGTAATCCCGTTGACTTCAGCAGAGTCCCCCTCGCGAACAGTAGACACTAGCTGACCAGCCATGTCGTAGATTAGCAATGTACCCTGCAAATCTTGCGCTACTAGAGAAACGCCTTCACTCAAATCAGGCTTGGTTGGAACCCAGGTACCCCAGAGTCTACCGCTGTTATTGTCTAACTTAGCCATTGGTAAGTCGAAGGTCGGGCTGTTGTTGAGCCGTACTTTGACATTGCTAATCGCCCAGTCGGCCTGATAGAGCGTGACATTTTTGTACTTTAGGGGCTGATTGACCCAAATGGTTTTGCGCTTGACTTCGCGGCCGCTATTATCCAGGACAGAAAGATCGGAGTAAAACTGATCGACCCGGCCTTCGGGGGAGTAGTCAATCCAGAAGCGGTTGACGTGGACTGACCAGTCTTTTGGAATTTGTGAGGCCGACCAGGGGCCAGCATCAAAGATGTTTTGAATGCGGAATGTTTGGCCGCTGGGCACCATTTCCTGTGCAAAAAATCCGGTCATAGAACCCAGAATTGCCCCAATTAAAATCAGCAGCATACTGGCGTGGACAACGATCGGCCCAATTCGGCCACTGAGTCCTTTGTGGGCGTAAAGCATCTCGCCGGTTTCGTTTGACTTTTCAAAAACCTTGTAACGGCGAGCCTGCAACTGCGTCTTAAGATCTGTAATGGAGCCGCTCTCTAGCGCTGTGCTCAGCGCCATTTTGCCAAACTGACGCGGGTTGCTGTAAAAGTTCCAGGTGCGAGAAAACCAGCGCAGCGCCGTGATCTGACGGGTAAAGGTGCAGGCTGTCAGGCTCGCTCCGAACAGAATTAAAATGGCTAGAAACCACCAGGTGCGATACACCTCGTTTAACCCGGTGAATAGAACGAACTTCCAGGTGAGAAAGCCAAACAGCGCTGGACTTTCGGGATAGTTTTCCTGGTAGAAGGCGAGACCTTGGCCTTGCTCGATGACGGTGCCGCTGATGCTGAAAATAGCGATCGCCAACAGCAGTCCAATCGCCAGCCGCAAATCCGCCAGCAAAGGCACCAGCTCTTTACGGAAATATCTTTTCACCCCTAACCAGGCAGCGCTCATTCTATCTTCTACATTCTTTTTATGGCCTATCTACTAGCATAGCGGTCGTGACCGATAAGAACGAACAGAAGACAACTCGTTGATAGCCGTTAACGCTACGCAACGGGCAGCAGCCGAGTTACCAGCGAAAAAATGCCAAACCCCACTAGCAAAACGCCACTTGCAGGCGTAATCCAGCCCGACCACTTGCGCAGTTCTAGAATGCGCTTAATCGAAGCGGTGAAAATTCCTGCCAGCATCAGCGGAGCCACATAGCCTACGGTATAGGCCAGCAGCAGCGAAGCGCCCAGAACCGGATCGCCTTTTTCGCCCACCCAGGCCAGCAGCGTGGCCAAAACCGGCGTGCTGCAAGGAGAGGCCACCAAACCAAAGGTGAGTCCGAGCAGATAAGACTTAACGGAGCGCGGAATATTGTTTTGTAAAAAGCCGGTGCTATTAAAGGAGGGTAGCGGCGGTAAAGGTAAGGCTTCGAGCAGGTTTAGGCCCATGAGAATGGCGATCGCACTCACCACAATCGGCAGACCAATCCCCACCTGCCCATACACCCAGCCCAGGCTGCTCGCCACCAAGCCCAAAGCCGCCAGCGTTGTCGCTAGCCCAGTTGCAAACCATATTGATTGCCCCACCGCCTGCCAGCGATTTTCTAGCTCGTAGCTGCCCATGTAGCCCACCGTGATCGGCAGCATGGAGAGCATACAGGGGGTAAGACTGGTGAGTAATCCGGCGATCGCAATAATGCCGATACTAGAAATAGACAAATGCCCAAGCTGCCCCTCTACCCAACCATTGGCCGACTGGCTGAGGTGATACAAAAAAAGTTGAAGGCGTTCGGCCATAAATCAGACTCAATAATTATTCTGATTGTATCGAATTGTTAATGGTTGTTGCTAGGCAAAATCTCTGCGGACGAAGCTACCCGAGCAGAGGATTTAAAAGGCCCCCAAGAAGACCGCTTGGCGGCTGGCCTTTCTAGATCCGTCAATGGAGCAGGCAGCATATCGACGGCAGGATTCGCAAGGTTGGCGGTCTGCTGATCCTTAGCCTCTAGTTCAGACTGCTTATCGGTAGAGGCAGCGCCCTCCATCTCAGGCGGCTTAGGCCGACTTAGCACAATCACCTCAGCATCTCTAGACTCTCTAGCCACCCGAATCAAAACGCCTGCAGTAATCAGGCTGGCAATCATCGAGCTGCCGCCATAGCTAAATAGCGGAAATGGCAGTCCGGTCGTCGGCATTGCCCCCGTCGCCACCCCCATATTTACCAGCGACTGGCCCACTAGCAAAACCATGCAGCCAATAGCTACCAAACGATGCACCGTCTTCTTTGCCTGAATCGCCACCATCAGCGCAACGGTACTATACACCGCCAAAAACAGCAGCAGCATCACGCAGCCAATAAATCCGAACTCCTCTGCAAACACAGAGAAAATAAAGTCGGTGTACTGAATCGGCAGAAAATACAGCTTCTGTGCCGACAGCCCATAGCCCGTGCCTAGCGCGCCACCCGATCCGATCGCCAGCAGGCTTTGAATGAGCTGATAGCCGTTGCCCGCAGCATCTGCCCAGGGGTTGAGAAAAAAGAGTAGGCGATCGCGCTGATAAGAATTCACCGCCGCACTCAGCGCCACCGCTGTCAGCCCCGTACCCGCCGTAATTGCTAACTGACGATAGGGAAGTCCTGCCGCCCAAGCAATTAGCCAAATCGTCATCCCGCATACCGCTGTCGTACTCAAATTTGGCTGGGCCAAAATCAGCATCAGTCCACCCGTAAACACCCCTAGCCAAAATAGCTTCGTCGGGTTATTCACCTGCTGCCACCGACCAAAAAGCTGAGCGCTATGCATCACCAAAAAAGGCTTCATCAGCTCCGAAGGCTGAAGCAAAAACGGGCCAAACGGCAGCCAGCGAGTTGCTCCATTCACCTCTATGCCCACACCTGGAACATGCGTCAGGCCCACCATCAGCATACTCACCAGCAACAAGAAGCCCGAAAGCCGCATAATCTGCCGAACCGGATGCCGGGTAATCCATCTAGAGATAAACAAACCGACAATTACCCAAGCCAACTGAACTTTGAAATAGCGAGCGCCATCGCCAAAGTCCGATTCGGCCACAGGATAAGACGCCGAAAACAGCACCACCATGCCAACCGATAGCCACAGCAGCGTCATCCAGCGTAGCAGGCGAGCCTCCAAGGCCCAGCCCCGCACAGAGAAAAATTGAATGAGGCCCTCAGCGAGGTTGGGGCGCAAGTTGTTGGCTTGTTGCACAAATATTCCAAGGTTTGTGACTGCAATAAAAATCCCCCATCTATCAGACGAGGGATTTAGTCAGACTTAGTTTAGCCGAAATGTCAGCTAAGCCGAAATGTCACCCGCTTACTTTTGAGTTGTGATATCAGGTGCTTTTAGCGGCGCATTTAGCAAAGGCGTTGTCGCAATCGGCAGCGGTGGCGTTTTGTCCTGTGCGATCAGGAACATTTCTGTCCGAATCCGCTCGGTCAACTGCACTGTTTTGGCATCGTAAAGCTGCGTCAACCCTTTTGGATATAGACCAAAGCCAATAATCGGAATGAGCAAACAAGTAATCACGAAGATTTCCCGAGGCTCTGCGTCAATTAGCGCTTCCTTCTCAATTAGCGCTTTGTTCTCAGGGCCATAGAAAATATCGCGCAGCATCGACAGCAAATACAGCGGTGTCAAAACCACACCTACCGCCATCAGCATCACCACAATCAGCTTGAAGTTGAAGCTATAGGCATCGCTGTTGGCAAAGCCCACAAACACCATTAGCTCAGCCGCAAAGCCACTCATCCCTGGCAGCGCCAAAGATGCCATTGAGCAGGTGGTGAACATTGAAAAAATCTTTGGCATCTTACGGCCAATACCGCCCATTTCATCGAGAATCAGCGTGTGCGTACGGTCGTAAGTAGCCCCTACCAGGAAGAAGAGACTGGCCCCAATCAACCCGTGCGAAACCATTTGCAGCATCGCGCCGCTTAGTCCCAGATTTGTAAACGAGCCGATCCCGATCATCACAAAGCCCATGTGCGAGATCGACGAATAGGCAATTTTACGCTTGAGATTGTTTTGCGCAAAAGAAGTCAGCGCCGCGTAGATAATATTCACCACGCCGAAAATCACCAACCCCGGTGCAATCACTGCATGAGCCTGTGGCAGCATCTCCACGTTCATTCGGATAATCGCATAGCCGCCCATCTTCAGCAGAATGCCAGCTAGCAGCATGTGTACGGGCGCAGTCGCCTCACCGTGAGCATCAGGGAGCCAAGTATGGAATGGAATAATTGGCAGTTTGACGGCATAGGCAATTAAGAATCCTGAGTACAGGAGTAGCTGAAGCCTCAGCGGAAACTCCTTTGCCGCCAGTGTTTGCATATCGAAGGTAACGGTGTCGCCGTAAAAAGCCATGCCGAGCGCGGCCAGCAGAATAAATAGCGAACCGCCTGCCGTATACAAAATGAACTTTGTTGCCGCATACAGCCGCTTTTTGCCGCCCCAAATAGACAGCAGCAAATAAACCGGCAGCAGCTCCAGCTCCCACATTAGGAAGAACAGCAGCATGTCTTGCACGGCAAATACGCCAATCTGCCCAGCATACATAGACAGCAGCAGGAAGTAGAAAAGCTTGGGCTTAAACGTCACCGGCCAAGAGGCCAAAATGGCCAGCGTGGTAATAAAGCCAGTAAGCACCACTAGCGGCATCGATAGGCCATCGACTCCCACCGACCAGCGCAGGTCAATTTGCGGCACCCAGGTATAGCTTTCGTAGAGCTGCATTCCTGAGGAGCTAATGTCGTAGTTATTGATGAAGGCGTAGACGATAACCGCGAAGTCAATTAGCCCGACGACCAGGGCGTACCAGCGAACGGTTCGACCCTTTTCATCGGGGATGAAAGGGATGAGCAACGCTGCCAGAAAAGGGAAGAAGATTATAAAGGACAGCCAGGGAAATTGATCCATAACGAAACTGATATGCTGCGGCGCAAGAGGGCTACCGATGAACTATATGGGCAAACGCTTGATTTCTTTTCACACTGTAGGAAGAAAAATAGAGTCTGTGGGAGAACGATTACATTTTCTTATCAGGTGGGCAACCGTAATCCGCGTTCTAAGAATGACTCAAAACGCGGCTGCCAGTGCATAATACTGCCACGTATCGAAGACGCCTTTCAACTTAGCACCACCTTAAGGATCGCTAACAGTGTTGTCTACGCTGTACGGCTTTCCATGCCAATAGCTAGATTAGGCTCAAACCAGGCAACTAAGTAGGTTGAGTAGAGAAAATATTTTATGCTTCTAACGTAGATGAACTAACAACAATTAATCTAAAAAACGTATGAGCAGTCAGCCCAACCCAGATTACATAATGCAGACAGCCACTGGTTTTTGGTCTTCCAAAGTCCTGCTTACTGCTGTTGAGTTTGATCTGTTTTCATTCCTTGGAGACAAGGCCGTCAATGCGACGCAGCTCGGTGAGGGACTGGGCATCCACCCTCGGGGTAGGTACGATTTTTTTGATGCCTTGGTTGCCCTCAATTTTTTGGAGCGTGATGGCGATGGCACGACAGGAAGATATAGAAATACGCCCGCGACGGCAGCGTTTTTAGACAAAAAAAGCCCTACTTATATAGGTGGAATGCTAGAGATGCTAAACTCTCGGCTCTTTGGCTCTTGGAACGATCTGGGAACCGCGCTTAAAACGGGCCAGCCACAGAGTGAGCTAAAGCATGGCGGCCAATCGATGTTTGAGAAGATTTACTCGGATCAGGAGTCGCTGACCGAATTTCTGGATGCAATGAGTGGATTTCAAGCTGAAAATTTTCAGCAGCTGGCCAAAAAATTTGATTTTAGCCAGTACAAAAGGGTCAGTGACATTGGT
>JBBSOB010000273.1:0-6589 GCA_038260205.1 Phormidesmidales cyanobacterium
AATTTCTCATGAGACCGGTATTGTGGTTCATGTGGCTGCCGACCCGCTGAGCTGTGTGGTTTTGGGCACCGGGCGGGTTCTAGAAAACTTTGCGCAAATGGAGCGGGTGTTTAGCGCTCAGTCTCGCGGGTTGTAACTAAGCTATTGTCTATGGCGGGTTGCTTTGGGGCTTGCGGCTTTTAACTAACCATAGGCATCAATGCTGACTGTATTTGGCTAGCTTAGTTTTAAGACCATTTCTTGTGAAGGGTTTGTGCTCAGCGGTGTCTAACTCTTGATGTATGCAGAATATTGAATGTTTGCTTTAAGACGATGGTGGGATAAGAATGCGCTCAAGGCCGGGCTAGTTGTGCTAGCTGTCGGCACTGCTTTGGGCATTCGCCAAACTAACGGCGCGCTGGTGTTGGAAGCCTATCAGCTAGTGTCACGGCCTTTTCAGCCATCGGGAGTGACCGAGCAGCGGTTGGAAAAAGCTTATGTGCTGGAGCTACAGGAGCGTGTGGTTGAGCTAGAAAACCAGAACCAAAAGCTGCGCGAGCTAATTGATTATGACAAGAACAGCAAGCTAGAGACGACGACGCTGGCCGCGGTGATCGGTCGTAGCGCTGACCACTGGTGGCAGCAAATTACCGTCAACAAAGGGACTGCGAATAATGTGAAGAAGGGGGACGTTGCGACTGGGCCGGGCGGTCTAGTAGGCCGGGTGATTGAAGTGACGCCGAATACCGCTCGTATTTTGCTGGTGACCGATCCGACGAGTCAGATTGGCGTTAAGGTGAGTAGCAGCCGCTCTACGGGTTACATCCAGGGCGAAACGGACAGCCAAGCGACGATGCAGTTTTTTGAAAAAGCGCCGGTTGTGAAGGCAGGCGATGTGGTGGTGACGTCTTCGTTTAGCCGTCTTTTTCCCCAAGATATTCCGGTCGGTAGAATTGCTTCGGTGGATATGAGTCATAGCCCTGCGCCAAAAGCGATCGTTCAGCTTTCGGTGCCAGTGAGCAATTTAGAATGGGTGGTTATTCATCCCTATACGCCCAAGCTGAGCGTGGATGCAGCCCCTGCCAAGATCGTTACAGACGATAATCCGTAGCGTTGCCGTGACGCTCTTGACCTGATACACCTGATCTGATGATGACCCAACCGATGACTCGACAGCTCTGATTCTATGGCTTCTTTTAGATCTCGGCGTTCCAATAAGGGCCGTAGGCTCCAAATGTGGAACTGGGTGGTAATGGTGATGTCTGTGTTGTTCTGTCTGCTGATTTTGCCGACTAGACTTCCCGGCATGGATATCTTGGGCGTGGGGCCGAACTGGCTGCTGATTTGGGTTGTTGCCTGGAGCATTAGCCGGTCGCCTTTTGAAGGGGCGATCGCGGGCGTGGTGCTGGGCCTTTTGCAAGATGGGATGACTGCGCCTTTTCCTAGTCATGCGTTGGGATTGGCGATCGCCGGTTTTATCACCGCTCGTCTTCATCAGCGTCGCTTCTTACAGGAGGATCTGATCTCAGTGGTGTTGGTGGTTTTTGGGCTGGCAATTGTTACAGAAACGGCAATAGCAGCTCAGTTAACGGCTCGCCATCTTTTTGGGGATGATTCGCTCTACCTTAGCTTGGGCGCTATTTGGCAGTACCATCAGCGCGTGTCTCTTAGCTCGGCGATTTTGAGCAGTCTATGGGCACCCGCACTGTACTATCCGCTGAAGCGCTGGTGGGAAAAGGTGAGAATAAGTGAGTAGCTAAACCCGCTCTTATGCGTTTTTGTTCGTTCACTATACGGCTTCGGTCACTATGCGGCCTTTATGCGACCTGAAGTGCTGCTGCCATGTTCGCGACTTCGTGTGCTGCTGCGGATAACGAACTGTAGAGCCTATCGGGAGAGAGTCTATGCAAATAGTCCTGGCTGCGAATGCCACAGGAGAGGGCGGCAGTAAAGATGCCGAAGGTCTTGCCAGCGGTCACGTCTGCCTCAGTGTCGCCAATCATCCAGCTGTTTGTAGTGTGGTGACCTTGGGCTTTTTGTTGGGCGATCGCCCGTTCTAACAGCACACATTTCTGATCGGCTCTGTTTGCCTGAGCTGCATTCACATCTTCTGCGCCATACACTTCGGCAATCAGATGGGTGAGTCTCTGCGTTTGTAAAAAGTCGTTGACCTGTCTAGGATGACGCAGCGTTACTAGCACGACCCGCAAACCGCGCTGATTAAAATGTTCTAGCGCCTTGTATGCCGACGGTTGAATGCTGTCCCACTGAAGCAGACTAGGATGATTTACGAGCTTTTCTACGTGCTGTATGAAGCCTGAAAATAGTGCCTCTGGTAAACCAGAACGGGTGGCAATCTCAATATCAGCCACTCGGTTTTGCTTCATATCCCAAAACCGCTGTTTTGAGAGCGGCTGAAGGTTTAGCTGTTCTCCAGATTCGTAGCGGATCTGCTGTTCTATCGCGGCTAAGCCTTGCCGGTAGGTTTGGTAGTAGCGCTCGGAAACATCCACGATAGGCCCATCAAAGTCGCAGAAAACGACCTGCTGAGACCCTAGCCTTTTTTCGGGAGAAACGAGTCTGATAGGAAGCGGTGGTACCGACTGATTGAGAGAATGCTTTTTGAGTGACATATATAGGAACACTATTTTCGCAAAAACGACTTAACGTTTTTTACCTTACAGGCCGGGATTTCATTAGTCCTTTCGGTTCTCATGCAACCTAACAAGATTAATAAATAATAAGGACATAGTAACACTTAGCGACAATATCTTGCATGCACTTGACAGTTGAGGGATTGTCATATAATAGATATGAGATTTTTATATAAAAAGATGCTCAGCGCTAGTCTTTTTCTCCAGCTAATCTTTTTCTCCAGCTAATCTTTTTCTCTAGATAGAGTGCAATCGGGCCATCATTCTCGACGGACACCTGCATGTTTTATCCGAACGGTCTTGCCCTCAACGGATACTGAAGAGGCGATCGCTCTTTGAATAAAAACTCGTTTGTGATGGGCTATTGCTAGGCGCTATTGGCCAAAGCCTTTGCCTCTGGCTTTAGATTCTATGCAGAAGCAGCTTTCAATTTGCTGACGTAGGGTGTCTTCGTCTAGATTTTGGCCGATGAGGACGAGCTGGCTTTTCTTAGGGCGATCGCCCCACTCTTCATCTTCTAACGAAAACCGCTTGCCGCTGAGGTGAAAGACATGACGCTTAGGACTTTCATCAAACCACAGGATGCCTTTTGCCCTGAACACGGAGGCCGGTAGCTGGTTATCTAGAAAGTGCTGGAATTTCCGAATAGCCAGGGGTTGAACGCGGTCAAAGGAAATAGAGGTGAATCCGTCTATATCTAGATGCGAGTGGGTGCTGTGGTCGTGGTCATGCTCGCACTGGCCGTGGTCGTGGTCGCAGTTGGCGTGATCTTCATGGCTCTCTTGCTTGGCATGACTGCTGTGGTCGTGCTTGGAATGGTCGTGTTCTGAATGGTCGTGCGCCTTGGCTTCTTTTTCGCTGCTGAAATATTTGTCGGACTCAAATAGACCGACGCTGAGGATGAGCGGCAGCGGCACGTTGGCGTGATCGGTGCGCAAAATGCGAGCATCTGCCTTAATATCGCGTAGCTTGACCTCTAGCAAATCGGCGTCAGCTTCATCGACAACGTCCATTTTGTTGAGCAGGATGATGTCGCCGTAGGCAATCTGGTTGTAGGCGGCTTGAGAGTTGAAAAGATCCAGGCTGTAGTTTTCGGCGTCTACGACGGTGACGATGGAGTCGAGGCGGGTGAGATCGCGTAGCTCGGTGCCTAAAAAGGTAAGGGCCACTGGAAGCGGATCGGCAAGTCCGGTGGTCTCGACGACTAAGTAGTCAATTTTATCCGAGCGCTCTAGAACTTTGTAGACGGCCTCTAGCAGGTCGTTATTGATGGTGCAGCAGATGCAGCCGTTGCTTAGCTCCACCATGTTGTCGTCGCCGGTGGTAATCAGCAGCTCATTATCGATGCCAACTTCGCCAAATTCATTAACGAGAACGGCCGTTTTAATCCCCTCCTGATTAGTCAGGATGTGGTTGAGTAAAGTGGTTTTGCCACTGCCTAAAAAGCCCGTGATGATGGTGACTGGAAGACCTCGTTTGGAGTCGTCCATTTTTTGGGTGGGGGCGATGGTGGTGGCAGTCATAATAGTTTTGCGGGCGAAGGTGGCAATGGGTGAAAATTCAGGCTCTTAACAATTTAGGCTCTATTTAGGCCCTATATATCTCTATGTATAAAGAGTTTAGCTAAAGAACCTGGCTCGTAGCGAGCGGGTTTCCCTTTACTATTATACGGAGTGATGATTATTTGGATTGAACCGCCCTGCTATGAGCGTAGCCCTTTACAACACGCTTTCTCGACAGAAGGAAGCTTTTGAAACTCTGACGCCGAACCAAGTCAAGATGTACTGCTGCGGGGTGACTGTTTATGACTATTGCCATCTGGGTCATGCTCGTTCGTATATCGTTTGGGATACGATTCGACGCTATTTGAGCTGGCGCGGTTATGACGTGCGCTATGTGCAAAATTTTACGGATATTGATGACAAAATTCTCAACCGGGCGAGGAAGGAACAGTCTTCGATGGAGGCGATCGCCCAACAATACACCGCAGCTTACTTTGAAGACATGGCCCGGCTGAACGTGCTAGAGGCAGACGAGTATACCTATGCAACCCATACCATTGACGGGATCAAGCGACTGATTCACGAGCTGGAGCAGAAGGGCTATGCCTATGCGGCCAAGGGCGACGTGTATTATTCGGTGCGCAAGTTCGATGGATATGGAAAGCTCTCTGGGCGCAAGCTAGATGATATGCAGGCGGGGGCCAGCGGACGGGTAGATGCCGCGAAAGAGAAGCAGATTAAGCAAGACCCGTTTGACTTTGCGCTGTGGAAGTCGGCTAAGCCGGATGAGCCGAGCTGGGAGTCGCCTTGGGGGCCGGGGCGTCCGGGTTGGCATATTGAATGTAGTGCGATGGTGCGCGATCGCCTGGGCGAAACCATAGACATTCACGTCGGCGGGGCAGACCTTCAGTTTCCCCATCACGAAAACGAAATTGCTCAGTCTGAAGCGGCGACCGGCCAACCGCTGGCAACCTATTGGATGCATAACGGCATGGTGAACGTGGACGGCGAAAAAATGTCTAAGTCTTTGGGCAACTTCACCACTATTCGCGGCTTGCTAGATGCACCAGATGGGCCAAGTCCGATGGCGATTCGAATGTTTGTGTTGCAGTCGCAGTATCGGATGCCGCTGGACTTTACGCCGGAGACGATTAATGCGGCTAAGAACGGTTGGGCGACGCTGAATGAAGGGCTTCTTTTCGGCTCGCAGTATGGTGAAACATTAGCTTGGGCTGATGCGAAACCCGAATTAGATTCGTCGGCGGTGCAGAAATTTCAGGCTTCGATGGATGATGACTTTAATACGCCGGGTGCGATCGCTGTTTTATTTGGTCTGGCTAAAGAGCTTCAGCGTCAAGGCAATTTGATTGTGCATGAGGGGAAGCCGGATGCGGACTTAGGGGCGTTGCAGCGGCAGTGGCAGACTTTGGTAAGTCTAGCTCAGGTGTTGGGATTAGAGGGGCAAAGTGAGGCGATCGCTGAAACAGAAGGTGGCCTAAGCGATGCTGATGTGGATAGTTTAGTCGCTCAGCGAACAGCGGCTAAGCAAAGTAAAAATTATGTCGAGGCTGACCGCATTCGCGATGAGCTTAGTGCCGCAGGGATCACTTTGATTGACAAACCAGGTGGTGTGGTTATTTGGCATCGTTAGTGAAAATATCGCCTAAATCATCATCGGATTTTGAACCTTCTCTAGCAGTTGGTAAAAGGGCTGCCAGTTGTCTTCTTCTACGATGGGTGCCCAAACTGCTTCAATAACGGGACGCAAGAGAACTGTTGTAGGATTCGTGCTTTGCAGACAGCTTTGAACGATTGCCATTTGATCGTTCGGCAGTTGGCTCAGCGCGTGGTGGTAGATTTGCCGCCATTGCTTAAGTAATTCAGCGGCGGCAGGTTCTGAGTTTTGGGCGGTGGTAGAGAGAATTTGCTCGGCGTCTGTTCGCCACTGGGGATCGAACTGTTGGGTGAGGGTGAGGAAAAAGTCGTGGTAGCCGATGTGGGTTTCTTCTAAAAGGCTGAGGGTTTTGGTGATGAGATCTGGGGGGAGATCCTGAGGGAGTTGGGCGGTGAGCTTTGGGGAGAAGCCAAGCTTTTTGAGCAGGCGATCGCCATAAACCTCCGCATAAGTCGGCTGAAACTGCGTCAATCCCGCTTCCATATTGGCCAAATCAACCACGCCATCTAACGCCATCGCCAGCTTTTCTAAATTCCAATAGCAAGCGCCGGGCTGATTGCTGTAGCGGTAGAGACCTGAATAGTCAAAGTAGGCGGCGGTAAATTTGGGATCGTATTCGTCTAAGAAGGCAAACGGGCCGTAGTCAAAGCTTTCGCCTGTAATCGACATGTTGTCGGTGTTGAGAACGGCGTGGCAAAAACCGACGCTCATCCATTGGGCGACTAAGGTGGCTAAACGCTCGGAGATTTCTGTAAAAAATTGGGCGTAGCGATCTTGCT
>JBBSOB010000274.1:0-6537 GCA_038260205.1 Phormidesmidales cyanobacterium
ACGAACATGTTCGTCGGCCGTTCGTAAATGTCGTCGGGTGATCCGATCTGCTGCACCACGCCGTCGCGCATCACGACGATGCGGTCGGCCAAGGTCAGCGCCTCGGCCTGGTCGTGGGTGACGTAGACGAAGGTGGTGCCGACTTTTTTGTGGAGCTGGCTGAGTTCGGCGCGGGCCTGTACGCGGAGCTTGGCGTCGAGGTTGGAGAGAGGTTCGTCCATAAGGAAAACGGCGGGCGATCGCACAATAGCCCGTCCGAGTGCCACCCGCTGCCGCTGACCGCCCGATAGCTGCGCGGGCTTACGATCTAAAAGCTGTTCAATTCCCAACTGCCTACCGGCGGCTTCTACTCGCTGACGAATCTCGCGCTTGTTTACGCCCTTTAGATCCAGGCTGAAGCCCATATTGTCGGCCACGCTCATGTGAGGATACAGCGCGTAAGACTGAAACACCATCGCAATATCTCGATCTTTTGGCGTGACGTTGTTTACCCGCTGTCCGCCAATGTAAATGCTGCCGCTGCTAATGTCTTCTAAGCCTGCAAGCATCCTTAGCGATGTGGTTTTGCCGCAACCAGAAGGCCCGACTAAGACCAAAAACTCTTTGTCTTCTAATTCAATATTGAGATCTTTTACGGCGGTGTAACCGTTCTCATATTGCTTGGTGACTTGTTCAAAAACGACGCTGGCCATGGGGTTTTAAGTAATGAGTAGTGAGTGATAAGTGATAGGTGATAGGTCATGAGTGGGCTTCGGCTACGCTCAGTTCGCGGTAGGTGATGAATTTAGCCTTTGACTGAGCCAGCGAGCAGACCGCGAACGAAGAAGCGCTGTAAGGAGAAAAAGACGGCCATTGGCACGAGCATAGAGATAAATGCGCCTGCGGTGAGTAAGTACCAGTCTTGACCGCGATCGCCCACAATATTACGCAGTACTAGCGTAACCGGGGCGACCTGCTCGCTGCCGCCCAAATACACCAGCGCCACCAGCAAATCGTTCCAGACCCAAAGGAATTGAAAAACGGCAAAAGAGGCGATCGCAGGCATACTCAGCGGCACAACAATCTTGGTAAACGTCTTCAAATGAGAGGCTCCATCTACGGCAGCGGCCTCAATTAAATCGCGGGGTAGCGAACCGATATAGTTGCGCAACAGGTATACGCCAAGAGGAAGACCATAGGCGGCATGAGCTAGCCAGACGGCCAGGAATGTACCGGAAATTCCCAGGGCGCTATAGGCTTGCAAAATCGGGATGAGCGTCATCTGTAGAGGGACAACTAGCAGCCCTACAGTGATGATGAAAATGGCCTGACGACCGGGAAACTCCATCCAGGTGAGGGCGTAAGCGGCAAAAGTGGCGATCGCAATTGGAATTACCGTGGCGGGAATAGAAATCACCAGGCTATTGAGAAAGGCTTGCCCCATCCCGGCACTTAGCACGGCCTGATAGTTGCTCAACGTGAGCTGAGTTAGCTCTAGCGGATGCAAAAAGACCGTCCACCAGCCGCTAGAAATTAAATCGTCGGGGGGACGAAAAGAGCTGATGAGCAGTCCTAAAGTGGGCAATGTCCAGAGGAAGGCGATCGCCACCACTGCAAAATGCACGGGCGCACGGGCCATAAACTTTTCAAATTTAGACTGTTCTTTTCTCCTGGCCACATAATCTTTTTGGGGTGGCAACCCTTGAGAACTAGGCGGAATCTGGGTGGCGCTCATCGATCTAGCTCCTGTTGGCGAAAGCGGCGGACGTTGGCCACCATGACGGGAATAACGGCGAGTAGAAGAATGACGGCGATCGCACTGCCTCTGCCGTAGTTGCGAAAGTTAAACATCTCTCGAATCATACGGCTGGCAATTACGTCTGTGCCCAGGTTGCCGCCCGTCATTACAAACACAATATCAAAGACCTTCAGCACCAGCACAATAACGGTGGTAGATACGACCCGCACCGTCGGCATAATCATCGGCACAATGATGCGTCTAAAGATTTGAATTTCGCTGGCTCCATCAACTCGCGCAGCTTCTAGCACATCGTCTGAAACGCCTTTTACGGCTGAAGATAACAGCACCATACAAAACCCCGTTTGCAGCCAAATCATAATGGCAATGAGCGCAAAGTTGTTGATGGCAGGATTCACTAACCAGCCCACCGGCTCAAAGCCCAGCGAGACGACAATGGCATTTAATAAACCAATCTGCGGCGCGTCTGCCGGACGATAGGCGTAGATAAATCGCCAGATTACGCTGGCCCCGACAAAAGAGATTGCCATGGGCAAGAAAATCAGCGATTTGGCAATGTTCTCGTACTTTACTCGGTCGATGAGTACGGCAATAATTAAGCCCAATCCCACGCTTAGCCCAGTGACTAAGACTAGCCACAGCAGATTGTTGCGAAAGGTGATGAGCGTATCAGGGGCGGTGAGGACGAAGAGATAGTTTTGCAGTCCGACAAAGCCTTCGGAGCGGTTGCCGAAAAAGCTGAGATAAAGAGTGCGAACAGTGGGGATAACGAGATAAACCGTCAGCAGCAGCACCGAGGGGCCAACATAGACCCAGGGCAGCACTTTGAGACGCGATCGCTCAGGCAATAATTTTTCGACTAAAACATTCAGCCCGTAAAAAATGCCGATAATGCCGACCGATCCAAGGGCGATCGCCAGCAGCGCTTTTAAGATTAAAGAAACATTGTCCATTTTTTTTGGCTTCTGGTCTTTTAATTTTTAGGGATTGTTTCTAGGAATTACTCAAACTTTGTTGTCTCCTGAAAAATCAGGGCGTCTCTTGATCTGTTGCTTTTGGCCAGTAAAACTCAACTTTATCGGTGGCTTTTTGGGCCGATGCGCCCGCCACAAAGTCCATAATGCCAGACCAGAAGGTGCCTGTGCCCACGGCTCCCGGCATCAAATCCGAGCCGTCGAACCGGACAATCTCCGCCTCGGTCAGCAGGGCCGCTTCTTTACGACTAATTACATCTGGATAGACGCTCAGATCTACCTGTTTATTCGCGGAGAGAAAGCCGCCTGCGGCCGCCCAAATTTCGTGAGGTTCGGGCGTGGCTAGGTAGGCCATGAGCTTTCTGGCTTCGGGGGTGTCGTTGACCATCGAAAAAATATCCCCGGCGACGAGTAGCGCATTCTTGTACTCTGGATTGATGTCGGGCGTGGGGAAAAAGTCAATGTCTTTTCCAGGGACGGTATTTGCTGGAAAAAAGCTAGCGGCGAAGTTGCCCTGTCGGTGCATCAGACAGTCGGGGTTTTTGCCAAACAGGCCGCCGATAGAATCGCCCCACGGAATGCTGAGTGCGCCGGTTTTACCGCCCCAAACGTAGCCGGGCGATCGCACAATCTGCCCAAATAACTCAAACGCTTGCTGTATTTTGGGCGCATTAAACGGCACCTGATGATCAGTCCATTTGTCGTAATAATCTGGCCCGGACTGGCGCAGCACAATCTCTTCAATCCAGTCTGTGCCCGGCCACCCGGAGGAGTTTCCACTTTCTAATCCCAGGCACCAGGGCGTTTTGCCATCGGCGACCATGCGATCGCTCAGGGCCAGCATTTCATCCCAGGTTTTAGGCGGCTCGTAGTTTCCTTTAGCGAACTCTTGGGGGACGTACCACACCAGGCTTTTCACCGCCGCGCGATACCAAATGCCGTAAACCTGGTCGTTTACTTCGGACAGCTCAATCCAGCTTTCGGGGTAGTACTGGGCGAGGTCTGCGCGGGTGAGTATGTTCTCTAGCGGGACGAGGGCGCCTTCTTCGGCGAGCGATCGCATCAATCCTGGCTGCGGGAACATCGCAATATCAGGCGCATCGTTCGAGTCTATTCGCACCGGCAGCAGGGTGGTAAAGGCATCGGTTCCTTCGTACATCACCTGGATGCCCGTCTCTTTTTCAAACGGAACGAGGGCGGCTTCTAGCTGGGCCTGCTGCTCGCCGCCAATGGTGCCTAGAACGCTCACTGTTCCTGATTTTTGAGCGGTGGCTTGCCCGGCTTCAGGCACGGTTGTTTCTGGAGAGCAGCCCAACAGCAAAAACATCACGGCACACCCGATTCCCAAATTGCCAACGCTGAGCCGAGCGAGTTTGGAGACGGACTCCCAGACGGAAAGAAACATTCTATAGATCCTTTATCAACCTTGAGCGGGCGATCGCGTCTGTTGCTTTATTATCAATCAGCGAACTCATCGCCTATGATTGATAACGAGCCAGCTCTAAGCGAGCACTTGTTAAACAGTGTATTTTTTGAAACCCTGTTCATTCTCTTTTAAAGAGAGAACTATTAGAAAAGCTTACAAAAGTTCACCCGCTATGCCCGAACGGCTCATTCCTTATCATTTATTCCGGCGTCCTGTCATCCGTGTTCTCCATGGCTTCCTCTACCGGTTCTTCAGAGGTCAAGTTGATCGTGTCTTGCCAAAGCGCGATCGCCATTTTTACAGGCATCAGATTTACAGACATCAAATCTGAATCATCAAATCTGAATCATCAAATCTGAATCATCGAAAGTGCGAAGGGCTTAAGGCGAGCTAAATAGGGTTAGAAGTCTCTTCCACGCTGGCGCGCCGACCCTGTGGACTATCTCATGACATCAACGTTATCATTAGCGCATTGTTTTAAGCCGTATAGTTTTGAGCCGTATAGTTTTGAGCCGTATAGTTTTAAGCCGTGTAGTTTTAAGCCGTATAGTTTTAAGCCGTATAGTTTGAGCCGTATAGATAGCGTGTCTGACTTAGCTACAGCGGCCTCCCAACTCAACTTATTCTCACTGGCAGGCTCCTCAGAGCAGATGAACAATCAGTCGCTGCTGTCGGTCTGCAAGGTGCGAGAAAGTAGCCGGGCCAAGCATGTCTCTATCAAAATTTCTGTCATCGGTGAGGTCGAGGTGGTTGTCCCGCTCGGGTTTGACCGCGCCAAGCTGCCAGAGCTGTTGGAGAAGCGGCGAGACTGGATTGAAAAAACGCGATCGCGCTTAATTAACGCAGCGGCCAACACCCCAGAAGATTGGAGCGTCAAAAAGCCAGAAACCGTTTCGTTTCGGTGGCAGTCGGACACATTAGCAGAAACCGCAGCGGCCGAAATCTGGCAGATTGAATATTTGAAAGGACAGCGCGATCGCACTCAATGCATCCCGTTGGCCAACCATCGCCTCATCATCAAAGGCAACATCGAAAATATTTCGGCCTGCCAGTCCGTTTTGCGAAAATGGCTAGCTCATCGCGCCCAAAAAGAGATCTCTCCCTGGCTGCGTCAGCGCGGCTTCGAGCTGGAGTTGCCCTGTCGTCGCATTTCTATACGCGGCCAAAAAACGCGCTGGGCGAGCTGCTCTAGCCAAAAAGACATCAGCCTCAACTACAAACTACTATTCCTTCCCCGCCCGCTAGTTCACTACGTCCTCGTCCACGAGCTTTGCCACACCGTCCATATGAATCACTCCCCAGACTTCTGGCAGCTCGTCGGCGAAAAACAGCCCGACTACAAACAGTGGGACAAACAGCTCAAAACCGGCTGGCGCTACGTCCCCCGCTGGGTTGAGTCATAATTATAAGCAACCATTTATCCCTCATTTCTTATTATTCCTCACTCATCTTTTCAAACTCCCCACAGCGGCTACCACTGGCACCAGTCCAGCCCCGCTCGATTCTTCGAAGGCTGGTACTTTCGCCTCACGCTGCCCGACTGCGGCCAAACCTTCGCCTTCATGTACTCCATTGACGACCCGGCAGGCGGCACGGCTCAAAGCGGCGGCGTTGCCCAAATTCTTGGCCCAAATGAAACCTACTGCTGCCGCACTTTTCCCAACGTCAATCAATTTTGGGCCTGGCCGCATCGTTTGGGTTTAGGCTGTGTGCGATCGCGTAGCCTTCCCGAAGCATCGCCCGCCGCCCAGCCCACTCGCTATCTGTCTCCCGCGGCCTTCAAATCCACCGTCATCGAAGGCTATCAAGCCACGGCCCATCAGCATCAGGGCAGACTGCTTGCCCCCAGCGGCCACCCCGAAGCCGAATGGAACTATCAAACCCAACCCATTGCCGGTTGGGGCGATTCTATTCAGCAGGCAACGGCGGGCTGGATGTCTTATCTACCCGTGTTTGAACCGGGCTGGCAGGTCTTGATGGCTCACGGGCTAGCCACCGGACAAATGCGCTGGCGGGGCCAGGATTATAGCTTTGAGAATGCGCCTGTTTACGCTGAGAAAAACTGGGGTGGGGCGTTTCCAGCGAAGTGGTTCTGGCTACAGTGCAACGCTTTTGAAGACGAACCCAGCTTGAGCGTGACCGCAGCCGGAGGCATTCGCGAAGTACTGGTTTGGACAGAAAACGTCGCGATTATCGGCATCCATCACCAGGGACAGTTTTACGAATTTGCTTCCTTTAAAACGGACTTTACCTGGCAGGTAGACCCCTGGGGATACTGGCAGCTAACGGCTCGCAGCCATCAGTACCAGGTAGTGCTAACGGGCATCGCAAAAGACGAAGGCGCTTATGTGCGGGTGCCTACTAGAGACGGAATGCAGTTTTTGTGTCGAGATACGACG
>JBBSOB010000275.1:0-6497 GCA_038260205.1 Phormidesmidales cyanobacterium
GCAGCTTTAAGCAGTCTTCTCGGTTTAGCGGCGATGCGGCGCATGAGTTAAAAACGCCGCTGGCAATTTTGCAAGGTGAGCTAGAGCTAGCGATCCAGCAGGCTGAGCCGGGGTCTGATTTGCAGCAGAGCTTAGGCATCTTACTCGATGAAGTCTCTCGATTAGGGGCGATTGTTCGCAAGCTGTTGTTGCTTTCTTTGGCCGATGCGGGGCAAATTAGTCTGCGGCAGGCGACGGTGGATTTGAAAGAGATTTTGGGCGTGCTGATAGAAGATATTGAGCTGTTAGCGCCTGATTTGCCGGTGAAGGTAGAGCTAGATTCAGGCGATTTAACGGTGAAGGGCGATCGCGATTTAATCATCCAGATTTTGCAGAATCTAATTGACAATGCCATTAAATACAATCTGCCGACAGGAAGTACGCAGTGGCTGTCGCTGTCTGGAAAGCGCCAGGGAAATGTCGTACAAGTAACCGTGGCAAACGCTTCTAGAGAGATCCCGTTGAGTGAGCGCGATCTCATTTTTGACCGATTTTACCGGGCCGATCGCTCTCGTAATCGCAAGCGAGAAGGTTTTGGTTTGGGCTTAAGCCTATCGCGCGAAATTGCTCGAGCGCACCGGGGTGAGCTGTTATTAGATGCAACGCAAAAAGGCGAGACGGCATTTACGCTGACGCTGCCTGTAGAGTGAAAAGGAAAAAAGAAGGAGAACTAGAAAAGGAGAGATCTGTTACCTTTAAAGCATCTCTAAATACACTCTTTTGACACTTTTTCTATGACTGTTGCTGCGCCGCTCAAATCTTCTACAGACAAAAGCCCTCAACCCTGGCACAAAACGTTTGAAAAACCGGCCACAGAATTTGGCCCAACCAATTTGGAGCTGCTGTCAGGGCAAATTCCAACCGGGCTAAAAGGCGCTTTTTATCAGAATGGGACGGGGCGACTAGAGCGAGGCGAGAAAACGGCGGGCCACTGGTTTGACGGTGATGGCGCTATTTTGCGGGTGGGCTTTGCCGACGGTAGGGCAGCGGGCACCTATCGCTATGTGCAAACCGAAGGCTATAAAGCGGAGAGCGCAGCCGGTGAGTATCTGTATAGCAACTATGGAATGCGCTATCCGGGGCCGCTGTGGCAGCATATTAGGGGCTTGCTAAAGGGCGGCAGCGTGAAGAATTCGGCCAATACGTCTGTGCTGGCCTTAGCCGATCGGCTGTTGGCGCTGTGGGAGGCCGGAAATCCTCACAGTTTGGATTTAGAAACGTTAGAGACGATTGGCGAAGCGTCTTTGGGCTGGCTAAAGAAGAATCAGTCGTTTTCGGCTCATCCCCTGCGCGATCCGCTGAGCGGAGAGATTTATAGCATTGGGGTCAATGCGCTTTGTCAGCTTTCTATTTATCGCTGTGATGCGGCTTGCAATCTAATTAAGCAGACCATGATTCCGCTAAAATCTGTGCCGTTGGTGCATAGCTTTGTGATGGCCGGGCCGTATTTGGTGTTTGCGATCGCACCTCTAAAAATGAATGGAATACCGCTGCTGCTAAACCAAAAGTGCTACGCAGACGCGATTCAATGGGACAAAACTGGAGAGACGCGGCTGATCGTAGTCGATAGAGAAAGCTTGGAAGTGGTGAGCGAAGGCCGCGCAGAACCCTGGTTTCAATGGCATTTTGGCAATGGCTGTGTAGATCTAGACGGCAGCGTTCGGCTAGACTTTGCCCGGTTTGACGACTTTATTTCGATTAACGAGGTGCTGCGAGAAGTGCCGTCTGGGAAAATGGAATCGACCGCCTACGGCAGACTCTGGCAACTGCGGCTAGACCCAAAAACAGGCAAGGTGTTGAGCAATGAATGCGTATTAGAGCGCGATTGTGAGTTCCCGCTGGTGCCTGCGGCAAAAGTCGGTCAGCCGTGGCAGCATACTTACTTGCTGATGCACCGAGATGGGGTGAAAACGGGTGAGGACTGGTTCGGCGCGATTGGCCGGTTTGACTATGAAACGGGCGAGCTGAAGCAGGTTGATTTGGGTGAGGGTAACTATGGCTCTGAGGCTCTGCACGTAGCGGATACGCTAAATCCAGCGCAGGGATGGCTGCTAGAGATGGTCTATAACTCGGTGGCCGAGCGCAGCGAACTGTGGGTGTTTGACGCGCTCACGATGGGCGAATTGTCGGGTGAGCCGGTTTGTCGTTTGGCCTTGCCAGGAATCATCCCCATCGGATTTCACGGCACTTGGCAGATGGCCTGATATGCCGTTGGCTGACGAGGGGTGTGGGTGCGATCGCCTCATCAAGTCCAGTCCCCATACAGTTCTTCATACAGCGGAGTGCTCGCTACGCCTTTGGACTACCACAAGGCCGCTGCCAGCTCTTCGTCAGCCGGGCCACGAGTACCTGTCGAGGTTGAGATATTCTCCTAACAATGCTCCACAGTTGAATGGCCTCTGTTGCTGTTTGAATATCTACTTCTAGCGGCTGATAGCCCCCACATTGACAGTGAATGTCTAGTTCTTGTAGGCGGTGGTAAACTTGCCAGCGATCTTCGCAATTAACCGTGAGACTAGTTGAGTGCAGTTGCGATGGGCTAGCCGAGGATGAGGTGGATTCTACAGAATTAGATGGTGTCAATTGAAAGATCTCCGATGTTGTGGAAGGGACGTTCTGGAAAGGCCGTTGTGAAAAAGACGTTGTGGAAGAGGTGTAAAGCAGAAAATGAATAATCAGAAGACTCAAGCAGCTAAGTAGAAGCTATTTTCAATTAGTCTTAACAACCGGTTGAAAAAGCAGCTGATAGTTTTCTCTAACCGCTGGCGTACAAATCTTTGACTCCGGTAATTTACAAACAGCTTGAATGAGGATGAAGGCGCTTGATAGGAAAAGCTTTTGTTAGATTGAATTTGAGTAGATGCATTTTTTAGAAAAATTACTGTCAGTTGAAAATATTTATTAAAAATAACTAGAAGGTAATATCATTAACGCCGAGCGATCAGCTAAAAATAATCGGCTTGTGCCCGTCTATTTGTCTTGCGAAAGGTAGTTGGTCAGCTAGTTTACATAGTCGTATAGAATTTTAGCTGTTGAGAATACATGCCAATTTAAGGGTAATAATCCCTTATTTTTCAATGTGTTTGGGCTTTGTCAATAAGCTATGATGTAAACATAAAGCGTTTGTAATAGACGTTAATAGCTAAATTAAAGAGGATAAAAAATATGGCTATCTCATCTACGGTAATTACTCCTTTTGGGCAGGTTGCGGACAACGCTATTCTGCTGGAAAAGTCTGTTACTGAACCTGTTTGTGAAGGCTTGAACGTTGCGTTGGCAAGTTTGCAAGGCATCTATGTGCAATATCAAAAGCATCACTTTGTGGTGGAAGGCGCTGAGTTCTATCAACTGCATCAGTATTTTGAAGAAAGCTACGATGCAACTAAGCAACACGTTCATGATATTGGCGAACGCTTAGATGGCTTAGGCGGCGTGCCAGTTGCTAACTTTGTTACCCTAGCCGAGCTATGTTGCTTTGAGCAGGAACCCAACGGCATTTATAGCGCTCGCCAAATGGTAGACAATGACTTGCGAGCTGAGCAGGCAATTATTAAAGTGCTTCGTCGCAATGCGGCACAAGCCGAAAGTTTGGGCGATAGAGCTACACGCTATTTGTACGAAGGCATTTTACTTAAGACCGAAGAACGGGCTTATCACTTAGACCATTTTCTCTTCCCCGATACGTTGGTTCAACTGGGCTAACCTCTGAATTAAGCTATTTTTCTCTAAACTGTTCTTTTCTGAACTGTTTTTCTCTGAACTAGTCTTCTCTAAAGAGGCTTCTTAACCAGAATCTTCTTCTAAAAAGAATCTTCAAGCGGCAGCCGTTACCGGTGAGCCGCTTTTTTGTTTTTAATGAGAAGCGATCCCATTAGAGTAGTTATAGCGCTAGTTGATAATTACTGTCAAGAAAATTTTTAGCAAGAAAGTTTTTAGTTATCCAAAGGTATTGCCGCGCTGGTCTGCGTCAGCCTGGGCGATCGCTCCTACAGTCGGTGCAAATTCCATAGAGCGTGAGCTGGCAGTCGAGGACGTGGTAGCCTGCACTGCTGGCCGTATTTTCTCCAATTTCGGCTACGGAGCTTTCTATAAATTCCAGGGTTTGATTGCAGTTCAAACACACAATGTGGTGATGGTCGCGAAAAGGGCGGTTGAGTTCGTAATGCTTGTGCCCTTCGGCGAGTTCGAGTTCGCGCAGTAGCCCAATGGAAACCATCAGGTGAAGGGTTCTATAAACGGTAGATAGGCTGATGCGATCGCCTTCTTTCATCAGCACAATATGGAGATCTTCAGCGCTCAGGTGCTCACCCTGAGGAAGGGCCATAAATATCCTCAAAACTTTTTGACGCTGAGCGGTGGAGCGAAATCCTTTGTTATTCAGCGTGTCTTTAAGCGCTTGATCCGACAGTAAAGTCATGGCACACTTCGTTCGTATTAGTAGTCATTCTTATCTATAACCCTCAAAAAGGTCAAGCGTTTCAGAAAAACTAGGGCTTATCATGCTCTCTGGCCGCTTGCCACACAGTCGTTTTAGCCTTTTTGGGCAATATATCTTGGCTGCTCGTGCTTGGGAATACATTTTGATAGGCAATCCCCATACCAATAGCCACCCAAAATTTGCCACCCAAAATCTGCCTTGCCCCTAAAAAAAGAACTTCTAGAAATAAGGAATTTAGAGACAAAGTTGACTAAAAACGCTTAAAGCCAGCGACTCTTAGATGGGTTGCTGGCTGAATTTGCGATCGCTGGCAAAGTAGGCTGGCAGAATTAGGCTGGCAGAATGGAGCGCTGGCAGGCTGGGCAGACGGCATGTATAGAAAGCTGACAGTCTAAAAGCTGATAGCCCGATTTTTCGGCTGTTTTAGCGCCTACTTTCAAAACTGAGTCATTTTTGAACTCGATTGTTTTGTTGCACCGCACGCAGATGAGGTGATGGTGGTGGTGAGGAGAAGGCTGATTAATCTCGTAGCGTTTTTGACCTTCGGCTAGCTCTAGCTCCCGCAAAATGCCCATTCGGGACATGAGCTTGAGGTTGCGATAAATAGTAGAAAGGCCCACTGGCTCACCCTCTTCTTTGAGGAGTTCACACAGGTCTTCGGCGCTGATGTGACGGCCTTCGGCCAGATTTTGAAATGTTTTTAAAATCGTTTCCCGTTGGGGAGTGAGTCGCCAACCGCGTTCGTGTAGCTCCGCTTTCAAGGCTGATGCTGTGTAAGCCGCCATGACGTCACCTCCTTAGGGCAAAAAAATAGGACAAAAATCAATAAGATCCAGTTATTGAGAATGATAGCGAACTCTACTCCCATTTGCAACAAATGCCGCTTATTGAGAATGATGTCTGAAAGCGCAGATCACAGGCAGCCTACGACCTAGTTCTTCGCGACGTAAGGAATCTTGGTTGATTTTCTCTTGATTGATTTTCATAAAGAGGCGCAGTAGTATTAGCGAGATACTATTAACGAGAGTGTTTCCTGATTAAGGATGGCGTTCGATGGAAAAAGCAGGTTTTGACCTCGCATCCTGGAGCCACTGGCTGCTAATTATTTGCTTTGTAGGGGTATCGGTTTGGGGGCTGATGCTTTCTTGGCAATGGGGCGAAAAGAATAGGACTCGACGCCAGCGAAATAAGCACATACGCGCTCAGCGTAGACAAATTGAGCTGTCCCACCGTTTAGCGATAGGCTCGTCAGTTTCAATAGACTCGCAATCTGAAATTGGCCGACAGAACGCTAACTCCCTTCATCTAAAGGCGTTGCAGTTGTCGAACGAAGAGGATAATTGATAGCAGCGGGCGATCGCTCCTTGAGAAAATTTGCAAACAGCGATCGCCTTTGTCCGTCAGTTTCTGGGCCGCCCGTAACCGCCTTAGCCTGCAAGGTAAAGCCACGATCTTTATGATGAATTACCGATTAGAATGAATCTCATTAATTTGTAATTTAAACTACACCCTCCTTGGCGGGCAGGATTCTACAGTTCGAAGGATGAAAAATCTTCTTTTCTGTGGTGTGAGAACAACAAAATGACTAACTGGAAGCTGTTTATTGCAATACCCTCCGCGTTGGGTGCGGCTTTGGCTGTTGGTACTGATGCATTAGCGGCCCCTGCCGAACTGAGTACCGCCGCCGCTGTCTCCTCAGCTCAATCCGTAACCGTAAACGCTAGCCTCAGCACTTCCGAGCCTGTGCAACTCGCTCAGGTGACAAGTGTATCTGAGCTGTCTGACGTGCAGCCTGGAGACTGGGCCTACACTGCGCTTCAGCGTTTGGTGGAGGAGTATGGCTGCTTGGAAGGCTATCCCGACCGCACTTACCGGGGCAATCGAGCGCTGACTCGCTATGAGTTTGCCGCGGGCCTAAACGCTTGTTTGGATGTGGTTGTTCAACTAATTGGTGACAGCAGTCAGTTGGACGAGATTCGCCGGCTGCAAGAAGAGTTTGCCGCTGAGCTAGCAACCGTTA
>JBBSOB010000276.1:0-6497 GCA_038260205.1 Phormidesmidales cyanobacterium
GGTTGCGCCAAAGTAGACAATTGCAGTCCGGTTTTGATTATGACGCTTTGGGGGCATAGCTTTCACTTCGAGGGGGATGCCTGAAGTCTATGGCCTGACCACGCTTTTGTCACTAGGCACCAATTTTAGATCTATCTGGACGTAGATGCAGTCGGCGTGGCGGAGGGTGGAGAGGCGATGAGCGATCGCAATGGTCGTCCGCCCCTGAGTAATCGCGGTTAGAGACTTCTGAATTGCGGCTTCAGTTTCGTTATCGACGGCTGAGGTGGCTTCATCGAGTATTAGAATCGGCGGATCTTTGAGAATGGCACGGGCGATCGCAATTCGCTGCCGCTGACCACCAGAGAGCTTTTGCCCCCGCTCTCCTACTACTGTGCCGTAGCTTTCAGGAAGTTGGGTGATAAACTCATGGGCTTCGGCTTGTTTGGCGGCTTGCATCATCTGCTCATGAGTCGCCTCAAAGCTTCCGTAGCGGATATTTTCTGCGATGGTGCCGTGAAACAAAAACACATCTTGACTGACCCAGCCAACGGCACGGCGTAGTGCGTTTGGGTCAAAGTCTCGAATGTCGAGTCCATCGATGAGAATTTGGCCTTGCTGTACATCGTAAAAGCGTAGCAGCAGCTTTGTCAGGGTGCTCTTGCCTGAGCCGGTTGCGCCGACAATGCCGATAGTAGCCCCAGCGGACACGTTCAAGGAGAGATTTTGCAGGACGGGATGATGGGGGCGGTAGGCAAAGGTGATGGCCTTGAATTCGATTGCTCCTTTAATTGGCTTAGCGGCTGTGTGGCGATCGCGAAGCCCCTCCAGGGAAGGATCGAACGGAGGTATTGATACGGGTGTATCTAGCAAACCGAAAATACGGCGAATAGAGGCCATTGCCCGCTGGTAGTCGTCCATAATTTCGCTGAGTTCGGTGAAGGGCCACAGCAGGTCTTGCACGATGAAGACCATGAAGCCGTAGGTGCCGACGCTAAGGCGACCGGCTAAGACTTCGCGGCCACCTAAATACAGGGTGCTGACAAAGCCCAACAGAATTAGAAACCGCAAAGCGGGCTGAATGGCGACGCTCAGGGCGATCGCTTTACGGTTGCTTTGGCGGTAAGTGTCGCTTTCTTGATGGAGGCGATCGCGCTCATAGGCTTCGGTGGTGAAGCTTTTGATGGTGGCGATGCCGGTGAGATTGTTGGTGAGGCGATCGCTGATGAGCCCCGCTTGGTCGCGCACGGCATCGTAGCGGGGAGCCAGTCGGGATTGAAACAAAAACGTGCCCCCCAGAATGAATGGAATCGGCAGCATGGCCAGCCAAGCGATGCCTGGGGCTAGCAGCACGAAGCTCATGCCCACGGCACAGACTCGGGTAAAAAAGCTGATTAAGTCTTGGGCACCAAAGTTAAGAAAGCGCTCTAGCTGATTGATGTCGTCATTGAGAATCGATAGCAGGGTGCCGGTGCTGCGGTCTTCAAAATAGGCTAGATCCAGCCCTTGCAAGTGGTTGTAGGTATCGATTCGCAGTTCGTGCTGTAGGGTTTGTGCCAGGTTGCGCCAGAGTTTGTCGGCTCCATATTGGCTGAGCGATTCTAGCCCCCAGGTGGCGATGGTGAGCAGCGACAGCACTAGCAACTGAGTCAGCGGATTTTGCACGCCTAATTGAGCCAGGATTGAGGTTTCTTGTTCAACGACAACATCGACGGCAAGGCCAATGAGGTAGGGCGGGGCTAAATCGAATAGGGTGCGAAAGATGGAGCAGAGCGCCGCACCCCATACCTGCCAGCGATAGGGATGACTGTAGCGGAGTAAACGCAGGAGTGGCTGAGGTGCGGGTGTGGCCATGGGTGCTGTTGAGTCAGGTTGTAGTGGTTTGTATCAAAGCTATACTGAAGCCATCCCTTCCTAACCGATCGCTATGGTCACCCTTCAGCTTCGACAACTGATGGTTCATCCGGGTCAGCGCGTCCAGCTTCGAGATGTGACCTGGCCAGAATTTGAAGCCATTCTCGCTGAACTGGGAGATCAACGGGCCTCTCGCATTGCCTACAGCCATGGAGTGTTAGAAATTCGGATGCCCTTGCCTAAACACGAAAAGGCTAAAGTCCTAATTGGGGACATGGTGAAAATCCTGCTGGAGGAACTGGACATCGACAATGAGTGTTTCGGCTCTAGCACCTTCAAGCGTCAAGATATGGCGACTGGTGTTGAACCCGACGATTGTTTTTACATTGAAAACGCGGCTCAAATGATTGGGAAAGACAGATTGGATTTGACGATTGACCCGCCGCCCGATTTGGCAATTGAAGTGGATGTCACTTCTAAAACTGGGCTAGAGGCTTATCAAGCCCTGGGCGTGCCGGAACTTTGGCGATTTGAGGCGGGGCAATTGCGGATCAGTCAGTTGCAAGATGGCCAGTATCAGGCGGTTGAGTTTAGTTCGCATTTTCCTAAGATCGCGATCGCCCAAGCGATTTCTCAATTTATTGATCGCAGTCAAACAGAAGGTCGCAGCCAAACCCTAAAAGCCTTTCGGCAATGGGTACGAGATAAAACGTCAAGCCGCGACTAGCCGCGTCAATGGTATTCATTATGGTGTTGGGGTACGGGGTAAAATCTTTAATAATTTATCATCTGAATCGCGCGATCGCCCCTCTCGATAGCTCAGTAGATTGCTTGAAAGTATCCTAAATGTTGGGAGCGATCGCCCATCCATTCATCAATCCACTGCCGGAATCTTGGCTACGCTCACGGCTTGCAACGCCTCTGGAAACTGTTTCCACGGCACATCGCCGGTATGACTGCCGCAATAGAGTTTGCCAAACTGAAGTAGGGCAGGGGCAGTTTCATCGGTTGGCAATGTGGTGAAGAGGTAGGTGGGTTTGGTGGGGGCAGAGAAGGCGACGGCGCAGGGTTTGTCGCATGTCCATAGACACCCCACAGGCTGAATTTCAATTTCATCATCTGGGAACTGTTCGTTGCATAAAGTGTTGATTTGGTCAAGTAAAATAGTGCCATCAAAAGGTGGATTTTCTGGTCGTTTTTTAGAGGAACGGTGGCAGGATTTGCAGACAAATAATGTATATTTAGGCATAGGGGGTTAAGGTGTGTTGACGAGGTATTTGTAGAGATCATCAAGGACAGCATTTGCAGCAGGTAAACTTGAACCAGTCCAGGTCGAGGGATCAACTAAATAAACATTATTTTTCTGAACTGCATTAAGGCGTTTCCAAAGGGGGCTTTTCTGAATTTGTGCAAAAGCTTCTTTGGCGTTATTTCTCAAGATAGAAACAAATAGCACGTCTCCATCAGCCTTCTCTAATTCCTCTTCGGAAATACTGAGCTGTCCATAGGGAGCATTAATATTCTGTGCTGTTGGACGCTGTAAGCCAACAGCATCTAGAATAGAACCAGCAAACGAGTTTTTTACATCACTCTCAACACCACGATTACCAGAATGTATGTTGATAAATGAAATTTTTTGTCCCTGGTAGCCATTCTCCTTTAAAGAGGCCGCGTCAATGCCCAAAGCTATTTTCAAGGTTTCAATTTTTTTGTAGTAATTTTGCCACGCTTCTTTGGCTTCTTTTTCCTTACCTAAAACCTGAGCGACAAAATCAAAGTGCTTTGACCAATCCAGAGGTTCTTCAAATTTTCCCAACACGGTAGGAGCAAATTTTGAAAGTAAGGGGTAAACACTCTTGTCAATGTTTTCCCAGCCTAAAATCAAATCTGGCTTAAGCAAGGATATCTTCTCTAGATTAGGTTGAGAAGGTCCCAAATATTCTATGCCATTGCTGATGAGTAACTTATGATCGTCTAGAAAATAAGTGCTGCCAAGGGGTTTTACTCCCAGAAGAAGGGCATTATTGAGAGTTAAGGCAGATAATGTAATGATACGTTTCGGGGCAGTAGGAATACAAGTTTCACCCATAACGTGCTGAAACGAATGGCACTCTGCAATGCCCGATTCAATAGGTATTTGAATGTTGTGGCGATCTTTAGGAGTACAGGCTGTGACAAGCAAAAGTCCCATCACGCCTAAAGATAGCCAAGTAACGAAGCGGCTTATGTATCTTCGTCTCTTTCCTTGACTATTAGAATTGCCAAGAAATTGAACTTTGAATGGTAAGGTCTTCTCCAGCAAAAAGCCGATTTCGATTAAAAGAACTTTCAACATAGTCTACCCCGAATAGATTCCTGACATTGAGCGCTGCTCTCCAATTATCTTGTTTGTAAAATATGGCGGCATCTGTCCGTAAATAGCTAGGTATCTCAAATGAATTTCCCAAATCACCTTGACGTTCACCAACATAAAAGAGTCCTAAACCTAAACCCAAGCCTTGTAAATTACCTGATTGAATCTCATAGGTCGTCCACAAGTTGAAAGAGTTTTCTGGTACATTACTCAATCGATTTCCTACAGGCAGATCATTGTCTTCTTCAATACGAGCATCAGTGTAAGCATATCCAGCGAGGATATTCCACCCCGGTAAGATTTCACCTGAAAGGTTCAGTTCTATACCTCTGCTGCGCTGCGCTCCTGTTTGAACAGAAAAATCAGGATTGACCGGATCGCTAGTTAAAACATTAGAGAGAAGCAGATCATAAAATGCAAGCGTTGTGGAAAATCTGTCACTTAAATCTGCTTTTGCCCCAACTTCATATTGTGTACCTCTTCTTGGTTGAAATTGTGCGTCCTCAAAACTGCGCCCATTAACAGGAGAGAAAGATTGACTGTAGCTGGCATAAAGGGAAATCGGTGGAATGGGTTGATAAACAATACCAACACGAGGACTAAAGGCATTTTCCGATTGATTTTGTTCCGTGCCACCTAATCGATCCTCTACTGTCTGATTGAACGTATCAAAACGTAAACCTATTAATAGCTTCAAATTTTCCGCTATTGTCATCTGATCTTGAGCATAGATTCCTAATGCTGTTCTGTTAACATCAGTATTAAACAAAAGAAGAGTAGGCGGAGCAATCTGCCCAAAAACAGGGTTGAATATATCAATCGGCGGACCAGCTACTGCATTGAAAGTATCTTTATTGTCTGAGGGGGTGACACAACGGCTACAGGGCATGTAGGACGGCTTCCATCGCCTTCTGACCCTTCAGATAATATTCGATTTTACCCCGATTGAGCCTCATCAAACGTTGTATCTGTTGCTGACAATCGGGCCAGAACGGTACCCATCGATGAGCTGATAGCCCTACATAAAAGAAACTGTGTCGGCGATAAGGCCGACCCGCCGTCTCCGGCCTAGCGATATACTTCTGTAAGGCTTTTTGCTTGAGCCTTTGCCCTTGAGTCGAAGCGCATAGGTAGGCAATCGCAATCAATAAGATAATTGCTAAGAAGCGCTTGTCGCTGGCCTTACAGCCTTCTAAACGGTATCCACCGAGCTTAAAATCACGGAACATCTCCTCAATATCAAATCTTTTCTGATAAGCTGCCACCGCGTCACTGAGCGTTTCCAGATTGGTCAACAAGAACCAGGGCTCTTCCGGCGCGAAGCCGCGATACCGGCGTTTCCACTTTCCGGCCAAATGTGCTTGGTCAAAGCCTTTACTTCGGGTCATCGTCACGGCGTTATAAAAGCACTTTGTCCCAGGCACCAGGCCCAGTTGAGACAGCTTCAGCCAGGGCTTATCTGCAATCAAAACGTAGGTTGACCGCTTCTGCCGTAAGCAGAAATAGTGGCCCTGCTGGCCTAGCCAACGGGCCAAATCGACTGAGCAAAACTCTCGGTCACCAAGCACCACAACACGATAGCTAGCGAGTATCGGTAAAGCCACAGACAGAAAAGCCGTCTGCTCGTCATAGTGACTGTTGCCAAGCGTCTCCATACGCTGCCAGTAAAGCGGAATCGCTCGCCCTTTCCAGACGATGCTCGCCATCAGCAAGTTGATATCACCCCAGGTCGTACGGTCAATTGCCACATAGACAGTGCAGCCTGAGGTCAGTTGCTCGCCTAGAAACGCTCGCAGCACCCCAAACCATAGTCTACTCAGGCTGAGGACGCCCAGCGTAAGGAACCGTTGGACTTTTTTCGCCGACTCTCGAATAGGATGGGCAACGGCAGCGCCTCTGCCAGCGTTTCTATCCGCACATCGCGGATGCTGTGCAGCAGCGTCACGAGCACCGAAAGCAGCAGGTACTGTGACTCATCGAGTTGTCGTTTGAGGGCAGTTTGGTAAACTGAAGGTATCATATTGATTCGATAGGCTTTGGTTTGCAAAACTAGCCTATCTTTTTTTGCCTATAGTCTGCCAAACTACCTCTCTGTATCGCTTACATAGGTTGTGTCACCCCTTCAGCGGCGGCGCAGTTGTTTTAATATCTACAGAAAATCCTTGGCAGTCATTGTTCGATAGCTTAGATCAATTCTCTGATGATTTCATGCAGGATAGAGTGCAGCCTCCTTTGGACAGTCGAGAAACTCTATAAATGCGTTACTTGCTAGATACCAACATATGCATTTACATCATTAAGAAAAAGCCAC
>JBBSOB010000277.1:0-6429 GCA_038260205.1 Phormidesmidales cyanobacterium
CTGCACACTTTCCTAAAAAATGGTTGAATGTATATGATTTGAGGGATTTTTTAAGCTATGTTGGCGATCGCCCTGGCCTCTTCCCTGGAAAAATGACTGATGTACTGGTAGACAATAAGCAGCCGTTTCCAGAAGCGCATGGTGCTTACTGGGCAAATGTGCAAACCTGGGATGCGATTGAGAAGGTGCTGCCATGATTTCCACAACTGAAGCGGCTAATGAGGCTGTTATGAATGGCGATCAGGTATATGCGCTGGTGGTGGGGATTGAAACCTACGAGCTTGGTGCGAATTGTGACTTAGATGGCCCGGCTCAAGACGGGCTGAACTTTATCGAGTGGCTGCTGTCGCGAGGCGTGGCACCTGGGCATATTCGCTTTTTTGTGTCGCCGTTGGCTCAAAATGCTGATGTGCGATCGCAGGCAGAGAAGCTTGGTGTTACACCCTATCCGGCGACTCGCGATGCCATTGATGCGTATATCCGCAATGAGCTAATCACTGAGCAGGCTAAAGGCGAGGGGCTGTATGTATTTTGGGGTGGACATGGCATTTTGACCAAAACACACAGTGCAACCCGTCGGTTACTGTTTGCGGATACGACCGCCGCGAATAAACTAAATCTGGATGTAAATTCGTTGGTACAGGCGCTGAGCACGTCGGCGCGTGATGCAGGGTTTAATCGGCAGATATTTTTAGTAGATGTCTGTGCAAATAGTTATTTTCAGGGGTTGTATGAGACGGTGCAGGGTGAGGCGGCTGGGCAGCGCTATAGTGCAATGGGTGAACAGGATTCGGCAGAGCAGTTTGTGATGTTTGCAGCAGCAGACTATGAAGTGGCGAAGAATGCTTCAGGTTCAGGAATGTTTTCATCGGCTGTGCTGGCTGAATTAGAAGAGCAGCCGCTATGGCCAAACTTGAAAGCCGTCGCCGACCGGGTGCAGGAAAGTCTTCGAGCAAAAGCACAGCCGGAGCCGCTGTATTGGTGGATCAAAGACCGAATGTCTGAGGAAATAGTCAGGCAAACGCAGCGTACGAGGGAGCTTTTGAGCGCCGTTCAGCACTCAGGTTTGTCAATCGTGAAGAAGCGAGTTTTAGAAAAAAGGTTGAAAATGCTAGAGGCTCAATATGAGGCGCTAAACGAGCAATACGATGACTGTCTTGATGCGGGTGTGCAAGTTGTTCTTAAATCTAAGATAGATAAATTAGAAACGGCACTCGCTTCGCTGGATGTAGAGATTGGTCAACTGTGATAAATCGGTTATAAGCTTCTAATACTTTTTTAGATCATGGCAATAAAATTGACTGAGTTGAGCTTACATGAAACGCAAAAACGGGTGGTGATGAATGCTCGCTTGGCCAGATGGATGGAGCAGTTTGAAGCGCTTAACGAGCAATACGACGATTGTTTTGATGCGGGCGAGCAGGTAGTCCTTGCGTCAAAAATTAAAAAACTAGATTCAAAAATTGAGAAATTAGAGGCAGACTTGAGCGCATTAGACCAGACTTTGAAAGGGGAAGAGTCTACTGGTCTCAGTGAGAAGCTTCCTTACATCGATTTCAAAGAGGTTATACAGAGCTTTAGGAACCTACTGGACTATTCAGGTAAACAAGGAGGAGTGAGTTTTTTAGTTTTGCAGAATAGCCGGAACATGGGAGGAGATCTGCTCATGAGACGGTTGCGGGAGGAACTCAAAGATGGTGCTAATTTGAAACCTCACCGCGTTGGCTTCTCCGGAGGTATAGAACTCAATGAAATGGGATTGCTTAAGGGGATCTCTAAAATTTTGGGAATCAATGCGGGCTCTAGCAGCTTGGATCAGCTTTTGGAGGATGTCGTTGATAAGATTTGCGCTTCTGTAGAGACACGGAGTGTCGTCCTCATAGAGATTGCTGAATGGCATAAATTGCCGATGCAGGAGAAAGTGTTCTCTTGGCTCTGCTCAGATTTTTATACTCGATTAGCTGATAAGTTTTCTGAAACGGTAAGTACTCAGTGGCGTCGAGTTCATATTCTTTTAATTGTTGTTTCAGATGAACGTATTTCGGACAATTGCCTGAATGTGACTTTTCCCTTGCTTGACTTTTCAGATTCTGGTATGCAGGATGGATCTTTGGAAAAGGCAGCCAGGATTTTCAATGTTTCTCTTGACAATTGGAGCGAAGACGATATAGAAGGTTGGTTAGAATTTACTGGTTTGCCAGATAATAAGCTAGAAGATAAGGCAAAACGTTTGCATGAGAGCTCTTTTCGTGGGATTCCCCGTCTTGTTGTAGATGCTATTGAAAGAGAATTTATATTTATGTAACTCTTAGAGGTCGAATAGAGGTCGAAAATTGAACGTTAGAAACAAAAGTAAGTTGAGTAAATCATGAATTTTTTTACAGGCAAGCCCGAGAACCGTCCTAGGAGTGTTTATCCAGATTCCTTAGAAAAGTGTGCGCCTTATTCAGCTTCTAAAGAGCTGGTGAAAGCTGTGAACCTCGCTATTTTTCTAAATCGGCCTTTACTACTAGAGGGTGAAGCTGGCTGTGGTAAAACCTGCTTGGCTTCTGCGATCGCCTACGAGCTAGGCTACCCTTTATATCGTTGGAATATTCGCTCTAAAACGAGGTATCAAGAAGGTCTGTATGAGTATGATGCGTTGCTACGATTGCATGATGTTAACCTGAGTCAAAAGCTTTATGAACTGGAGGAACTAGAAGGGCAGCGGCGGATTGATCCTAGAAACGTAGACAACTATTTGGATCTAAAGGCGCTTGGTAAGGCGTTTAGTCGAGAAGAGTCTCCAGCAGTGGTGTTGATCGATGAGATTGATAAGGCAGACTTAGATTTTCCTAACGACTTGCTCACGGTTTTGGAAGCTCCTTACCAATTCACTATTCGTGAAACAGGGAAAACTATCGAGGCAAAACATCCGCCGATTGTGGTGATTACTAGCAATAAGGAGAAAGGTAATTTACCTGCACCTTTCCTGAGAAGATGCGTGTATCACTTTATTGAATTTCCCAGTAAACCAGAGCAGCTTAGAAAAATTGCGCATCTTCATTTTCAGCAAAAGGCTGAGTTATCGGAGCTGTCGGCTCCGACGGATGAGCTGGTAGAGGCTGCGATTGATAGATTCTTATCGGTTCGTCAGCAGAAGGGGATACTGAAGTTGCCAGGGACGAGTGAGTTTTTGGACTGGCTTGGGGCACTGGCAAACTTTGGTGCGGATGCTCCCTATCCAGCGGAGCGCTTGAAATCGAAGACGGGGCAGATGCCTTACCGCGAGCTGTTGTTTAAGCTGCGTAGCGACTGGCGAAATGCTGAGTTCGTTGCATCAACATGAGTTTCGAGAACGTGGATAAGGTAGCGTTAGTATTAGACGTTTTTGTAAGGCTGCGTAAGAGTGGCTTTCGGCTCGGCGTGGACGACTATATGACTGGGTTGTCGTTGGTGAACGATTACGCTTCTTCCCTGTCCTTTTCGACTGATCTTGATAGCCTAAACCAGTCGCTCAAGCTAATCTGGTGTAACTCCAGATCTGAGCAAGGTCAATTTGAGCCTATTTGGGAGCAAGCTGTAGCGGCAGCTGATTTACCAAATCTAGTGGTGATAGAAGACGATGATAGTGAATCGCTGCCACCACCAGCTATACAACCCAGCGTGCCGCAGCGAAACGTTTCAGAAAAAGTGCAGCCTGAACCAACGGCGAATTTGCCCGCGCAGGCAGTGGACGCAGCAGCTCAGCCAGTAAGAGCCCCCTTTACGCCTGCTGAAATAGAGCACCCTTCAGATTTGCAGAGCTATTGGCCGGTATCACGTCGTTCTATGAGCTACAGCTGGCGGTATCTGCGGCGAAATGTACCCGAAGGGCCATCTGACACTTTAGATGTGGTAGCGACGGTTCAGCAGGCTGCGCAACAGGGCTTTTATTTAAATCCAGTGATGCAGCGGCGCGACTATAACCGGGCTCAAATTTTGCTATTCATTGACCAAAATGGGTCAATGATGCCGATTCATCAATTCACCCGAGAAATGGCTGAAACTGCCTTGTATGAGAGCGATTTTTCTGATGAACAGGTGACAGTTTGCTATTTTCAGAACTTTCCCGTTGACTATGTGTATAAAGACATTTTTTTGACGGAGCCGATAGCGCTAGAGGCTGTGCTAACTGCCTGTGATGGTGATACGAGTGTGTTGATTGTGAGTGATGGGGGGGCGGCTCGCGGCTATCGACGGTTGGATCGTATTCGAGGAACGACGAAGTTTTTGCGGCGGCTGAGGCGAACGACGCAGCTATGCGCTTGGTTGAACCCAATGCCGGTAGAGCGCTGGCGGGGGAGTTCGGCAGAAGTTTTGGCTAACCTTGTACCTATGTTTCAAATGGATGATGATGGTTTGAGTAATGCTATTGACGTGGTGCGTGGGCTGCAAATTCAGTCGCTGTGAGGGGCTTTTAAATGGTAGATTCTTCGACTGATGTCTTGACGATTGAGCAACGTAGAGACCGGGCTGAACGACGGGTCGCTCGGTTTGTGGAGCGATTTGAGCCTGCTTATTATGAGCTGCTGTGTCATGCAGCATTACCATTGGTGTTAACGCCGGAGTTGGTGAGCTACTTGCGAAATGAATTTTTGCGAGAAATTCCCTGGATTGCTGAGGTGGATTTACTGCTGTCAGATTTGTGTTTACCGGTAGGGTACGAGCTGTATTCAATGGATACGGACGTGCGGGCGTATTTACTGGATCGAGGTTCGGAGACTTTTGATAGCAGTCGGATGAAGGCGGTGGCTAACCTGCTCATTAGCTATGTGCGCTATCTAGCTGCCAATAGCTCTTTGAGTGATAGAGAGCTAGAAGCGCAGCAGTGGGGGGCAATGTTTTATTTAGGCCCACTGAAGCAACGGGAGGCAGTGGATGAGATTGTGAAACGCTTTCAAGATTGTGTTTTACAGGGAGACCAAATAGGCTCTGAGCTGCTTGGACAGGCAGAAATGGCACGGCTAGCCCAAATAACTCAGACTTTTAAGAAGGAGTTGTTTGACTATCCTGTATTGGTTCAGTTCGGGGCACTTGTTAACGATGTGCAGCTGAGCAATCGTGCGTTGGCAGCAGAGCGAGTGGAAGCAACTTATGAGGTGACCCCCGGTCAACGTTTGCGGTTGCCGCCCGCAGTACAAAGGGACTTAAGAGATAATGATCGTATTTCTAGCTTGAGTGGGTTGGTGGCAGATGCGAAGGCACAGCTTTCTTCAGACGGTGGCAGTAGAGCGCTTGAGAATGTTTCGCCTGATGCCCTTGTAGATAATGTTTTTCCATCGTTAGAAGTACTGAATTTTACAAAGGGGGAATTGGTTAATGATGAAAATGACGCTGAACTTGCGCTTGAGAGCGATAACGGTGTCGCTTTCCCCCCACCTCTAAAGGCAGCTAGCTTTAAAGTAGCAACCATTAGCCTGCCACAACAGCCTTTAGAGGTTTTTGAGTTTCAAACGGCGAAGATTGAGCAGGAACGAGCGGGAATCTTACGCCGTCTTCAGTGGGTTGTGAAAAAAAGTCGCGCTCAGGCGCGGCGGTTGGTAGAACCCCTAGCCGATGACCTGACGCTGGAAATGGTGGCTATCCCAGGCGGAACTTTCCTGATGGGTTCTCCTGAGGGTGAGCCAGAACGGTCGTCTTCTGAAGGCCCTCAGCATGAAGTGGCAGTTCCCGATTTCTTCATGGGCCGCTATCCGGTGACACAGTCGCAATGGCGGTTCGTGGCGAACTTGCCGCAGGTGAATCGAGAGCTTGAGCCTGATCCATCATCCTTTAAAGGCAGTCGTCTGCCTGTTGAACAAGTCTCCTGGTATGACGCGGTAGAGTTTTGCGATCGCCTCTCCGTCCACACTGATCGCGCCTACCGCCTCCCTACCGAAGCTGAATGGGAATATGCTTGTCGTGCAGGTACAGTCACCCCTTTCTACTTTGGTGACATGATTCTGACCGAAGTCGCTAATTATAACGGCGACTATATGTACGCTGATGGGCCTAAGGGAAAAAACCGAAGAAAAACGACATCTGTCAATGAGTTCGACGGAGCTAATGCCTTTGGCCTATGCGACATGCATGGCAATGTTTGGGAATGGTGCCAAGACCACTGGCATGAAAATTATGAGGGCGCTCCCACTGATGGCAGTGCTTGGTTTACAGATGATGAAGATGCAAGACGTGTACGACGTGGCGGTTCCAGGTTCAGCTATCCGAGTTATTGCCGCTCCGCGTGTCGCGACAACGATTCGCCCGACTTCCGCGACAGCGATTTCGGTTTCCGAGTGAGTTGTTCAGCCCCCAGGACTTAGGTATCCCTTTACACTTCTTGAGCTTTTGCGCTCTGTCTCTTGTGCCTTTCTTCTTATCGCGCGCAGCGCGATAGAATTTTTTGACTACGACACAATCGTAGCCGTA
>JBBSOB010000278.1:0-6407 GCA_038260205.1 Phormidesmidales cyanobacterium
ACCTCCCCCCCGCTATGGGAATAGAGTCCACGCTCAAAGAAGCGCTCGTTCATCTAATTGAAAATAGCCTTCAGGTCACTCCCAAAGGCGGACGAGTTTGGGTGACGGCCGCTTTATACAACGGCAAAACCATTTCTATCAAGGTGCAAGACTCCGGAACGGATATGAGCAAGGTAGATACGAGCAAACTCTTTGAAGCCTTCCATCGCAGTAGAGAGGGCATAGGACTTGGCCTGACCCTCGCCAAACAGCTGATCGAAAAAATGGGCGGCAGCATTGAGGTAGAAAGTCAGACAGGTCAGGGCGCTACTTTCAAAATACAGCTCCCCATTGATCAGCCATCTCCCAAAGCTCACCTTGAGGCCCAGCCCGCTTTAGCACATCCAGCATCAGCCGCCGCAGACACGCACCCGTTAAACCATCAGCCGAACCATCAGCCGTCCCTCGAAGCTAACCAAACGGCACCTGTAGACTATGCATCTAAAAATCGGGCCGGGGCGTGGTCTTAGCTCAGACCATAGATCAGCAAAGGATCCGTTAAGGGATCGCTTCATCCCCATCCACTAACGTTTCTATCAGCAGGGCGGCTTCTTTCTGCTTATCCTGCAAAAACTGATCGCACTGCTTAAGCGAACCCACCGCTGCCGCAAACTGTTCAAAAACATCCGCTAGCGGCATATCGCCTGTTTCTAGCTGAGCGGTAATGGCTTCAATCCGCGCTAGCGTATCTTCGTAACTCCAGTCTTTGGGTAGGGCAGAAACTTTTTTAGGACTAGGCATTGTTTATCGAGGTAGCTTGGTTGGGATATCAAAATTGGGATATCAAAATTGGGATACCAAAATTGAAATGTCAGAGTCGGAATATCAGCATTCTTTGGCTGAGGCATCGTCAAGAAATGGCGTCATGATGGCCAAGTGTCTGTTACTTTTGCTTTCACCGATCCCTGACTTAGCTGCACCTCAATCTCGGTGCCGACCGGTAGCTCGCTTGCCGCGATCGCAAGTTGTCCTTCACGTCTCACCAGGGCATAGCCTCGCCTCAAAACCGATTCAGGATCGAGCGTTGCCAGCTTTTCGGTTAATAGCTGATGCTGGTGCTGAGCCGTCTTCAGACGCTGAGACAGGCTATTAATGAGCTGCTGCTGCTGCCTGTTAATATCTTTTCGATGTTGAATAAGCTGACGATCCAAGCGCAGCCGCTGAAGCCGAGTTTGACATAATTGCGTCCTTTGCTGGGCCGATTGCAGTTGAGCTGACATCACCCCGGCTACTCGCTGAAGGTATTGCACCTGCTCGCTGTAGAGATCGTCCAGGCTAGGCACCGCTTGCTCGGCCGCTGCCGTGGGAGTGTGGGCGCAAACATCGGCCACCAAATCGGCTAAAGACTCGTCGCGCTGATGACCAATCCCGGTAATTACTGGGATAGGCGACTGAGCGATCGCCATCACTACCCGCTCATCATTAAAACAAGCCAAATCCTCACTCGCACCGCCGCCTCTAGTCAGCAATAGCAAATCAGCGCGCCCATCTTGCACGACTCGATTTATGGCCTTAGCTATCGAATTAGAAGCCTGATCCCCCTGTACCGTCGCCGGAGAAAGCAGCAGTCGAATACCGGGATTGCGCTGCACCAGCGTCCGTTGAATATCGCCCCAGGCCGCTGCTTGTGGCGAAGTTACCACAGCTAGCGTCTGGGGATAGGCTGGCAGCGGACGCTTACGCTCAAAGTCGAACAGACCTTCGGCGGCTAAACGCGATCGCAACTGCTGATAGCGCAGTGCCTGCAAGCCTTCGCCAGCCGGTAGAACCTGCCACACCGTAAGCTGATAAGATCCCCGTTTAGGATATAGCCGAATCTGGCCCAGCACGGTAACCTGCTCGCCCGCTTTAGGCAAAACCGTCAGCTTAGAGAGCTGCGACTTCCAAACTACGCAGCTCACCGACGCCGACCCATCTGGCTCTTGCAGCGTAAAAAAGCAGCCCTGCCGGTGATTATTCGCGCTAGAAACCTCGCCAATCACCCAAATTTTGCGAAGCTGAGGATCTTCCTCTAGTAAAAGCTTCAGGTAATCGGTGAGGCCAGCCACACCTACCGCCATATCTGCCGGGGCCGACTGCTGATAAAGAGCGCGACCAGAACTATTTTCTAGGATGGAGTCAACGGTTGAGTCGGTCATTGCTCGCAAGGCAGCTTTTAGACTGCTTTTAGGCTAGAGAATCTAGATACAGACTAGATTTTACGTCATTCCTAAAATATCTTCCGACAGCACAGTCTTTTAGGAATGGCCAGCGCCCACCGGCCAAACAATCAATAAAAAATAAGCCCAAGCCAAAAGGCTCAGACTCATAAAGGCATGCTTGCCCAGCAAAGTTGCAGAGCAAGCACTGATTTATATCTAAACGCGATCGCCTTCAATAAAATAAAGCGAGCGATCGCATCTTTGATACCAAATCAGGCAGTCCTTAAGCTGTAACCTTAGCCTCAGCAGGACTCACCTGATACTTAACGATGTTAGCTAGCTCCTGAAGCTGACTAATTGCCTCAGCGCCTTCTAGCTTCATGAGCTCGCGGTCGTCGCGCATTTCTGTCCAGGTAATACCGTAATCGGATACCAGGAAGCGAATGAGGTGATCCCCACCCAGGCTCACCATAAACGAAGCGCTATTTAGCTCGTCACCACAGGTGTAACACGATGCCAAATAACCTCTTTTCTCTAATACAACCGCCAGTGCTTTCAGGTTAAGAACTAAGTCTTGAACGAACTGCCGGTGTTGATCTGCAAGTCTTACAAACATTGCTATTTTCTCCACACCATTTAAATGATTCTACATATTTTCTTAAGAATTTTTTAATGATCTTCCGGGACTACCTCAGTGAGCGCCTTCTACAGGCTTTTTAAATCAACATAATTCTCGTTGAGGTAAAGCTCGTGCTGCTCTGTATACTTTTATAACAATTTTGATTGTTGCCCGCCAGCGTCGAAGGGAACAAACCAGAACAGCTATTCTTTTGCTTGCTTAAGAAATATTAAGCAGTGGCTTTAACATACTGTAACTGATCTATTCCTACATGACAGATCGCAAAAACGTAAGTCACCTAGAAGTAGAAGTTATCAGTGCACCGATTGATTACGCTTTTAAGAAGAACGCGCTAGCTTTGATTTAACTTAAATTTTGGTCTGCCTGAATTCTGATGCCCCTGATCTAGTGCTTCTCTGTTCTAGCGCATGTCAAGGGCGGAATAGCGTAGTGAAAAGCACGAAAAACATAACGTGATGAAAGTTGATGCTTCTACTTAGAGAGTTACAGCCTAGAGAGGGACAGATTAAAGCGTTACGGCCTAGAGATCTGCAGTTTTTTTGCCACAAACGAAGGTCGTTGCCGAACTAGTTAGTGAGTGTCCACCAGCCCAATCCAGGCCCTACAAAGCGAATAGTTAGCCAGGTGGCAACCATTAAAAAGATGCCCGCCCAGGCCCCTTTAGTAGACCAAGAGACAAACTTAGTTGCCGATTCTTTGCTGAAGGGAAGACCGCGTATCGCCGGTTCTGGCTTGCCGTAATCTTCACCTAGCGAGGCTTGTCTTCGTTTAGATTCTCCCATTGACCATGCCTTTCCCAATCGTTAAAACCCACTATAGCGAGCTTATACGCCATCTAGTCTAAGCGTTCCGCTAAGTTATTATTTGTTTAGAGATATCCGGTCGGATGCTGAGTGCCTTCAAACCAGTCGGCGTGGAGGTGAGTGCTACGAGCCGCTGGGCTAAGCGATTCTAATACCTGTCGTCCGTAGCTGCGGTGGTTCACCCGGTTGTCTAAGAGCGCAACAATGCCCTGACGCGATCGCACCGGCGCCACGGCATGTTGCAACTCACTCAGCGCAGCGGGTAGCAAATACGCCTTAAACCAATCTTGCCTGCGCCGCTTGTAGCTAGACACCCGTCCGGCCACCACCGGATTTTCTAAGGAAGGAATCGGCAACGTGGTGATAATCAACAAATTGGGTGCGGCAAACTCGGCTTGATGCTGATGCCAGTAGTCCCAACCGGCAATCAACACACCTTGTACTCCAATGGGCGACTCTACCTGTACGCGTGAGCCAAACTCAGCCGCTAGCAGGGTCGCCATTTGAGCTTTGAGCGGCATATCGCCCACCAAAATCACCGTACTGCCGGTTGAGGCATGGGCCACGCTATTGTGAATGAGCATGTGAACTAGCAGCGATCGCACCTCTTGCACTACTGCCGACTGAAAATGGCTGGTATTGGGCATAGGCAACCGATCTGGCACATACAAATGGATCAAATCGTTATGGCGATCGGGGCCAAAGTTCAGGCAGGTCATCTCACCCAAGCCCAGCCGCGATCGATACTTGCTAGCCTGCTTTTCGGTATCTAAAGCCGCGCCCATGAGGACAACGGGTTGCTGCGCCCACACTGGCGCGAGCCGCTGATCGATATCCGTGGGGCCACAGCACAAGCTCACCGTGCCAGAAGAGCGATCAAGCTGGCTCCAAGCGAGTCTGTCGGCTTGCTGAAACTGCTGCCAAAACGCCCGCCACTGAAGGGGCAAACCAGCAAAATCGCGCTGCATATCTAGCCGTGCAAACAGCTCTTCTAACAGCGCCTTCTCAGGATCTTCAATCAGATGGCAGTTGTAGGGATTCGCCGGATGCTGAAAAACCGCATGGGTGATACGCACCCGCATGTCTCGAATAAACGCCCGCTGGCTAGGGTAAGCCAGCATCAGCGCTTCCCAATCGACCGTCGATAAAACGGTTTGCATGGCGTGACGCGCCCATTGCTCCAGATCGCCCGCCCCCTCTATGAGCGTGGGGATGCCAGCAGGAAAACGAAGGTCTGGCACCAGCGCCTCTGTCTGACTAAGCCGAGCTTGCAGCCACCCTTGAGCTGAGGTAACCAGCAGCCCTCGAAAATTTTCGTCAGACCAGCGATCGCCCATCTGCACCGGCTTAATCACAGGCAAACGCTGCTGCAAATCAGGAATATCTTGATGTACCACCGTTTCTAAAATGCTCTCTGGCAAGGCCAAAATCGCTGGCTCTGGCCACAGCAAAACCGGAATCAAATAGCTCAGCCGATACGTCCCCTGATAAGCCGCCAGACTGTCTGTCTGCATAAGCGCACTGCGGCCCACGCGAAGCGCCCTTGCTACCAACCGAGCCATTGTCAAATGATGGGGCCAGGGTGAATGCCCCTGCTCTCGCATATAAGCTTGAAGGCGCTGATGGACTTCCGTTTCAATCACAGGCGTAATATGGGATATATCCTTGCTTTGAGGCTTTCATTGTGACACATTGCCATAGACAATCTTCACCCTAATGCCGCCGCTAGCAACGCTCATGAATACGCTCATGAATACGCCCATGAATATTGGAATTATCGGACTCGGACTGATCGGCGGCTGCTTAGGGCTAGACTTTAAAGCGTTGGGTCATCGGGTTTATGGCGTTGCGCGGCGGGCGGCAACGGTAGAAGAAGCGATCGCCCTACAGATTGTCGATACGGCCAGCACCGACTTGAGCCTTCTAGCCGCCTGCGATATCGTTTTCATCTGCACCCCGATCTCGACCATCGTGCCTATGGTCGCCCAGCTCGCCGCTGTACTCACCGCCGGAACGCCCGTCACCGACGTTGGCTCAGTCAAAGCGGCTATCGTAGAAGCGGCTTCCAGACATTGGCCTTACTTTGTCGGCGGACATCCCATGAGCGGCAAAAGCGAAGCGGGTTTAGCGGCTGCCGACCCGCATATATTCAAAGATCGGCCGTATGTGATCACGCCCATTGCCAGTACCGATTGCGAAGCCGCTCAGCGAGTAGAATCATTGGCAACTCAGCTAGGCGCCAAGATTTACCACTGCACCCCCGAAGACCACGACCGCGCCGTCGCCTGGATCTCTCACCTGCCGGTGATGGTGAGCGCCAGTCTGATACAGGCCGCGCTACAAGAACCCGATTCTCAAGTGCTTATGCTAGCGCAACAGCTCGCCAGCTCTGGGTTTAGAGATACTAGCCGAGTGGGGGGCGGCAACGCTGAGCTAGGTCTGATGATGGCGCAGTATAACCAGGCAGAGGTGCTCAGAGCGCTTAAGCGATATCAACGCGAGATTGAGCTGACCGTTTCGCAGGTGGAAAGGAGTGATTGGGATGCGATCGCCCAAAAACTCAAAGCAACGGGAATTGGGCGATCGCAATTTGTCTCTGAGTAAGCGCTCCCGATTGACATCCTCCCCGGCCTAAAGGCTCAGGGATTCCTCGCCACGCCTCTTAAGAGGTCGCTGAATGGGGTAGACGCTATCAACAAGCACTGCATCGAAATGTCTAACACGCTCTCATTCGTCCGTTTAGAGTCTCGGAATGCCCTCCCGCGACTGAAACTGGAATATTTA
>JBBSOB010000279.1:0-6325 GCA_038260205.1 Phormidesmidales cyanobacterium
ATAATGCGCGGCTTGGGGTCGGCGGTAGGAATGGCACGAGCAAAGGCGCGGATCACAGATTTCTCTAGTTCGGGCCATAGCAGCAGCGTAGAAAAGCCGCCGTATAGCCGCACGTCTAAACTCTCGTACCAGCGGTAGTCGATGCATTCGAGTACGCCAAACTGTCCGACCGGATCGTCATCGCTAGCGGCTGACCATAGGGTGCCGCCGCTGGCCAAATCGTACAGCTCGTTGAACAGGGCCATTTTGAACCAGTTAGGCAAATCTGTTCTATCTAAAATGGGCTGTTGCCAGCGCTGGATATTGGCCTGCCACTGGGCGTAATTTTCTAAGGCGGTGGTGGCGATCGCCCAGGCATTTTGTCCGGTGCGACCAAAGCTATCGGTATAGCGTCTAAAGGCGCTTTTCCCAGCGGCAAATTCTGTTATCGGTAAGTCCCAGCTTAAGGCAAAGGGAATCTGTTGGGTTTCGCCGGGGGCCAGGGTGAATTTTAGGGCGATCGCGCCCCCAATCTGTTCTCTTGCACTCACGTTGGTATCTTCAACATTCGCTAGCTCTCCCGTCTGCGAAAAGCTTTCCCACAGCTCACGGCCATCGCCATCAGGATTCCACCGCGTGTGGTAAAAAGACTGCGCCTGCGGATGACGAGCGGCTACGGCAAACTGTCCGTCGCCTTCTTCCGGCTCGCCGCCCCATTCGCCATCCATCACAAAGCCTACGGCCTTACCGTCCTCACAGGTCAGCTTATTGTAGGTTCCCGCACTCTTCTTTAAGCGCGGCACATAATCATAAAAAGGGCTGCCATCTTCTCTTTGCTGAATCTTGGGAGACTTGTTGCTGTTGGTAAACCAGCCCACCATATTTTGCCAGCTCAGCATAATGCTCAGCGTCATCGGCTGATCGGTTGGATTATGCGCCGTCCAAATAAAGGAGGCCACCGGAAAGCTGCTCTCCTCATAATTGTTAGCCCAAATCGGAGAGAACTGCTCGCAGGTGAGTCGAGCGGTAAACACATTTTCGTAAACGTACCAGCTTCGCGGATAGAGCGCGTGATAGTTCCCGGTGGTTTTGGCCTCATCGCTAGCGGGATACCACTGCCAGCTCGAAAGGGATTTTTCAGGTTGATCGCTCGTCATGGCATAGGCAATCGGTTCAGCCGCTTCTAACTGCTCGAATACGCTGAACTGACAGCCCGGAAAGCTATCAAAAATATGTTCGCCGCCGTCTAAATGCCACAGATTAAAAGAGCCGGAGGGCGACCTGCCAATACAGCCAGCGCCAAAGCCACCTAACGGCGCACCATGGTTTGGCCCATCGTCTAGGTTGCTTGCATAGCGCACGATATAGGGCGTTTCCCACGATTTGCCAATCGGCCACTGCCAGGCACATTCAGGAATCTCGACCGAAATTTTAGGTAGCTCGCTTTCGGTCTGACTCATAGGTGGCGTTCTCCGCAATAGAAGATAGATATCCGGTTAGCAACCCGGATTATCCTACGCTTTGCCAACTACGCCAACTACGCCAGCTAAAGGTGAACCGAATTATGATAGCGCTAGGCCCTAATTGGAATCCTTTGCAGCACCCGACTCTACGCTATTCCCCTCTCGAAAGACCGTTTTTTACTGTCCGGCAAACCGTATCCAAAAGCGCGATCGCCTCCATTCAAATCGTCTACCATAAAGGATATTAAGCGCCGTAAAGCCCTCGTCTCTGCCGCCCTCCTATGCCCAAAAAAAGATTCGACATCCAAGCCCCTTTCGAGCCTGCGGGCGATCAGCCCAGAGCCATCAAGGAGCTGATTCACAATCTAGAAGCAAAGCATAAATACCAAACGCTGCTAGGCGCGACCGGCACCGGCAAAACCCACACGATCGCTCGCACCATCGACAAAATCGGCAAGCCCGCGCTGATACTTGCCCATAACAAAACGCTGGCAGCTCAGCTTTGCAATGAACTGCGCGAATTTTTCCCTGATAACTCGGTGGAATACTTCATCAGCTATTACGACTACTACCAGCCGGAAGCCTACATTCCGACGACGGATACCTATATTGCCAAAACCTCTTCGATTAACGATGAGATTGATATGCTGCGGCACTCGGCCACGCGATCGCTCTTCGAACGCAAAGACGTCATTGTGGTCGCTTCTATTAGCTGCATCTACGGTTTGGGCATTCCGTCCGAATATCTCAACGCCTCCATTCCGCTGCGAGTGGGCGCAGAAACCAACCAGCGGCAGGTGCTGCGAGACTTGGCCTCGGTGCAATACACCCGCAACGATTTAGAAATGGGTCGCGGTCGTTTTCGAGTCAAGGGCGACGTGCTAGAAATTGGCCCGGCTTACGAAGATCGAATTATTCGGGTGGAATTTTTTGGCGATGAGATTGACGCCATTCGCTACATCGATCCGGTCACAGGGGCGACGCTGCAAAGTATGGACGCGCTGAACATTTACCCGGCTCGCCACTTTGTCACGCCAGATGACAAGCTCGAAGCGGCGACTCGAGGCATTCGCGCCGAAATGAAAGAACAGCTTGAGTTCTTGGAAAGCCACGGCAAATTACTAGAGGCCCAGCGGCTAGAGCAGCGTACTCGCTACGACTTAGAAATGTTGGAAGAAGTGGGCTATTGCAACGGCGTTGAGAACTACACGCGGCATTTGGCAGGCCGCTTACCGGGCGCGGCTCCAGAATGCTTGCTCGACTATTTTCCCTCAGATGATTGGCTGTTAGCGGTGGACGAGTCTCACGTCACCGTGCCGCAAATTCGCGCCATGTACAACGGCGATCAGGCGCGCAAGAAAGTGCTGATTGACCATGGATTTAGGTTGCCAAGCGCCGCGGACAATCGCCCGCTGAAGGCAGAGGAATTTTGGAACAAGGTGAATCAGTGCATTTTTGTTTCGGCAACGCCTGGCGATTGGGAAATGGATCTCTCTGAAGACCGGATAGTGCAGCAGATTATTCGACCGACCGGCGTACTCGATCCTGAGATTATGGTGCGGCCTACTGAGGATCAGGTGGATGATTTGCTAGGTGAAATTCGCGATCGCGCCGCCAAAAATGAGCGCACGCTGATCACCACGCTCACCAAGCGCATGGCCGAAGATCTCACCGACTATTTTCATGAGCACGGCGTTAAAGTGCGCTACCTGCACTCCGAAGTGCATTCGATTGAGCGAATTGAGATTATTCAAGATTTGCGCAACGGCGTGTTCGACGTGTTGATTGGCGTGAACCTGTTGCGAGAGGGGTTAGATCTGCCCGAAGTTTCGTTGGTGGCCATTCTTGATGCGGACAAAGAGGGCTTTTTGCGGGCGCAGCGATCGCTCATTCAAACCATTGGCCGGGCAGCTCGCCACGTAGAAGGGAAAGCCATTCTCTACGCCGATAATATGACCGGCAGCATGGAAGCGGCGATTAGCGAAACCGAACGCCGCCGCGAAATTCAGCATGCTCATAACGTAGCGAATGGCATTACCCCCAAGCCGATTATCCGCCGTCAGACTAACTCAATTCTCTCCTTCTTGGAAGTTTCACGTCGCCTGAACGCGGAAGAACTCGAGCAGGCTTATGATCATAGAGACGAACTGCCGTTAGAAGATATTCCGGCGTTGATTGGTCAGCTAGAAACCAAGATGAAAGAAGCGGCCAAGAATTTAGAGTTTGAGGATGCGAGCACATATCGAGATCGGATTAAGCATTTGCGCGATCGCCTGCTGGGAAAAGACAAAGCGCCCTTTAGACAAGTTGAAGCCAGCTAAGTTGAATGCATAGGCTCAATTAAGCTCAATTAAGCTCAATTAGGCTCAATTAGGTTCAACTTCCCGGTCTAATTTCAAAGCCTTCAAAAGGCTGAATCGGCCGCTGCTCAGTTTCAACAGCCGTCACCTTGGCAGCGGGCGGGCCGTTATAAAACCACTTCATCATGTTGTCTATCGGCGTCGCCGCACCAGAAATCATCGCTTCGACGCGTCCATCAGGTAGGTTTCGCACCCAGCCGACAATGCCTAAGGCGATCGCGCTTTCCCTCGTTCCATACCGATAGCCCACCCCCTGAACTCGACCTGAAACCAGCACCCTCAAACAGGTGTCTTTAAATTCGTTGGAATTCTGAGACTGTGTTGCCATAGTTACGTACCTCTAAGCCCGCGCATTTTTCTGACGAATCCCCATATAGGTTGCCATCGCCATTAGTGTGCCCCAGAGAAGACTAGAGAGAAAGCGGTCAGTATCTTTCAACAGTACACATCAAAAAAAGCGAAGTTTGGGCATTCTACGAGCAAACGTCAACTGCGCTTCAACCCAATACCTAATCGTTTTTCAACCGTTCTTTTAACTGCTGCTCGACTATGCGTCCTTCTTCCATCTGTGGGCCACCTAGCGTCGGCAATGACCCATTCGATTCGCTGAGCATAACAACCAGCTTACAGGGATTAGCGCCGCGCTTTCAACGGCTTTTCCCCCATCGCTTGGCAACGGACTTTACGATAGTGATTCCCACCTACAACGGGGGCGATCGCTTGGGCGCACTGCTTGATCGGCTGCGGTATCAAATTCAGGTAGAAGATATTTTTTGGGAGATTATTGTTGTTGATAACAACAGCACTGACGCTACCCGCGAAGTCGTTCAGCGCTATCAGAGCGATTTGCCCAACTGGCCAGATAATATTTCGCTGCGCTACGAACTGGAGCGATCGCAGGGCGCTGGGTTTGCTAGAAATTTGGGGGTTAGAGCGGCTAGAAGTCCGCTAGTCGGCTTTTTAGATGACGACAACCTGCCCTGGATTAATTGGGTTCGTGCCGCCTACAAATTTGCGCGGCAATATCCTCAAGTCGGGGCCTTTGGCAGTCGTATTCGCGGTCAGTTTTCTACGCCTGTGCCTGCCAACTTCGATAGAATCGCCGCCCTATTAGCGCTGACTGATCGCGGCCCTCAGCCTATTCCCTACAAACCTGAGGCTAAGATTTTGCCGCCGGGGGCTGGTTTAGTCGTGCGGCGTCAAGCCTGGCTAGATAACATTCCTGATAGGCGATCGCTAGCCGAAAAGTTTGGGGATCGAGAAGCCGGTGAAGATTTAGAGATGGTGCTGCATATTCAACAGGCAGGCTGGGACGTGTGGTACAACGCCCATATGTGGATGCACCACGAGATTCCGGCGAACAGACTGACCAAGACATATTTAGTAAAGCTCTGTAGAGGCATTGGGCTGAGCCGATATCATACGCGAATGCTGAGTTTTGCGCCGCATCAGCGACCGTTTGTGTTGCTGCCTTACGCGCTCAACGACATCCGCAAAATTGGGTTGCAAATTGCACGTTACAGAGAGAAAGTGGTGACCGATACCGTGATCGCCAGTGAGATGATGCTGTATCTCGCTAGTTTGGTGAGTCCTCTGTATAGCTGGTATCGGATGGGAAAACGCCGGGTGATTCAAGGAACTAGAAAAAACTAAAGAAAACTAAGAGACACTATGGGTCAGCGGTTCTCTAAAAGTATCTAATTTTTCTCTAGCGATCGCACTCTCTCCGGTGGCCAATAAATCTTATAGGCTTTGCCCACCAAATTTTCCTCAGGCATAAATCCCCACACATGCGAATCCGCGCTGGCGTTACGGTTATCTCCTAACACAAAATACGAATTCGGCGGCACCAGTTCAGGCCCCCATTCATAGTCAATCTGCACATCTACATAATCTTTCGACAACAGCATTTGATTAATCCACACCTGTCCCGCCCTCACCGCCACTTCCTGTCCTGGCAGCCCCATAATTCTTTTTACAAACAAACTGTCCGGCTCTGCGGCTACTATTTCTATCGCTTTATCCGGCGCTTTAAAAACAACAATATCTCCCACTGCGGGCCGATAAAGAAGGTCGCGGCTCACAAAAATTCGATCATTTACCTGCAGCGTCGGCACCATCGACTCGCTCGGCACAATGCACTGCATAACGGCTTGATCTACCCACCTCGGCAAACTCCCCACGCTCAAGCGCAGCAGCAATCCACCAACCACCACGACCATCAGCATTTTTGTCGATCTGCTATGGGGTCTACCGGGCCTTGCCGGTGTGGTTCGATAGGCATGGTAGCCCGCAATTGACCATACGGCGCAAGAGAGCGGCAGTAAAAACGGGAGGTAGTTAGTCGCGATCGCCAACCCCACCCCGATCACCAAAAACACCGCGCCCGCCACCGCTTGATTAAGATAGAGATGGCCCAACCCCGGCAAAATTTGAGAGAGAAAAACGCCGTACCAGAGATCATTACCGCGCTGCTTGCTCCCTAGCGGCTGTAACGGACGGCCCGCCGTTGCAAAGGCATCC
>JBBSOB010000280.1:0-6301 GCA_038260205.1 Phormidesmidales cyanobacterium
AGCTCATGAGAAGCCATAGAAAATAAACGGATTTTTAGCTCGCTCACCTCCCGAGTTCTCTGCAGTTCAGCTTGAGCCTGAAAGAGCGATCTCGCAACTAAAACGGTTAGCAGCAGCCCAATAACTAGAGTCGCCAACGCTCGCCAAGTAATTGACGCCGGATAGCTCGCCGCCGGGAAAAATTCGACCGCCCACTGCCTATCGCCCGCCGCCACGGTTTGAATACAGTCAGTGACCGCAGGACATAGCGCAGATGCCTTGCCGAGTAGGGGGATAACCTGACGATGCAATCTGGCATTGGGCTGGGTTATCACCGTTCGAGTCGCTGAACGGTAAGTCCCCAAAAATTGTTCACTGGCCTTGGCTGAGCGATCGCTTAGCGTAAAATCAATATCATAATCAAGCGTCTCTAAAGACTCTTCCACCACATCCGAGACCCGAAAAACACCCAGTAAGTATCCCTCTATCTTTTCTCGTCGCGCTGCTGGCGTTGGCGGAACCAGACGCCCTTCATACATCGGCAAAAAAACAAGAAAGCCAAATTGATTTTTTCGTTCTTGAACCAGGCGAATACGACCAGAGGCGGCAATGCGCCCGGCATCGCGCGCGGCTTCTAGCGCGGCGCGGCGGGTGGCATCAGAGGTAAGGTCGTAGCCCAGCGCGAGTTCATTGCCTGCCCACGGCTGTAAGTAGGTCACTGGCGCGTAGTAATCTCTCTCGCTGGCTAGCTCAAGGTCGCTTCGATTAGGCAGCGCTGCGGTAGGCCGCTCTGTAATTTTAAAGTCTGCGTAGCCTCCTTTTCTCATCGCGGCTTCAAAAGCGGGCCGCTCAGAGCCGGTTACAATGGGAGCCCATTCCAAAGCCTGGATACCGGGATAGCTGGTCAGCGACCTAGCCACGAAGCGGTTAAACTCATCGCGGGAAATTGGACGACTAGAAACGCTGTACAGATCTCCCATCGCCAGCAATAAATCCGTGTAGCGATTAATACTGCGCTGAAGAGATGTCGTCAGACTATCGGTTTCACGTTGAAACTGCAAGCGATAGTTAACGCTCTCCTGTCGGGCAACAGTCACAGCGGCCAGAGCTGATAGGCCCGCCCCAACAATTACGACAACAATAACGGAAAGCGGATGACGGCGAACAGACACAGCTTTTCACCTGATAAAAGAGGCATCACAGCCAAATAAACTGCCTTTAATCACGATATTACACCGCAGCTTTTATTCCAATCATCTTCCCGATTTCTTCTCGATTTTCATCCCAAAAAATTCACCCGAATAGCTTAACTCTATATCAACTGTACCCCTGACACTGTTGGTAAAGGAGCATTGCAATGCGGCGACGAGATTTGTTCAAGCAAGGAACTGCATTTACGGCGGGAATTTCATTAGCCGCTTTGGTCAATGCCTGCGGTTCTAAAACAGAACCGACTTCAGAAACGGCTTCAACTGAAGGCGACACCAGCAGCAGCGAACCAACCGTTCTGACCATCGTTCAGGGTGGCGGCTTTCCCAACGGCTTGGACCTGCACGAAGTCGGCACCAATCGCCCTGCCTACGGCACGTCTTGGGCCATTTACGATCGCCTCGTCACGTTCGGCAGCAAAACCTTAGAAGACGGTTCCCTCTCCTACGACTACACCGATGTTCAACCCGAACTGGCCGAATCATGGACGGTCGCCGACGACGGCCTGTCTGTCGTCTTTAATTTGCGTAAAGATGCCACCTTTCACGATGGCACCCCGGTGACTGCCAAAGATGTGAAATGGTCTTACGACCGCGCGGTTTCCGTCGGCGGCTTTCCTTCCTTTCAAATGAAAGCAGGCGCACTTGAAAATACAGACCAGTTTGTCGCCGTAGACGACAGCACCTTTCAGGTCAACTTCCTCCGCCAGGACAAGCTTACCCTCATAGATATGGCCGTCCCCATTCCGGTGGTTATGAATACTACTCTGATTGAGCCCCATATCACTGAAGCAGATCCGTGGGCACTCAAATGGGTAAACGCCAATCCTGCGGGCGGCGGAGCCTATAAGCTCGAATCTTTTCAGCCTGAGGAGAGAGTCGTGCTAGTGCGTAACGAAGACTGGAAATCTGGGCCACTTCCCGCCGTCCAAAAGATCATTGAACTGAATGTTCCTGAAGCAGGGAACCGCCGCGCCCTGCTAGAAAAAGGAGATATCGATATTAACTACAACGTTTCTGAAAAAGACATCAGCGAACTCAAAGCGACTGAAAACTTTACCGTTGTCTCTACGCCTATCGAAAATTGCCTGTATGCCATCGATCTCAACACCCAGCCAGAGCTGGCCGGTGCACCTAATCCTTTTAGCGATGTCAAGGTCCGTCAGGCCGTTGCCTATGCCATGCCCTACGACGCCATCGTAAAAACCGCTCTCTATGACGAGTGTGTCCCTATGTATGGCGCAGACAGTATGACCGCCAGCACTATCGACTGGCCCCAGCCCTACCCATACAACACAGATCCGGCGAAAGCGAAAGCGCTCATGGCTGAATCCGGCTATCCGGATGGATTTGACACCACGCTTGCCTTTGACTTGGGGACTACAGAATGGGCCGAACCGATGTGCATTTTGGTCAAAGAAGCCTTGGCCCCTATCGGTATTAACGTCACCCTAGAGAAAGTGCCCAGCGCTAACTTTAGAGGTGTTTTAGTCGATAAGAACCAGCCGATGATTGTGAACGGCTTTGGCGGCTGGCTAAACTACCCTGACTATTTTTTCTTTTACTCCTACCACGGTCAAAACGCCACGTTCAATGGCAGCGCCTACCAGAATCCAGCGCTAGACCAGTTTGTCGATGCTGCTCTAGCGCTAGAAGCTGACGATCCTACCTACGCAGAAAACGTCAAAGGTTTCTTGGGGATTGCCTTTGAAGAAATGCCTCGGATCGTCATCGCCCAGCCCTATCTATCCGTAGCGATGCAGCCCAACGTCAGCGGATACCAATACTGGTTTCACCGCCAGCTAGACTACCGTCAGCTACAAAAAGCCTAAGGAATGAACCCTGATGTCTCGCTCCTCCACACTGGCGCTGATTACTCGTCGAACCCTGGCGGCCATTCCCAGCGTCATCGGCGTTGTGATTATTACGTTTGCTCTGACTAGAGCCCTCCCCGGCGATCCGGCTGCTTACTTTGCCGGCCCGTCTGCCTCACAGGAGGCGATTGAGCAAGTCCGCGAAAACCTTGGGCTCAATCGCCCACTGCTAGAGCAGTTTTTCATATATATCCAAGAATTGCTCAGAGGAGACCTGGGTTCTTCACTGACAACCGGCCAAACGGTTCTCTCCGATTTGCTCACCCGGCTCCCGGCCTCTTTGGAACTGACGTTCGCAGGACTGCTGTTTTCTCTTTTGCTCGCGCTCCCTCTGGGCGTCTTAGCGGCGACTCGTCCCAGCTCCTGGATCGATCACAGCGTTAGAGTGCTAGCGACTGCTGGCGTCTCGTTGCCCACTTTTTTCACCGGGCTGCTGCTGGTCTACATTTTTTACTTTCGCTTAGGCATTGCGCCTGCGCCCCTTGGCCGGTTGAATATTCTCTATTCCCCGCCGCCCGCCGTCACAGGACTGCTCACTCTCGATAGCCTGCTAGCTGGAGATGTCAAAACGCTGTGGGCGGCCCTTTCTCAGCTTGTCCTGCCCGCGATCACCCTGGGACTTTTTGCCTTGGCTCCTTTAACTCGGGTCACCCGAGCGGCCATGTTAGAAGTACTCTCTAGCGATTTTATTCGCACCGCCACGGCTAGCGGACTTCCCCGCCGAACGGTGCTATTTACCTACGCTTTTCGCAATGCTTTGCTGCCCATTTTGACAACCTTGGGCGTAGTGTTCTCGTTCTTACTGGGCGCAAACGTTCTTGTTGAGAAAGTGTTTGCCTGGCCGGGCATTGGCTCATATGCTGTCTCTGCCCTGGTGGCTTCAGACTACGCAGCAGTACAGGGTTTTGTGCTCACGATGGCGCTACTCTATGTCGTTTTAAATCTGCTGATTGATTTACTCTATGCCGTGATAGACCCTCGGGCAGGGGTTGAAGCATGACCTTCCTCTTGACATTTCTGAGTGCTGAATCGAACGCTGAACTCAAGTCGAATATTGCGCAGATTCGCTACATCATCAGCGAAAATGTCGTTACCTTCGGCGCATTTTTGCTATTTCTGCTGTTTGTTTTGTGTGCCATCTTGGGCCAGGCGATCGCCCCTTACGATCCGCTTGCCAGCAACGCCGCTCAGGCCCTTGCAGCCCCGTCTGTAGCTCACTGGTTCGGCACTGATGCCCTGGGCCGCGATATCCTCAGCCGCGTCATCGTCGCCACCCGACTGGATTTGGGAATCGCCGTTGTCGCGGTCGCCCTTTCCTTTTTTCTCGGCAGTATCTTAGGCGTTTGCGCCGGTTATTTCGGCGGCTGGGCAGACCGCATTATTAGCCGTTTGGTCGATACCATCATGGCCTTTCCGCTATTCATTCTGGCAATGGGGCTAGTAGCTGCGCTTGGCAACACAGTAGAAAATATCATTTACGCTACGGCTGTGATTAACCTTCCTCTCTACACCCGAGTCATTCGTTCAGAAGTGCTGGTGCGCCGCGAGGCAGGCTACATAGAAGCGGCTAGACTGGCCGGGAACAGCCACCTGAGAATCATGGCAAATCATCTTTTTCCCAATGTGCTGCCCGTGATGATGGTGCATGTCTCGCTCAATATGGGCTGGGCAATTCTCAATGCGGCGGGCCTGTCGTTCATTGGTCTAGGCGTGCGTCCGCCAACCGCAGAGTGGGGCATTATGGTCGCTGAAGGTGCAACCTATATTGTCTCAGGGGAGTGGTGGCTGGCTATTTTCCCAGGGCTGGTGTTGATGCTAGCCGTCTTTTGCTTCAATCTGCTAGGCGACGGGCTCAGAGACATTATCGATCCTAGAATGCGCACTTGAGATTTCTGAGGACAATCGACTTTGATCACATCCCTGCATTGAAAATGCTTTCACCTTCTCCTACTACCCACATGTCTGAACCCAGTCATAACCTTCTGTCCATTCGGAATCTTTCGGTTCAGTTCCGTACGCGCACTGGCAGCGTTCAGGCACTAGAAGATATTAGCTTTTATCTCAATAGCGGTGAGACGCTCGGCATCGTGGGTGAAAGTGGCTCTGGCAAGTCCGTGCTGGCGCTCACCATCATGAACATTCTCGACCGCGCAGGTCATATCAGCGCCGGAGAGATTCTGTGGAGCCGGTCTACCAGCGTTCAAGATCTCCTGAAAACCTCAGAGAACAACCTGAGGAAGCTGCGGGGTAAAGAGATATCTATGATCTTTCAGAATCCCCGCGCTGCATTAAATCCTATTCGCAAAGTCGGCAAGCAGATTGTAGATGTTCTCCGCTGCCATACCCAGCTTTCTGCCGCTCAGCTCAAGCCCCGAGCGATAGAGCTCCTCAGCAGCGTCAGAATTCCTGACCCGCAGCAGCGCTACGAAGCTTACCCCTACGAGCTTTCTGGCGGCCTTTGTCAGAGAATTATGATTGCCCTGGCGATCGCCTGCTCCCCCCAGCTTCTGATCGCCGACGAACCCACCACTGGACTCGATGTCACCACCCAGTCCACCGTCATGAATTTGCTGAAAACGCTGACTGCCAGGCAGCAAATGGCAACCTTGATCATCACCCACGACCTGGCCCTAGCCTCAGAGTACTGCGATCGCATTCTGGTCATGCACGCTGGGCACATCGTTGAAAGTGCGCCCACTCGCAGCCTCTTCCGCCAGCCCTGTCATCCCTACACCGTCAAGCTCATCGCCGCGACGCCTGAACCCCACAAACGCTTTGACGAGCTGATCCCTATTCCAGGAAACCTGCCCGACTTACGCCGTCATGATTTGCCCCCCTGCCGCTTTATCAGTCGATGCGACCTGGCTACAGGTCAATGCCACGAGTCTCCGCTGCCCCTGCGCCAAAATACCGCCCACCACCAGACTGCCTGTCACCACCCCGTGAGGTAATCGATAATCCTCTCCCCTGTAAAAAAAACATGGCAAAAAAACATGGCCCCAGCACAACTTTCTCAACCGACAAACTTGCCCCTGCTGCAAGTGACTGACCTCGAGAAACACTTTTCCCTTTCCTCCTCCACTCTTTTCAAAAGGGCTACTCAAACGCTTCATGCCGTAGATGGCATCACGCTAACGATTCAGCCGGGTGAGAGCGTCGGGCTTGTCGGCGAATCCGGCTGCGGCAAATCCACCCTCATCCGTCTGATATCCCGCCTTCTAGAGCCGACCGCAGGCGACA
>JBBSOB010000281.1:0-6299 GCA_038260205.1 Phormidesmidales cyanobacterium
ATAAAGCGCGGTGTCGCCAATTCGGTTGGCCGTTGTGATATCTGCGCCCATTTTGATTAGCCGCTCGACGATATCGGTTTCGCCGTTGCGGGCCATCATCATTAGCACCGTTTCTTGATAGGCGTTCTGGCCGGTAATGTCGGCTCCCTGGTCGAGGAGCGTCACGACCATTTCGCGCCGATCTGATTCGGCGGCGTACATCAACGCGGTGTAGCCTGAGTCGTTTCGCAAGTTGATATTGGCTTGCTGAGACAGTAAGTAGGCGACAGTTTCTGGGTGGTTTTCCATCGCCGCCCACATCAAGCCCGTGCTGCTTTGCCAGCGGCTATCGACGCTTACACCTTGAACAGTCAGGGCTTTTACCTGGTCAAGATGGCCTTTGATGCAGGCTCGAATGAATTTTTCGGCGGGCGTGGGATCTGGCACGTTTTTGCAGTCGTTTGTCAGGGGGTTAGCTGATAATGCCGTTACTTTATGAAGGCGGATAGCTGCGCAATGAGGTGGTCAAAGTAGGGGGCGATCGCCTCACCCGTCTGCGCATCAAACCGTTTTAGACTAGCGGCTTTAATGCCCTTAAGGCCAGCGACCATGGCCGGTAGCGGCACCTGTAGCTCTTCGTATAGCAGTTCCATCGCGGATAGTCCTGGCGAACTGGTGTAGTGCCTCTGCTGTCCGGCGATGCCGTAGGTGATGCAGCGCAAAAACTGCCAAAAATCTCGCCAGCAAGCCTCGGCTCGCAGGGGTGGATAGAGTCCGCCACCGGGCTTGAGAATATCTGGGAAGGCAGTCAGGACATCGGCTCTAGCTTCGTCTACGATGTTGGCCGCTTGGTCGCGCAGTTGTTTGACGACTGCAATGGTATCGACTGAGGTAGCATCCGTCTGACTATCTTTAGAAGGAGCTGTTTGGGCTATCAGGGTGAGTTCTTCGTCCGTCAGATACTGGCTATTGTCGTCTGCGGTTTGCAGGTGCGCTTTTGCTTCGTCTGAAAGCCCTGGCCAGTTGGCAAAGCTAACGATTTTAGCCTGCGGAATGAGTTCTTTTGCACGCTCGCTGAGTCCGACCATGGGATGAGTCCTCGCTAGTTCTTTACGTTGGGCTGAGTATACGACGGTGAGGCTTTAGCCTTTTGCCTTGGGCGGCTTTTCTTGCGCGATCGCGCTGAGCTGATCAATCACTAGCGTCGCGACTCGTCGTACCGAGACTTCGGCGTCTTGCTGAAGATGGGCGATCGCCTCAATTGCGTCAGGATTTCCCAATTTTGCCAGCGCTAAGACAGCTGCCCTCCGCACAGAGGCGGTGGGGTCTTTGAGGCAAGAAACGAGCGGCTGGTAGGCTTTTTGGCAGTTTAGCCGGGCTAGGTTAGCGGCCGCTTCAATTTTGACTTCTGGAGAATGGTCGTTGAGGGCTTCGGTCAGAATCGTCATGGCCCTTTGAACTTTGTCGATGCGGGGGCGATCCGTTTTTCGGTGAGCTGAGAGCTGACCTGATTTGGGCTGACCCACCTCTAGGGAGACGGCCTGCTGATTTTGCTGTGCGGTTTGCTTTTGGGCCAATTGGGCGATCGCGCCAATCACGGCTGTGCGGACGGCAGCAGAGGGATCGCTCATAATGCGGTACAGGCGCTCGCCTACTTCGCTACTCATAGAGGCCATTGCCCAAGCCGCATGTCCTTTACAGCTTTCACTGACATCTTCGGCAGCAAGCACATCTCTGAGCGCGCTAAAAGCGGGTGCGCCTACTTTAGCCAAAGCCCCGGCGGCGGCACTTTTTACGCCAATGTCTAAATCGGTGGTTAGCGCCTTGATCAGCACCGGTACAGAATCTGGATCGCCGATATTCGTGAGCGCGTTGCAGCAGGCCCGTCGGACTACCGAATCAGCGTGATTTGTAATACCTTCTATCAAAAACGGTGTAGCAGGTTCGCCAATTTGGCTAAACGACTCCACCAAGCTGAGCCGGGCCGAACGTCTAGGATCGGCTAAGCATTGCACCATTTGCCTAAGCATGAATGGCTCAGGCTCATCAAAGGCCAGCAGCTCTATCTGGCTGTTGACGTAGTCGATCAGGCGATCTACTTTAACCTGCGTTTCTGGAGAGGCCATAAAGTGAGTGTCCGACTCAGCGCGATTGCTAGGGGCAAGATCGGATGTCGATAGACGCTCCGTTAGCTGCTGGCGATCGCGCTGGATCTGATCTGGATCTGTTTTATTTTGTTCGATTTCTCGTTCGTTTTGACTCATAGAGCTTGCCTTGATTTCCCAGGCTGAGGGTCAGTCTGGTTATAAAAATAGCGTTTGTAAGCGCCGTTTAAATTTGAGAAATCTTAGGATGTGGGTTCGCCGCGTAGCTTGGCTAAAGAGGCATCTATTTTGGCAATTTCAGGATGCGTTTTGAGCTGGGCGTTGGTCATCGACTTCGGTAACTTTGCCTTTTTTGCTGCGGTTGTAAAATCTTCAACTAGCCGCGCCCGATACTTTTCGAGTTCGGCGATGACTTCAGCAACCTCTTGCTCAGAAGGTTTAGAAGGCTCAGAAGGCGAATCCGTCAGCGATTCGGCTAGCGTGTTGTTAGACGGGGTGCTTTCTACCATGGCGAATACCTCTGCTGATAGTTGATATCGGGTGTGATGTGTTTTGGGCGTGACGTGTTTTAGGCGTGACGTGTTTTAAAAAACAAGCAGCGAGTAAGCGGTTAATTAGAAACACGATAGTATCATTCGATACTACTATTGGTCATTTCTTAGGATATTCGGTCATTCCTTTAGGATATTCGGTCATTCCTTAGGGTACTTGCTCGCGTCGGGTCTCTTATGTCTAGGTTTAATTCAGAGTAATTCAATTCGCTCTGTTCTAGAAGAAAAGCACGCTGTTTTTGTTGGAGGGTTGAAAGATGGCCAAAATGAATATTTCTGAGATTAAAGATCTTTTGGCGAGTGAGGAGCCTCAGCTACGCCTGAGAGGACTAGTTGCGCTAAAAGATTACGATAGCGAAACCGCTGTGCCGTTACTGATTGCTCAGCGGCAAGACTCGGCTTTTTTAGTGCGGTCGTTTGTGGCGATGGGGCTAGGTCGAAAGCGTAACGATATGGCCTATCACACCCTGTTAGACATGCTTGATGTAGAAACCGATAGCAATGTTCAGTCGGAGATTGCTAATTCGCTGGGGCTTTATGGCGCGATCGCCACTGACCGACTAGTGCAGCTATTTGAGTGCAATCAACACTGGCTCGTACAGCGCAGCATTCTAGCGATTATGCCGGAAATGGATAGCCCCAAGGCGCTGCTAAAAATTGCTTTAAAAGCGCTGCAAAACGACGATCAGACGATTTCTCAGGCGGGCATCTCGACTTTGGGACTGCTCGCCGGAACCGATCAGGCACAGGCTGCTTTGGAGGCGCTGCTGCCGATGCGCAAAAGCGACTTGTGGCGATCGCGCTTGGCCCTAGCCTACGCACTCAAACGCTTTCAGGCCGATTCGGCAAAAAATGCGCTGGCCGAACTGCGAAAAGATGACAACCATAAAGTAGTCGCCGCTACGCTCGAAGATCTGCTGCCGATTTAGTCCCCTCAACGCATCATCCAACAATTGCTGTAACTGCTTCTTTTGGCCATTGTCGTCTTTGGCCAAATGGTTTATGTTGATGAATGTGAACAAATGTTTCGCTTTTGCAAAGTATCGACTTCAAGAAGTCTTTTCATGCAATTTCTTTTTGAGGAGTAATCGCCATGGCCTTGTCCGTCGTTTCAGATACCGACTTTAATCTTTCAGTCTCTGCCAGCCAGCTAGAGGCGGTTGAGGAACAGGCGATCGCATTTTTCAAACATTCTCAAGGCAACTGGCAGTCTCGCCGCCGCTACTACACGCTAGCCAACGACCAGGCTCAAGAAGTCGTTAGCGATTTGACTATTTCCTTTTTAGAGAGCGATTGCGACGAGCTAGCCGCACTGGGCGAGCGTCATCACCTACAAGTACCGATGATCTGCGGCGCTAAGGTTACCTGGGAAAGTCACTACATCACCCCCAGTAAAAAGCCTTCGGTCGGTTCGACAATCTTTGGCATTCGCGGCGATGTGATGTATCGCGATCGCGGTTTTGCCACGCCCAAGCCGGTGACCGCTCAGTACAGATTTGCGGGCGATACTCCAGAGGAAAAGCTGCGCCAACGCACCATGATTTTGCGCACCGAGTACGGCGGCTCCTCTTTTGAAGAAGAACTCAAGCTCGTAGGCGAAAACTATCGCACCCGTCAGACCATCATTTCGCGAGCAGGCGAGGAGATTATGATTGGTCAGTATTTGGAGAAGCGAGTCTAGGATTCTATCGATTCTGTTTCCTGATTCTCTAGCTCTAAACTCTGCCGGGTTGTCTGCCGCGTAAACACGTTCCATTCCTCTAGCTCAGCTACGGGGTGGCTCAATAGCTTTGCTCGGCTCTGGTCAGAAAGACCTATCGCACCACTAAAATCAGCTCCGGCAATGCTGCCAACCGCTGAAAAATCCACGTCCGTAAGATTTGTGGCCCGCAAGTCAGCTCGCTGCAGCTCTGTACCGGCTAGGTTCACGCCTTGTAAATTAGCGCCAATGAGAAAAGACTTTTGCAAGTTTGCACCGCTTAACCCCGCACCCGAAAGGTTTGCGCCCTGCAAATTTGCGCCGCTCAAATAGGTGCCAAACATCATCGCCCCGCTCAGATCAGCATTCTTTAGATTCGCCGTGTTTAAGTACGCGCCGCTGAGCACCGCACCTGGGCCAACGGCACCACTGCTCTTATAGCGAAATCCTTCTGGCCATTGAGTTTTGCTGTCGTAAAGGGCTAGCTTCATTGCGGCATCGATGAGAATGGCTCCGGTTAAGCGGCAGCCCTGCAGATCAGTGCGAAAGAGATACGCGCCGGTTAAATTTGCGTTTGTCAAATTTGCGCCATTTAAGCTGACTCCGCGTAAATCGGCCTTTGTTAAATTTGCGTTCGATAGATCTGCGTTGGTCAGATTTGCGCCTAGTAGTCCGATTCCTGCAAGATTTGCGCCTGCAAGATTTGCGCCTGCAAGATCTGCGCGATAGAGATCTTTGTCCGCTAAATTTGCCCCTGAAAGGTCAGCGCCTGCAAGATTTGCGCGTGGGGCGATCGCCGTAGAGTCCGCTTGAAGAGAAGGCATCGTTTATATATAAGATAAAAACTACGATACTGATAACAATCGCAGACTCTTCTCCCCAAAGACAATAGATATGCTTTTAACCCCTCCCATGACCATGACTGAGTTCTTTCGCAAAAGCGAGGGCACCTGGTTTACACAGCGCACAGTGCATCATTTTGACGTGGTGGCTGATGAGTCGGGCGAATCGCTGCTGATTGTGGGGATGGTAAAGGCGGACGATTCGCGAGTGATTGATATCTGTAAGTCGCAGCGCATCGATCCGGCGTTGGCTACTGGAGGGGCGTCGTTTGCCTGGCAGGCAAATTTGTCGGAGAGTGCGCCCCCTTCCTCGGCGGCGATATTGGTGGATGTGCCAGACGATGAGAGCGGGCGATCGGGGAAATTGGTGCGCGATCGCGGCTACGTAGAAAGCATTCCTGTCGTCAGTCGCTACTGGTTTGGGCAAGATGGCGTGCTCACTATCGATACCGACTACGAAACCAATCAAGGCCAGGAGCGCTGCTGGTTTCTCACCGACGACTTCAGGGTGCGCGTCAGCACCGCCCGCATGATGAACGGCGTCAACCTGATGACCTACTGCTCCGAGAAACGATTTATTACCCCAGAAGACGTTTCTACCCTGGCTGCCAAACACAGCACCTCAGCACAGCTATAGCCCGATCTAGATAGACTCTAGATCTCAAAATCGCTCCCCAATTCGCCAACGACATCTGCCTGTTAAGGAATGTATCTTTGTTTTTCATAAACCCATCTGGGGCCTATGCCATCTCGTATTGTGAGTGAACACATTGCCTTATAAATAAATCACGGTCGGATAATGTATCGCCCTTTTCTAGAGCATTTAGAAAATTCACTTGCCCAAAGGTTTGCCCTGAATAAGCGCTCTATCCCAGCGGGCCTGGAGTGCAATATCAGCGAGCGAGGCCGCCACCCGGCTACTATCCAAAGCTGGTGCTATGAATGCGCTGAACTGCGTAAAGCCCGCTACACCTATATTGATGCCGGTCAGAGTGCGCAGATTTTTAACAGTGTGATCTATCCGAGCCACCGCTACGACCTGCCCTTGCTCGGGATTGATTTTCTCTCCTTTGGGGCGGTCAAAAATCTGATTGTGATGGATTTTCAGCCCCTCTTTCAAGAT
>JBBSOB010000282.1:0-6298 GCA_038260205.1 Phormidesmidales cyanobacterium
CCAGCAGCAGCGCGACACCGAAACCGCCAACACCGTTCTCACCGCCACGCTCGTTGCGCTAGCTCTCCTTTTTGGCATCGGTATTCTCATGCTGTGGTCGCTGCGCAAATCAGCCATCCGAGAAGTCGTCAGCATCATGAGCGCCCAAAGCAGCGAACTAGCTGAGCTAGAAAACAAAGTTCACAGTGCCACCCGCAGCCTGAATAGAATTTTGGCTGATGCCGATGAAGCTGCCGGTGAACTTCAGGGCCGCTCAACCAGCTTTCAAAGAGAAATTACCGCCCAGCGGCAGGTCTTACAAGGTCTAATAGACGATCTGGACGCCTTTAAGCAGCAAACCGCTCGAAACTGGGAGTCTCAGTTAGAAAACGTTAACGAGAAACTAGAAGCCACCGTCACCGACTTTTCGGCTGTTACCGAAGACTTGCAAAGACGGGCAAAGCAAAGCTTGGAAGATATGAAAACGGAAACCGCTGTAGAAAGTCAGCGCATTCTGCAAAGGTTCACTACCTCCGAGTCTGAGTTTTCTCGTCACGTCGGCGTTATTAAAGAAGAAACTCAGCGTCGTAAAACCGCCTTTTTTGACGAAATTGAGCGCAAAGAATCTGTGCTTTCTGATCAGCTGGGCAGCTTGCAGGCAGAAACGATTGCTGAACAAGAGAGAATTGTTGCCTCACTGATTAAAACTGGAAACGAGTTTGGGCCAAAGCTCTCTGAAGTTGAAGCCGAGGCCAAAGCCAGAATAGAACAGCAGCGCGATCGCTCTTTAGAATCTCTTCAAGCTGCTGAAGCTAATGCCGCTCAAAATCTGGTCGAAATCCAAGCCAACGCCTTGGGCCGCAAAGATCTAGCGCTACAAAACATTCAGCAATCCACCGAAGAACTTCGCTCGCAGTTCAACGCCATTCGCAACGAAGTCGAAAGCCGTAAAACTGATATGATGCAGAGCCTGCGTCAATCTGCTGACGGTTTTCTCACGCAGTTTGCCACGCTTAAGGCCGACGTAGAAGGTCGTAAAGGTACGCTTCTTGGCGATATGGATCGCGTTGCCAACGACTTTAAAGAACAGATTTCTAGTCTGCAATCGGGCGTTAGCGAAGAACGCAGCTACACCATTAACCAACTGCAAGCGACTGCCGAGGGTTTCCGCGCTCAAATCGCCAATATGGGCAACGATGTAGACACCCGCAAAACCCAGCTCTACACCGAACTTACCGAAACCGCCCGCGAATTCTCGAACCAGCTCAGCGTGCTACAGAGCGACTTAGGCGAACAAAGAGAAGGCGCACTCGGCATTGTGAAGCAGCTACAGGACGAATTTGAGCAAGAGTTGAATACATTGCAATCAGGCATTAGCAGCGAACGACAGCAGTTGTTGCGATCGCTCAAAGAAATCGAAGGTAGCTTCACTGGCGAACTTACGGGCGTTCGTAACACCGTTATGAGCCGCAAAGACGTTATCCTCGAAAAACTCAACAGCTTCGACTCACGCCTAGGCGAACAAATTGGAGAACTCGCCGCCGCCGCCGCCGAACGACAAAAATCAGCCCAAGAACGCCTTGCCATCATCGAAGAAAAGTTCGCGCAAACCTTAAATGCTTTGGAGTCTAACTTGAATCAACGGCAAGATAACGCGCTCACAGAACTCAATCAGGTAAAAGAAGAGATACAGGCAAAACTCGTTGCTCTCGAAAGCGAAGCCGAAGCCGAAAAACAACAGATTATGCAGCAGCTAGGCAAAGTCACCCCCGAATACGTTGCCGATTCCTTTATGAGCAATTCTCAAGCTCAAATAGAAGATCTCTCCAAGCAGCTCAACCGGCTTAAGGACAATCGCCCTGAACTCTTTCTGACCGCCGACGAGTTCGTTCAAGACGGCGACGAAAAGCTAAAAAACAAACAGTATGAAGAGGCTCTTAGCGCCTACGACAGGGCCTTAGAAGTCCAACCTACCAACGCCGATCTTCAGTTCAGCCGCAGCCAGGTTCTTACCGAACTCAACAGAAAAGAAGAAGCCCTTAGCGCCCTGCGTGAAGTCACTCGCTTGGCTCCCGACAACAACGATGCCTGGTATCGAACCGGCCTACTTCTACGAGAACAGCGCAAATACGAGGACGCGCTGAGCGCCTTCGACACCGTCATCGAAAGCGACCCAGCCGACGCCAAAACCTGGCTCAATAAAGGCATGGTACTCAGCCGCTTGCGCAAACGAGAAGAAGCCATCGAAGCCTTTGATCGCGCTATCGACATCAACGCCGACTATCACGAAGCCTGGGTCAATCGCGGCGTTGCCTTTGGCATTTTGCAAGCTCATGAAGAAGCCTTCGAGTCCTTCGATCAGGCCGTAAAGCTACAGAGCAACGACGCGGTGGCTTGGCTTAATCGCGGATTGGCGCTTACCGAGTTAGAGCGGTATGAAGAAGCGATCGCCTCTTTCGACAAAGCCGTTCGCTTCAACCCCAACTTGGCTAAAGCCTGGGACAATCGCGGCTACGTGCAGATGAAACTAGGCCGAGATCGGGATGCGCTCAAGAGTTTTGAGAAAGCGATCGCCGCCAACCCCAACTACGCCAAAGCCTACTACAACCGCGCCCTCTGCTACGCTCTCCAGCGCGAAAACGACCGCGCCCTCGAAAACCTTCAGCAAGCTGTCCGCATTGAACCCAACTACAAACAAGAAGCTCTCGCCGATGAAATCTTCGAGGACATCTGGAACGACGACTGGTTTAAGGAGCTAGTCGGTCAGTCATAAGTCATAAGACTTGGCCGGGACAGTCTGCCTTCATCTCAATATTCATAAAAGCAAAAACGCCGGATGAGAAGATGATCTTAGGAGACTTCAAAACGATGGTATTTGCTTGACAAGAGAGAAGAAAGGAATTCTCACTGGATTTACTGTTGGAGCTGCATCAAACTGGTATCAAAGATATAAACAACGAGTCTCTATAGCTATTTCTATATAGAAACAGACGATATGGATCTGACTTATTTTATTGACTATCAGTGCAAAATTATTCTCAGAGCGATCGCAACTTTTAAAGAAACCTACAAGGAAACACTTTCAAGCAGCTAAAGCTAATTCGCCCCATTTTTTTACAGCTAGCGAAGTTCAAGAGGATCTTGGATGCTCTTATAATACGCGGCAAAAGTGCTAAATGGATTAGTTGAGCTAAATTTGTTTGGGAAAGAGAAAGCAGGCCGGAAATGGCTATTTTCAATGCTAAGCAGGGATAAAATACAGGCACACTGGCCGGATTAAAGCGGGAATACTGAGATAACTGAGTATGGAGCTAAGCGCAATGAAGAAAAAAGTCGTTTTTATTATGGGGACAGCCCACTGCGGCTCTACTTTATTGACGCTGGTTTTGGGCAGCCATTCCAACTGTAGGGCGCTTGGGGAGGTGAGTAATCTGCCTGATTTTCATCGTAGAGGGCGATCGCTCTGCTCAGTCTGCAAAGGAGACTGTCAGTTCTGGCAAAAAAACCTTTCTGAGCAGGACATGCAGACACTTTCTCAAGGATTTGCCGAGCGCAGAATTCATCAGCACATTCCGCTAAGGCTAGAAAAAGCGGTGCGCGGCCTGCTCAAAAATGATCGGGTTTTTAATCCTTATTCACTCATTGCCTCTAAGACGGATGAAGCCGTCCTCATCGACTCCACCAAAACCGTTTATTGGCTAGAAAAAAAGCTCGCCGCCCGAGAATTTAAAGCAGGCTTGCTCGACGCCCAGCTTATTCACCTCATCCGCGATGGCCGGGCTGTTATGAACTCTTACTCTAGGCGAAAGCACTATCAAGGACTCAGTGCCGAACAGTTTGGTCAACAGTTTGGTGAACTGTGGATGAATCGAATTAATGAAGAACACAAATTTTTTGATGGTTTTGCAGGCAAAAAACTCAGGCTACGGTACGAGGAATTTGCGACCAATACAGAAGATACTCTCAAAAATTTATGCGCGTGGCTAGATCTAGACTTTCAGCCCGATATGGTGAACTACTGGAAGCACGAGCATCATACTATTTCGGGGAATTCGGGCACCCATGCTCTCATCGACAAATATCAAGATTCTTTGCCCAAACAGTCAGCGGTTGTTCAAGCAAAACCCGCAGCCGAAAAAGAATTCTCCATCCGATTAGACCAGCGGTGGCAAACCAAACTGTCTTCCGAGCAAATCGCCGCGTTTTATCGCAGCACAGGCAATATGAACAAGATCTATGAATGGAACTAAAAATGGAACTGTTCAAACCAGTCTATTCCAATACATCTATTCCTCCGGCCACGGAGCAGAGTCTTCCGCCGCTAACGGCATATCCTCTTTCGATACTTTTTTGACCTTGTAGGGAGATTTTGTGTTCTCCTTTTTTCCGCCGGGAACAAGGGTTAATTGCTTGGGTTCGTTTGGCTTACTCGTTGCATTAATTCCAGGCTGCGATCGCCTTCTTCTCGACACCCCTTCCTCACTCGTCTGCTCAGCGACTACCTCATACAGCAGCGCCATTTTTCCGCTTGTCCCTTTACGCAACACCCGCCCCAACCGCTGCACATACTCCCTGGTAGACCCACTCCCCGACAGCAAAATTGCCACCCTAGCATCAGGCACGTCAACCCCTTCATTCAATACATGAGAAACCACAATCGCACTATAATCACCGCTGCGAAACTTGCTTAAAATATTGTGTCGTTCTTTGACGGGCGTCTGATGCGTAATCGCTGGAATCAAAAAGTCATGAGAGATCTTGTAAACGGTCGCATTATCATTGGTGAAAATTAAGGTGCGATCTGGATAATGCTGATCCAACAGCTTTTCTAGCACGGTCAGTTTACCGGCTGTTCCCAGCGCAATATTTTTTGCCTCCCGATGGGCCAACATTGCCCGCCGCCCCGCCGAAGACTGGGCGCTCGCCTGCACAAACCGCTGCCATCCCTCCGCGCTGCTCAGCCAAATATTTGACTTTTGCAAAAACTCGTTGCGCTGCTGCTGAAGGGTTTCGTAGCGATCGCGCTCCTCCTCGCTTAGCTGCACCTTGAGCTGAATAATCTGATAGGGAGCCAGTGCCGTCCCTGACAGCTCTTCCGCTGTTCGTCGATATACCACTGGCCCTAGCAGCCCATCCAAATCCTCATGCCGCCCATCCGTCCGCTCAGGCGTTGCCGTTAGGCCCAGGCGGTAAGGCGTAATTGAATATTCAGCAATGCTGCGGTGAAAGTCACTGGGTAGATGATGACATTCGTCGCAGATCAATAGGGCATAGAGATTGCCTAAGTCTTCGGCATAGATGGCTGCGCTGTCGTAAGTGGCGACTAATATGGGCGTGCGATCGCGCGATCCACCGCCTAGCAAACCGACCTCCACCCCCGGAAACGCCTGCTCCAAATCGGCATACCACTGATGCATCAAATCCAGCGTTGGCACCGTAATTAGCGTCCGCCTAGGCGTGGCCTGCATCACCATCTGCGCCAGATAGGTTTTTCCTGCTGCCGTCGGCAAAACAACCACGCCGCGCCGCTGGTTTTTCTTCCAAGCATCCAACGCCTCCTGCTGATGGGCATAGGGCGTCAGCTTCAGATCTGCCTGCAAGTCCAGTGCCTCAAACGCCTGCACCTCGTCCTCAAAGCGCACGCCCTCCGCCCGCAGCGCCTCCACCAAAGGCCGATACTGATCCGCTGGCACCCGAAACCGCTCAATTCGGTCATCCCAAACTGCAAAATCAATCCACGCCTTCCCTCTCGGCGGCGGATGTAAAACCAGCGTCCCACGATCAAACTTTAGCGTCGGCGTTCTGGCCATAAATATTAGGTATAGCAGCGTTTGGTTCTACCAATCATATTGACATCCTCCCCGGCCTAAAGGCTCAGGGATTCCTCGCCACGCCTCTTGAGAGGTCGCTGAATGGGGTAGACGCTATCAACAAGCACTGCATCGAAATGTCTAACACGCTCTCATTCGTCCGTTTAGAGTCTCGGAATGCCCTCCCGCGACTGAAACTGGAATATTTAATTGTTTAGAAAGTGCGTCCAGGGTGAGTTTGAGATCAGTGCCTTTGCCGCTTCCTAGAACTCGTTCAGGCTCGGTTTCAACCCGTTATCGGATGTATATCGACTGCAAACGCTAGCGGGGGTTATGGATTAGTCCCAAATTCATTGTAACATGCTAAAAGTGCTGATATACAAAGGTTATGCCTAACTGCATAAACATTGATTGTTCGTCAACACTCACCCGAGAGACGCGAGACTACATCCCCGTCCTAAAGGATCGGGGCTTTGCTTCTTTCTCTCAGACTCTCTTAATTTCGGTAA
>JBBSOB010000283.1:0-6291 GCA_038260205.1 Phormidesmidales cyanobacterium
AGTTCAATGACCGCTACCAACAAGCCTCCACCTACCATATGTTGGGCAGCGTCGCGCAGCAACTCAGAGACTTCGAGCAGGCGCGATCGCTCTTCCAACAAGCCCTCGATATCAAAATTGAGTTCGGCGATCGCTTCAGCCAAGCTCGCACCTACCATCAGTTGGGCAGGGTCGCGCAGGAACTCAGAGACTTCGAGCAGGCGCGATCGCTCTTCCAACAAGCCCTCGATATCCAAATCGAGTTCAATGATCGCTACCAACAAGCCTCCACCTATTTTCAGCTAGGCAAACTGGCAGAAACGATGGAAGCACTAGATGAGGCGAGAGAGTTTTACTTAAAAGACTTAGGAATTACTGCTGAGTTTGAAGATGAGCATGGTTTGGGTATCTCTCTGCGGAACTTGGCCCAATTCTACAAAACAACTCAGGACGACTCTTTGCTTTCTACCGTAGCCACTTTACTCAACGCTACACCCGAAGAAGTCCAATCCTTCTTTACCTCGACCGAATAGACAGTAACCACAAACGTTATAATATGCCTACGAGTACAGCGCTAAGAAGCACTACTGTTTAGGAACCTCAACATGCAGACGCTCGATCAGCTTTTAGAAAACGCTGCGCAATTACCCAACGAGCAGCAAGCCATGCTCATCAAAATTCTACAAAGTCGCTATATCGAAAAGCGCCGAGAAGAAATCGCTGCCGATGCGCAATCCACACTAGCCGATTTTCGAGCGGGCAAATTTCAGCCACAACCCGTCGAAGACATTATCAATGAGCTGCGTCAATCGTTAGACGAACCCGATGAATGAAACAGCTAATTTCAACGCCAAAGTTCAAACGAGCATTTCGCAAATTTGCAAAAAAGAACCCAGCGCTTCAAAGACGAATTGAGGAAACGATTCAGCAGATGCGAACAGATGTGTTTTCTCCCAGCTTAGGAACTCATAAACTAACCGGAAAACTAGATGGGCTTCAGTCCTGCTCATGCGGCTATGACTGCCGAATTATCTTTTCTATCGAGCAGATAGCAGAAACAGATACCGAAGCCATTGTTTTGCTCAATATTGGAACGCATGATGAAGTTTACTAGCCGTTGAAAACATTATTTCTAAGTTTTTAATGCTTTCACACAATCTAACAGCGCTGCACCCGTCATCAAGCCACAAAAAAAGGAGATGACCTGAGCCATCTCCCGTTAAAGCATCTACCAAGTTGACAAAAAGCAAATCGCGACTTTACGAAACCGGCACCGCCTCTGCCACGACCGGCTGACTCACCGTCCGTCTGCGCCGCTCACTCTGGCGAGTACCCCCCGCCATCTCATACTCGTTGCTATCTTTGCCATACTTCAGCAATACGCTAGTCAACATCTTACTGGTCGTGTCAGCCAGTTCCTTTTCAACGCTGTTTACCCGGTTCGACGCAGCATCCACCTTAGAAAGCAGCGTATTGTACTCAGCAATTTCGTTGCGCAAAGCAACAATCTCTTTCTCGTAAGCAACTACGGATAGGCCATTGCCCAAATCCAGCTTGTCGCTAATAGACTTTATCCCAGATAGCCGTCGCTCAGCTTTGGTGAGCGTACTAGATTCTTTTTTGCGTCGGGCCATGGGTTGTTCCTTCCGGTGAGTTTACTTTTGAATTGGACTTGTGGTCACTTCGGTTACAGGGTGCCTACGATGAGGCACGTTTATTCTGTTGAAATTAAAGTACCCGTGCTTGAAGACAAAAATCACCGGGGTGTTTGAGTAGAATTACAGAGGCATAGGTAGAAAGTGGGTAGCGGCTGTGGGTTTAAGGGTTGGATGGGTAGGTTTGGGCGCAGACGTTGCGAGTTTTAGTAAAGGATTTGGGGATGCGGGAGCAGGCGCAGCGAGTTTTAGTAAAGGATTTGGGGATGCGGGAGCAGGCGCAGCGAGTTGGGGAAGTGGCGTTGCGAGTTTTAGTAAAAGATTGGTTGATAGACGGGGAGACAGTGTGCCTTCTAGGGCAAAGTTAGCGGCTGCTCCGGCTCCGTATACTTACAAAAAATCGTCAGTCCCACCTTGGCAATATACAGCGACACCAGCGCCGCCAAAGACGGACTAATCGGCAGCGTCGTTTGCTCCACAATGTAGATTACCAGCGCCATCAACGCCGGTGCCTTCTGCGGCTTCGCCGAGTATTCCTTCACCCGGCCCAAAAATCCCTCATCGCCGCAAAGCTCCTCCCGCAGCGTTTCCCAGGTTACCGACCACAGCGACTTACTCGCAAACGCAGGCTGCGGGCCAAACTCTTCTATCAGCATCGACTCTAACGCCTGAGTCAGATCGCCATCGGATGCCTTTAGCTGAGCAATGGCGGCTTGGGCAGGATTATAATCTTGCAGCTCGGCCTCTAGCGTTTCGAGTTCGCTAGCGTCAAGATAAGTGCTTTCCATCGGTTGTAAGACTCCCTATAAAAACAGGTAAACGTAGGCTATTAATCAATGCAATTGAACTGAGAACACAACTAGAGGCATCAAAGCCATTGTCTCCACTTTGGGGTTCTGAGTGCGTCGTCAGAATGCCTCTAAAGCTTAGCCATTTTAGCGCGCTCACCCTATTTACTGATCCCACTGCTGCTTTAGTCTTTGAATGCGATCGCGCAAACTCTCATTCGTCAGCCGCGAACTCAACCGCTCCACCAACAGCGGAAACCCCAACGGCGAAGGCCGCTCAATATCCTGCCAAACCAGCGCCAGATCTCGCATCCGCTTCAGCGCCGCCGCTAGCCTCGGAGTCTCCATCTGCAAATCAATCACCTCCCGCTCCGCCTGCAACAACAGCAAATTCTTCGGCTCGTACTTCGCAAACACCTCATAGATCAAAGAAGCACTAATCTGCACCTGATTCGCCGTCTTTTTCGAACTTGGATATCCCTTAAACACCAGTCCCGCCACCTGCGCAATCCCTCTAAACCGCCGCTGCGTCAGCTCCGAAATATTCAAGCTTTCCTTGATTTCCCCATACAAATTCCGCGTTGCAAAAAAGCCCTGATCGAACAACTTCGCAAACGGATAGTCTTTCGGCGCTAAAATCTCAAACCCATAGTCATTCACCGACACCGTAAAGGTCGCCTGCGCCAACTGCGAAAACCGATACGCCCACAAAAAGCCCAGCCCCTCGTGCACATTTCGCCCCTCAAACGGATACACATACAGGTGCTGCCCCTCCCGCGTCCGACAACACTCAATCAAAAACTGATCCGCCCCCGGCAAATGCGAAATCCGATCCTGCGTCGCCAGTATCGGCATAATGCAGGCCACCTCAGCGCTCACATTTCCTTCTTTTACCTGCGTAATCTCTTCCCTTATATACCGGCTCAAACAATCCGAAATCGCTAAATAGCTGCCGCTCCACACCGGCACCACATTCGACTTCTTTTTCGCATTTTTCACATACAGCGTCATATCCTTCATCTGAAAATACTCTAGCTGCCGCCCCGCAAAGAAGAACACATCGCCCTTCTTCAGTCGAGACACAAAATTCTCTTCCACCGTCCCAATTCGGCTTCCTTTCGCATAGGCGATTTTTATCTGTTGATTCCCCGTAATCGTGCCAATGCTCAGCTTATGCATCCGCGAAATCTGCGGCGTGGAGATCACATACTTACCCTGTTCTAAAATCAGCTTCTGATAGCGCGGATACGCCTTCAAGCACTTTCCGCCATGCTGCAAAAAGTCCAATATCCAATCAAATTCAGCTTCCGTCAGCGCCCGATAAGAGAACGTTTTACGCACCGCTGCAAAAGTCTCTTTGGCCGAGAATCCATCCCCACAGGCCAGCGTCACCAAATGCTGAATCAGCACGTCGTAGGGCTTATCTAGCGGATGTCGAGACTCGATTTGTCCCGCTGCCAGTCCGCGCCGAAAAGCAGAAATCTCCAACAGCTCCAGCGCATTTGTTGGTAAAAAGAACATCTGCGAAGTCCCGCCCGGCAAATGAGCCGATCGCCCCGCCCGCTGCAATAGTCGCGCCAAATTTTTCGCGCTGCCAATTTGCACCACCCGCTCCACCGGCTGAAAGTCCACGCCCAAATCCAAAGAAGACGTACATACCACCCACTTCACCTCGCCCGACTGCAGCCCCGCCTCAATTGCCATTCGCGTCTCAAAGTCAATCGAGCCGTGATGCAGCGCAATCTGCTGTTCGTGATCAGGCATCGCAAAGGTTAGGGCTTGAAACCACCGCTCAGCCTGCGACCGGGTATTTACAAAAATCAGCGTAGACTTTTCAATATCCAGCGCCGCCACCAGCGACTCAAACATCCGCAACCCCAAGTGCCCCGCCCACGGAAACGAATCCACTTTCTCCGGCAAAATGCTCGTAATGATTGTATCTCGATGAATATTTGACTGCACCAGCACCGGATTGCTCTCCAGTCCAGTCGCCGCCTCAGCCGCCTCCGACAAATTCCCCAGCGTCGCCGAAATCGCCCAGGTCTGCACGCTTGGGTTCAGCGCCCGCAGCCGAGACATACATAGCTCCGTTTGCGTCCCCCGTTTAGACGCCATCAGCTCGTGCCATTCATCCAAAATAACGCAGCGCAGATTGCCAAACCGCTGCTCGGCGTTTTTATAGCTCAGCAGCACCGCCAGCGACTCCGGCGTCGTAATCAGCACTTCCGGCATCTTCTTAATCTGCCGACTCTTCGCCGCAACTTTTGTATCTCCGGTTCGAGACTCTACTCGAATCGGCCAGCCCATTTCCTCAATCGGCCGCCGAATCGACGCCTCAATATCTCGAGACAGCGATCGCAAAGGCGTAATGTACAGCAGCCTCAACCCGTTTAGCGGCTTTCCCGTCTTCTCATGCTCAGCTAGCATCTGCGCCAGCGGCCCCATCACTCCGGCATAGGTTTTGCCCGATCCTGTCGGCACCTGAATGAGTCCATTTTTTCCAGCGAGGTAAGTATCCCAGGTCTTTTCTTGGAAAGCGATTGGCTCCCAGCCCTGCTTAAAAAACCAATCGCGTACGGACGTGAGTATCGGCACAAAAGAATCGCGTAATTATCATCCATAGCCTAGCGGATAGCACGAGCTAAAAAAATTAGGATTGGGACAGACCAAGTGCTGAAGCAGCAATGAAATGGGATGATGTGAATATCTATTTATTAAGGCGTGTAAGGCGCGTAAGGCATGAGATAAAAATGAACAAAACTATTGCACTTTCGATCTTTACGTTTCTCACCCTCTGTCTTTCTGCTCAAAAAGCACTCGCAGACGAACGTTGGACAACTGAACAATATGATGTCGTCTACGAAGAAGACCGCAACGAAACAGCTATCTGGAGCTACGGTGACAACGGCGGCACAATATTCATTGACGGACTAGCTGGCGTTTATCAAGACAGGGAATCGTACAGCGGCTATTGGGTGCAGAACTCTTCTTCCGTGCGTTGCGACACCTACCGAGAAGGGGCAAACGGTGAACCCACTTACTACTGGGGAAGATTCGACATTGCTTTCCTAGATCCAGACTTTCCCTCCCGGTGGGAAGCTCGGCTTGGTTTGTGCGATCGCGCCCCGACCATTCCACTCACAGGCACCCCCATAACCAGCAACCCCACCCGCGATACCCAGCTCGATCAAACCCCTCAACCAGTTAGAGGACTCTACTAAAAACCTCAGCGATATCTAAAAATATTCAAGAAATATTCAAAAAGTTTAACCAATTGCTCGATACAACAGCCCAGATGATTCAGAATCGATCTACGGTATTGTATTACCCACTCAACTAACCCTTTGAGCAGGCAATAGGTTCCTGCGATCGCCCATGAAGCTCGCCGCCCGCATCCGTCAAGTCACTCCGTCGATGACCCTGGCCATTTCTGCAAAGGCCAAAGCCATGAAAAAGGACGGCCTAGACGTATGCAGCTTTAGCGCTGGCGAACCAGACTTCGACACGCCCAAACATATTTGCGAAGCCGCCAAAGCCGCCATCGATCAGGGCAAAACGCGCTATGGCCCGGTTGCGGGAGAACCCGCCCTCAGAGAGCAAATCGCCCGCAAGCTGCAGCAAGAAAACGGCCTGCTTTACGGCTCCGAGAACGTCATGGTCACGAACGGCGGCAAGCACTCGCTGTACAACCTGATGGAGACGTTTATCGAGGCGGGCGATGAGGTCATCATTCCAGCGCCCTACTGGGTGAGCTATCCAGAAATGGTCAAGCTAGCGGGCGGAACGCCTGTTATCGTCTCGGCCACCGCGCAAACAGACTACAAACTTACGGCTGAGCAGCTAAAAGCCGCGATTACTCCCAAAACCAA